>CAYJIB010000109.1:0-5969 GCA_964370125.1 uncultured Desulfovibrionaceae bacterium
TCGCCTAAGGTAAACGTCCCAAGTTCCTTGGGACGCCCTTTGGGTCGGCTCCTGTATGGCACAAGCTAGAGCTAGCTTCGTCTGCGCTGGAAGTAAATTCCAGCTGGCCTCTTCTAGCTCCGCTCCGCGGGCTGCTCACTTCCTGTGAGCAGTTTAATACACAAATACCGGTTTCGGCATTTTTGGTCTACCTATCGTCAGCTTGCCAAGGCCGTTCTCGTCAATGCCTGTTTGGTGGACTTCCATCTGTTTTGAAGCCGTAAGTTCAAGGGAATCGTTCAAAGAACGAATAACCTTTGGCGTGATGAAGACAAAGAGCGTTGTCTCGGTCTTTGTTTCTTGTGTTGATTTAAATAACCAGCCAAGGACAGGGATTTCAGAAAGGACAGGTACACCGCTTTGAATAGAATCGGTGCGGTCGTCCAAAAGACCACCGATAACAGCGGTTTGTTCGTCATGCAACAAAATCGTCGACTTGATAAGGCGCTTGCGAGTTGTCGGCGCAACAAGAGAGGTGCCGTCATCAAGGTTGATAACACCTTGCGTCACTCGGCTGACCTCTTGCTCAACCTCAAGTCGCAAAGAACCGTCATCGCTGATGCGTGGTGTGATTTTGAGCTTTACACCAACGTCCTTATAGTCCATTGATTGCGTTGTATAGGTGCCGTCATTGCTGGCGGTACTGCCTGTATTAAAAGGAATGTTGTCAACAACTTCAACAGAGGCTTCTTCATTGTCAAGGGTCAGAAGCTGCGGAGTTGCCAAGACATTGACGTCTGAATTGTTCTTTACCAAATTGAGCAAAGATTGAATATTGTATTCTGTGCCGCCAATAGAAAAGGCGTTCATCATAATACCGCCAAGGCTCAAACCGCTTGGCAAAGAAATTCCGCCCGAAGAACTCAAACTTATCGCACCGGCATCAAGATTTACTCCGCCAAGAATAGCAAAATCGCCGCTTTCTTGCGCCGCCGCCCAGTTGATGCCAAAGGCAAAAGAGCTCTCGGCATTCACTTCCATAATGAGGGCTTCAATAAAAACCTGATTGCGAACAATATCAAGCTTTTTGATAATCACATCAAGAGCTTCAAATTCGTCTGGCTTTGCTGTGATAACAAGGCTGTTTGTTGCGGGATCTGGCACGACTTTAATGTCACGAGACAAGACCGTTTCGTATTCTTCATCAGCAGAAGAGGAAGACACTTGACGCTCAACCAAGGAATTTAAGACCTCGGCCAAATCTTCGGCTTTGGCATTTGCAAGGGTCACATGATGCACATCGCCCTTGCCTTCTGGCGTAGGGATGTCGAGTTTTTTGATTGTGGCTTTTGCTAGTTCAAGGGTTTCACTATCGCCATAAATAACAAGGGTATTTGTGCGATTGTCTGGCTCAACAAGGCTTGCACGGGTGATGCCTCTTTTTTGATTTTCTGTATCCCGCCCCTTAAGCATGGTGCCTATGACTTCAGAAAGCGTTTCTGCATTGCCGTATTTCAGTGTAATTACAGTAGCATAGCCTTGTCGGTGACTGGCCTCTACCTCTTCTAAAAAAGACAAAACAAGATTCATGCTCTCTTTTGAAGCGGTAATCGCCAAGGTATTTGAAGGGGTGTAGGCCGAAACAGCATAGTCAGAAACAAGAAGAGAAGGCAAGACCTTGGCCACTTCTGAAGCAATGCCTTGCTTTAAGGGGATAATGCGGGTTTCGATAGATTGCGGCACGCCTATACTTGTCTCGCCGACTAAGATATCGCCTGTCTTTCCAAGACCTTCTTTAAAGGGCAAGATGGTATAGGCAGAACCTGTTTTTTGAACAGCATAGCCATGCACTCGAAGGATAGAAACAAAGGTGTCAAAGGCTTCTTCGGGGGTGATACGGACAGGCGAATAGACAGTAATACGCCCCTTTACCGCGGGGTCTGTAATGAAATTGCGTCCTGTAACTTCACTGATATAGCGGATAAGCTGATGAATATCGGCTTGCTGAAAATCCATGGTCACGCTCTTTGTATTGTCAAAGGTCTCACCATTTTCTTGTGTGTCTGGTGATGCAGCTAAGGCAAGGCTTGAGCTAAGCACAAGATATATCAGCAAGGTCGCAAAAAGACCCAGAGCTATAAAAATTTTGGGGCAAAGGCTTAAAGCTTTAGCCTTATGTTTTTTGTGTGAGGAAGTGTTCATTATAAACCCGCTTTATTGCATTTGATAGTGTATAATTGTGCGCTGTCCATTGCGCATAATCTCTAAGGAAATAACTTCATTATTGACCAAGGTCATAAAATTTGCCAAATCGCCAAAGCCTTGCAAGGGCTGATTGTCGAGGCTTACTAAGGTATCGCCCACTTGCAAGCCAAGTTCGTTCAAATAGCTTTGTGTGTCAATGCTCACAACAGAAAGGCCTTTTGTGTTGCCCACTTGGCTTGGACGAACCACAAGGGCCCGCATAAGTGTGGGGATGTCTCGAAGCACGGCCTGCAAACGATTTCTGTTAAGTTTTCTTTGAAAATCGGGCCTTTTTGCCAAGAAATCTGAACCGCCTCCCATAGACAATCTTTCTTGCTTGCCGCCTTTTTCAATAATGACCGAACCCCTTTGCACGGCAACAACCGTCCAATCCTTAATGGCGTCACCAAGACGATACAAGCCTTCTTTGCCGTCAACAAGGATAAAGGCTCGGTTTAGCCTTGTATTGATGTCATCAGCAATAGTGCCCCTTAAAGTCCAGGGCTCTGCGCTAAGGGGGACGGCTTCGGTGTCGACAACAGGCCCCCTTGCTTCTTGTGTTTGGCCAATCATCTGCCCTGTGGCCGTGGTGTTTGGCGCCATAAGAAGCACATCGAGCAGATTTTTGCTCATCAGCACGTTAAAATCTTCAAAACGCAAAGGCGCGTCTTCGGCTTGATTTGTGCTTTGTGTGGCGCTGCCAAGTGTGACAATAGCCTCTTTCATCAAATTATTTGTCGCCAAAGCCGCAAGCCAGGCCGCAAGAATACAGGCCAAGGCAATGCCCACAGGCAAAGCATAGCTTTTGAGTTTTTGTTGTATATTTGGTGAGAGAGCTATCATTATATAGTGTACGTCTTTGTTTTTTTAGCTTGTTAAGGTCTTTGGGCCTATCCCGCAAGACTGCTCATTTCAAAAATCGGCATCATAATGGCGATGACCACAAAGCCCACAACCGAACCGAGCATGAGGATCATGATGGGTTCAAGCAGGGCTGTTAAAACTTGTAATTGCGTGGCGACACGGTTTTCGCAATCTTCCGCCACCCAAAGAAGCATTTCTCCAAGTTGCCCGCTCTTTTCCCCAGCGGCCACCATTTGGCGGATTAGCGGCGGGAAAAGCGTGGGATTGTTCATAAAATGGGACATATCTCGCCCTGCTTGCACACCGTCAATCATACTTTGTATTGAAGAGTGCATAAGGGCATTTTCGGCAATGGACTGCACAATATGCAAGGCTTTTAGCAAGGAAACACCATTATTTAAGAGCATTCCCAGTGTGCGCACCATGTGACCAAGGATAAGCGGACGGTAAACCGCGCGAAAGCCCGGGCAACGCAAAAGAAAGGTATGCCACCATGTTCTGCCTTTATCCGTCCGTATATAGCGTATAAAGAGAAACAAGGCAATCCCAAAAACAGCAAGGATAATCCACCAAGAAGAGCGTAAAGTATCGCTGATATTTAAGAGGATTTGCGTGGGCATAGGCAAAGCGCGCCCCATGTCGGCAAAGATGGTCGTGACCTGCGGAATAACATAGGCCAAAAGAAAGAAGACAATGCCCGTTCCCACAAGCAGCATAAGCACTGGATAGGCCAAGGTGGCCTGCACTTTTCTTACAAGGGCGACTTGCTGTTCAATGTGTGTGGCATAGCGTTCGATAACAAGCTCTAAAGTTCCCGCTTCTTCACCCGCTCGCACCATAGTAATAAAGGTCGACGAAAAGACTCTTGGAAAGGCGGCCATACTGTCTGCCAAGGTCTTTCCTGTTAAAATACTGTCACGCACTTGCGCCAATACTTCACGCATTTTTGAGCCGTCTTCATGCGCACAAAGACTGGCAAGGGCTTCATCAAGAGGAAGGCCCGCACGGAAAAGCGTAGCCAGCTGTCTTGCGACGGCGGCGACTGTGGCTTGGGGGACACTTTGAAAAGAAGCGAGAAAGGCACGAAAACGCCCAATACTTGAAAGACCTTCTCTACTGGGGCTTGCGCCTGCTGCTGCAGAACCATAAGCCATGCTCACCGAAAAAGGGATAAGTCCTTTTGCGCTAAGGGCATTTATGGCCAGTCTTTCTGAGTCTGCCTCGATCAGGCCGCTCACTGTCTTCCCTGAGGAATTTGTCGCTTTATAGGTAAAGGTTGCCATGAAGTTCCGCTGTAAAAAATGTATATCGCTTTTTGAAAGTTCGTAATTTTCACATAAATCACGTTCTTAAACTGACTTGTTAATAGTATAGTATAGGGCATTTTGTGCTTTTTGGCAAGGTGTGTACGCAGTGAAAATTTTTGTACACAAAGGGATTTGTGCCTTATTTGCTTTTTTCTTGGATTTTTTGTCGGATTGTCTTTTTTCTTTTGATAGGTTAAACTTTTGTTATGTTGAGTCTATTTGTCTTTTTCTTTGGCTGTATTTTTGGCAGTTTTTATGCTTGCACCATTTATAGATATGTGCAGGCCGAAAAGTGTGATCAGCCTTTTTCTTTTTTTGCTTCTTTTATGGGCAATCGCTCAGCCTGCCCTTCTTGCAACAAGACGTTAACATCTTGGCAACTTGTGCCTATTTTGAGCTACATTTTTTTGCGTGGAAAATGCGCTTTTTGCCATGCGTCTATCAGCCCTTTTTATGCTTGCATTGAGCTTGTTACTGGCCTTGCTTGCCTTGCTCTTTTTTGGCATTTTGGCTCGAGCCTTGAATTTGCCTTATATTTCCTGATTTTCTCGGTCTTGCTTGTGGCTTCTTGCATCGATTTTTGTGTGTATATCTTGCCAGATGCCTGTACTCTCGGGGCTTTATTTGTACTAGTGCCTCTAGGGCTGTATGTCAAAATATTTTCTTGGCAGCACGCTCTGTATGGCGCTTTGTTTGCGGGCGGCCTATTAGGCACCTTGTACCTATATTTTTTGTATGTCCGAAAAAAAGAAGCCCTTGGCCTTGGCGATGTGAAATACGCTTTTTTCTTAGGCGCCTTAATTGGGCCTTATGATGTTTCACTCTTTTTTGCTCTGTCCGCCAGCCTTGGGATACTTGCCATGCTTTTACAGCGTCTTTTTTATGGAAAAGATTATGCCCTGTGGCAAAGAGCCCTGCCTTTTGGGCCTTTTTTGAGCCTTGGGGCCCTGATCGTGCTTGTTATAAGAGAAGCTTTTGTATAGCTCTCTTAAAAATGTTAAAGGAAAATCCATGATTATCGGAATCGGCATTGACATCGTAAGCCTTGAACGTATCGAGCATTTGCTCACTCGCTTTCCAAAAAGAACACTCACGCTCTTGCTTCACCCAGAAGAAAGAGAAAAAGCCCCATGCGCATTACCAGATAAAATCCGCTTTGTCGCTAGCCGTTTTGCAGCAAAAGAAGCCGCCGCAAAAGCCCTTGGTACAGGCTTTCGAGACGGCTTAACATTGCAAGACATTTCTGTTCAATCAAATAAAATCGGCAAACCACAACTCGCCTTTTGGGGAAAAGCAGCCGAAAAAGCACAAGAACTTGACCTAAAAAACGCACACCTGTCTATCTCACACGAAAAGAGTCAGTGCGTTGCGCTTGTTGTTTTGGAGAGATGAGGGGTTTTAGGGCTTTACGTTTTTTGAGGCTTTTTTTGGGATTATTTTTTTAATAGAGGTTATTGTTTCACGATAGTTATTTTATTGTTTTTAAGTGTTTTCTATTGGGTTCGAGGGAGATTAGGGGTTTAAATTTTTTGAGGCTTTTTTTGGGATTATTTTTTTAATAGAGGTTATTGTTTC
>CAYJIB010000110.1:0-5957 GCA_964370125.1 uncultured Desulfovibrionaceae bacterium
TTGCTAAAGCAAACAAGGCTTTTCAGATAGTAAAGATGGAAGCTCTCCGCCACTAGCATAGGTGGCTGAAAAGGGGCGCCTGCGGGCTTTACTTAAATAAAAACCCCCACTTCCCCCTAATGCCCAGTAATCCCATACTTTTTCAGTTTATACTGCATAAGGCTTTTTGAGATGCCGATGAGTTCGGCGGCTTTGGCCTGAACAAATTCTGCTCGCACAAGGGCACGGCGGATAAGGGCGGCTTCGATGCGTTCTAAAGTGGCCGCAAGGTCTAGCTCCACTGGCAAGAGGTCTACCGCGCTCTTAAATTGCGCCTCTTCATCACGGATTTCTGGCGGCAAATTATCAAGGCTTATTTCTTCATGCGGCGTCAAAACAAGGCAACGCTCGATAACATTCTGTAATTGCCGAATATTTCCCGGCCATTCATAACCCACAAGATAGTTCAAGGCTTCTTGCGTAAAAGACTTTGGCGGACTGTTGTTTTCTTTTGAAACCTTTTCAATAAAATGCGCCACAAGCAAAGGAATGTCTTCCCTGCGCTCACGCAAAGGCGCAATCGGAATATGCACAACATTTAAACGATAATACAAGTCTTCACGGAAAGTGCCCTCATTGACAAGGGTGAGAAGGTCTTGATTTGAAGCGCTAACAAGACGAATATCGACTTCAACTTCTTCTGTGCCGCCCACACGCTCAAAGCGCCTCTCTTGCAAAACTCGCAAGAGCTTTATCTGCAAATCTTGAGAAAGATTGGATATTTCATCTAAAAAAAGCGTCCCCCCATGCGCTTGCTCAAAACGCCCACGACGCATAGCCACAGCCCCAGTAAAAGAACCCTTTTCATGCCCAAAAAGCTCGCTCTCTAAAACCCCAGTGTTAAAAGCCATGCAATTCACAGAGACAAAAGGCGCTTCATGTCGAGTTGAGGCAAAATGAATGGCACGAGCGACAAGTTCCTTCCCTGTGCCAGAATCCCCAGTAACCAAGACAGAAGCCTTGCTCGGCCCCGCACGCTCAATAAGCTCTAAGGTCTCTCGAATGGCGTACGAATGTCCAATAATCTGGTGCTTTCCGTATTTGTCTTCAAAGCTTTGCCGCAAGACCCGATACTGCCTGTGCGCACTGGCAAGCTGAACGGCATTTTGAATGGACAAAAGCATTTCATCATTTGAAAAGGGCTTTGTGATGTAGTTAAAAGCCCCATAGCGCATGGCCTCAACCGCCCCTTCAATAGAGCCATAAGCCGTCATAATCAGCACAGGAATATGACTCCAGCGCTTTTTTACATGACCTAAAATATCTGTGCCTGTCATCTTGGGCATCTTCATGTCGGTGATCAAGACATCAACCTCTGATTCCTCCAAAAAAGCAAGAGCGGTTTCTGGGTCGTTTAAGGTCGTCACCTTATAACCCGCATCAAGCAATAAGGCTTCAAGCACGATCAAATAATTGGCTTCATCATCAATAACTAAAAGGTGGGCTTTATCGGACATAGATTTTTCCTTGTTCAACTAAAATGTGCAAATATTTCTTGTAGAATTTCAAGTGCTTATGCGTGCAAAGTCAGAGGAATAGCTTGTGGATCCATGGGCAAGTACATACGCACAATAGCCCCTCCGCCGTGCTCTTCTGCGGCATTGTCGAGCTGTAAAGTACCAGAATGACTGGTGATAATGGTATTGACAATGGGAAGCCCTAGGCCCGTTCCATTGTCCTTTGTGGTAAAGAAAGGCTCAAGAACATTGGTCAGCTTAAGGTCGGGAAAACCTGGCCCTGTATCGTGAATTTCGATAAGGATTTTATTGTCAGAGGTACGTTGCGTACGCAAACGAATTATGCCTGTATCGCCTATGGCTTGGAGCGCATTGACCAGGATATTATAAATAGCTCGGTAAATCAAATCTTTATCGCCAAGCACAGGCAAGGGGCTTTCAATTTGCGTGATAAGTTCGACAGAATTTTTTGTGAATTCTGTATGCAAAAAGGTCAGGGCTTGTTCGATAAGCAAGGCGCAATCAACGGGGGATTGGCGGGGCTGTCTTGGCCTAGCATAATCCAAAAAGTCATTGACTGTGCGGCTTAGTCGGCAAGACTCATCATAAATTGCGGTGAGGACGGCTCGGCTTGAGGCCGTAAAATTGTCGTTTTCTGCTCTTTTTAGAAGAAGCTCGGAGCTTGAGCGAATAATCCCCAAAGGATTGCGGATTTCATGGGCAATGCTTGCAATAATGCGCCCCATACTGACAAAAATTTCATTGTCTCGCAAGGTTTTTTCTAGCATTTGCGTGCGCTGCATTCTTGCGGCCATAATGCGCTCGGCTCTACCGATAAAGAGCTGGAGCAAAAGAAAGAGCACAGCCGCAATGCCAAGACAAGTAGCAATAAGAATCCATTGAAAACGGATAGTTGTGTTATAATCTTCGGTGATGTCTTGGCTAAGCACCAAGACGCCAATGGTCGGGGCTTCTTTTGAACTATTTTCTTCAGAAAGCTTTCCCGCTACCGCACTTAGGGGAAAGGTTGTACGCATAACAAAGCTGCCTTCCGGCAAAGGGTGCGTGAAAAAGGCGTGAAGCATCTTGATATTTGACAAAAGCTCAAAGGTGGGCTTGCCTGTACCAAAGACATTGCGCAGATTTGTCGGGGCCAAGTCTTTTCTGCCCAAGTCTTTTGCGTCTATAGAATAGCTAACAAGGCCATTTGTATCAAAAATCCGAAGCGTTTGCGGCAGACCAAAAATACTTGAACGGATAATTTCATCAAGCCTTGCAAATTGCTCTTCATTGCGCAGGCTGATCTGCCCAAAAATCTGAATCGTCGGCCAAACAAAGCGGCGGTACATTTGTTGATTGAGATTTTCAGCCATCAGCAAGGCATATTGCTGTTGCCGCTCAATGAGGGTCGTGCGAGCCATATTGCCGATAACAACAGCAAGGATAAGACTTGTCGCTAAAATAACGCCAAGCGAGACCCACGAAACAAGGCGTGTGATTCTAAAAGATATGGTATTGCGCGCGCTCATGATGAATTTTTAAGGAGCAAGAAATTGCTGGATAATGGCCAATTCTTGTTCATATTTTTTGGCTTCTTCAGATTTGTCTTTATCAGAAACACTCGCTAAGTCGCCGCCTAAAGTCGTACTCAGAAGCTGGGCCTTGCTAAGTTTTTTGCTGAGTTCAACAGCGGGTTGGTCAACAGGATTGACCCCTATAAGCCAAGCGGTAAAGAGCGTTGTTGTCATGCACAAGGCCATAAAGGCGCCGGCCGCCTCTTCGTCACTCTTCTTAAGACTTATGTGCATAAGAGGGATTTGGCATTGGGCAAGGGCGGCGGCTGTGCCAAGGCATTCTGCTTGTAAAATTTCTTCAAGACTTTTCCCTTCTAAATACTCAAAGGCCTTAGGCACATTGACAAGGGTCGGTTGATTTTTAGCTGTCTCGCCTTCTGAGCGCAACAAGAGACAGGCTTTGTTTTGCTTTCCATCAAGAAACATTTGTAAAAGGGAATGCTGATCGGTCGCACCAAGGGCAGGCACAGGCAGACTTCCTTTGCCATTTTTCCCAAGGCTTTCAGCCCAAAGCTGATTAAACCAAGCCCCAAGGCTCGGCCAATGCGCAATATAATTGAAGAAAATCAACTGGTCATAGCCTTCTTGCATACAATGGGCAGCCCAAGTGGCGATAGACCAGGCGGGATGGCTTTGCAGAATTTCTTCTCTTGGATTGTCGACAAGAGAGGCATTTATGGCCTTTGCGCTCTGCAAAAGAGCCTTCCAATCTATGCCCAAAAAAGCGGCAGGCACAAGGCCAACAGCAGAAAAAACAGAAAAACGCCCTCCAAGATGTTTGGGGACAGGCAGACTTTTTAAGCTGTGATTTTTGACCTCTTGACGCAAGACCCCTTCTTCTTCATCGGTAATAGCAAAGACATGATCTGTCCAAGCCTCACCAAGATCTTCACTTAGCCAATGGCGAAAAAGGCTGTATTGCGCCATTGTCTCAACTGTACCGCCCGATTTGCTGATAACGACAACAAGACTTTCTTTTGGATCAAGATTTTGCGTCCAAGCAGAAAGGGTTTTTGCATTGAGGTTATCGGCTATCCACAAAGAGCGTCCTTTGTGCTTTGGATAGTCTTGTTCAGGAAAAAAGGCCTGTTGGAGCGTCCTTGCGCCAAGGGCAGAACCGCCAATGCCAAGGACGATCATGTGCTTAAAGCTGTGTAAAAAAGGTTCAAGCTTTGTCAATGCTTCTTGCAGGCTTTCGGCGTAGGGCATGGTGAGGCAGGGAAGTGTGCCTTGACTTAGGGCAGCATGCAGGGCTTTGAGTACGGGCGCAGTGCTAGAGGGAGGTGTCTCCCCTTTAAGCCTACCGATGGCGGCGTACTTTTGGTGAACTGTAATCATTTCACACTTCCCTGCATACTGTTTTTAAGGCATTAAATTAAGAGCTTGTCCATAAATAAGCAGAGCGAGTGTCGAGGACGAGGAAAAGTTCATTTTTGTGGAGCGGAGTGTACTCTTATGGTACTCGACCGGAGCAAAAATGGGCTTTGACACTGTCATCGACCTCGAAATGTTTATTTATGGATATGCTCTAAGAAAAGAGCGCTTTCTTAATGCTCTGCAAGGCCTTCTCAAGCACATCATCAGCAATAGCATAAGAAATACGCAAGCAAGTTGGCGCTCCAAAAGCACAACCGGGCACAAGGGCGACATGGGCTTTTTCTAAGAGCATGGTGCACATGCTTGCGGCGTCAGGCACTTCTTTTGTAAAGAGGGCGCCAACATCAAAGAAGAGATAAAAAGCCCCTTGCGGTTTTGGGCAAAGCACCCCTTCCCAAGAGCTGATTTCTTTAAGGGCCATGTCTCTGCGGCGTTCAAAGGCTTGGCGCATGGTTTCTACTGTGTCTTGCGGGCCTGTGAGAGCGGCGAGTGCGCCTTTTTGGGCGATGGAGCAGATATTTGCTGTGGTTTGGCCTTGGATTTCGCTCATGGCTTTGATCAGGCCTTTGTCTGCAAGGACAAAGCCGACACGCCAGCCAGACATAGAATAGGCTTTAGCAAGGCCGTTTACGATGGCGACTTGTTGCGGGTATTTTTCCCACCAAGGGGAGAGAGAAGCCGAAGGCAAATTGTCGTACATAAGCTGGTCATAGATTTCATCAGAAATGATGAAGAGGCCTTTCTTGATGGCCCAATCAGCAAGGGCGTCGAGTTCTTCTTGTGAATAGGCGATACCTGTTGGATTTGAGGGAGAATTGAGCAGAAGAATGCGGCTTTTTGCGGTGTACTGTTTTTCTAAAATTTCAGGTGTGACTTTAAAATTTTGTGAAGCGTCTGTAAAGACAGGCACAAAGACACCGTCGGCAAGGCTGACCATGTCAGGATAAGACACCCAATAAGGGGCTGGCACAAGCACTTCATCGCCAGGATTTAAGAGGGCCAAGAAAATATTGTAGAGGGCTTGTTTGCCGCCATTTGTTACGATGGTATTGGCGACTTCGGCCTTAACTTTGTAAAGTCTTTCAAAATAGTCGACAACGGCCTGACGCAAGGGGGCGATGCCTGGGACGGCTGTGTACTTTGTGAAGCCTTCGTCCATGGCGGCTTTTGCGGCGTCGCAAACGTGCTTTGGTGTTGGAAAGTCTGGCTCTCCAACGGCAAGGCTGATAATGTTTAGACCCTGTGATTTGAGTTCAAGGGCTTTGGCATTGATGGTGAGCGTTGCCGAGGGCTTGATTTGAGACATTCTTGCTGCAAGTTTCATTGGCGGTTTTCTCCCATTGATTTGTTTAATTTACTGGTGTTGATTAAAATCTATAAGTAAGTAGCACGTTTTTTTGCTCTTGTAAATTGCAGGGAGGGGTGTGGAAAAATGTTGTTTGAGGTTTTTGAGATAGGGATTTTCTTTGAGAAGAAGTTGTCTTGTCACATTACTCTATTTATAGATTAT
>CAYJIB010000111.1:0-5932 GCA_964370125.1 uncultured Desulfovibrionaceae bacterium
TTACAAACTTAAACACCTAAAAACACAATGAAACCTGCTTAAAACACAAAAAAGCCTTTAGTCGTTGAAACTAAAGGCTTTCTTACTTTTGAGCTCTTGGTGGAGGTGGCGGGAGTTGAACCCGCGTCCGAGAAAAGGCCACGCAAAGCGTCTACAGATATAGTTTGAGATTATATGTCCCGGGTGTTTCGCCCCCAAACAGGCAACACCAAGCAAGCTTTTTGTAAAGTCTCACAAGTAAGCCCAAAAAGCTCAACCACTTGCCAGCCTGATAGTGTTACGCCGCCCCTAGGTATCAGACATCACCAGGTTTGACGTGATCATCTTGTGATCAGTTGCCCACGCTACTAAGCAGCGAGAGCGAAATCGTAATCGTCGTTTGCAATTACTTGTTTGCCGCTTTTTACGAGGCCAGCGGCGCCTCGATCTGCAACTTTGGCTTTCATATCCCCGTCGAAACCAGAGCACCCCCAAATCTATTGTTTTAATTTACAAAAATCCGCAAATCGCAACAAAGGCCTTACATGAAGCCTCTTGCCCTTTGCCGATACCTCAAATGCAAATGCCTACTAAAAAAGCCCGCAAGGCTCTTTTAGTAGGTAAGCATTATTTTCTAAAAGTCTAGAAAAAACAAGTCTGACGAAGCAGACTGGGCTTTTTGGGCAGCCTACTAGTCTTTCTTTTCTTCGGTGACTACTGCCACTTCTTCATTCATGCCAGGAAACTTTGTGAACTCGATAATCGCCATAGGCGCACAATCGCCTTTTCTTGGCAAAGCAAGGCGAGTAACACGAGTATAACCACCTGGAGTACCGGCGAAAGCAGGTGCAACAACATCAAAAAGTCTTTGTACTTGTTTGTGGTCATTGAGTTGCTTGTAAGCCAAACGGCGTGAATGCAAATCATTGCGCAAGCCAAGTGTAATGAGAGGTTCGATAACTGCACGAAGGGCTTTTGCCTTTACGAGTGTAGTACGAATCTTGCCATGTGTAATTAGTGCATTGGCCATATTTGAAAACAAAGCCTTGCGGTGTGAAGACGTTCTATTGAGTTTTACGCCAGAATTTCTATGCCTCATGATTATTCTTCCTCTTCCAATCTTGATATTTCTTTTCGAAATTTTCTATTTTCATGCCAAAATCAAGTCCCATGCTCGCGAGCAATGCTTTGATTTCGTCAAGAGATTTCTTACCAAAATTCTTTGTTTTGAGCATTTCCATTTCAGGCTTTTGCACAAGTTCACCGACTGTTGCAATATTTGCACTGCGGAGACAATTTGTTGCACGCACAGACAATTCAAGCTCATCAATGCCCTTAAACAAAACATCGTCAACGCCTCCGCCAGCGGCAGAGTCATTTTCTGCACTGCTTGCCACATGCTCATCAAAGTTGATAAAGACTGACATTTGATCTGTAATGATCTTTGCACTGTAAGCTATGGCGTCTTCTGGTGTTACAGAAGCGTCGGTCCAAACTTCTAGGATAAGTTTATCGTAGTTCGTCATTTGCCCAACGCGCGCCTGCTCAACGGCATAAGCAACTTTTCTCACGGGAGAAAAACTTGCGTCAAGCTTGATCAAGCCAACTTCGTCTTGAAGTCCTTCGTGCATATCCGCTGGCACATAGCCTTTACCCATGCGAGCTTCAAATTCGATGTCAAGTTCAACATCTTCCGTTAAAGTCGCAAGCAACAAATCTGGGTTTAAGATTTCAACATGTTGGTTCGCAACAATATCAGCAGCTCGAACAACACCTTGCTTGCTTGCTTTTAAGATCAATCTTTGCGGTTCATCGGTATCCATAGCAAGGCGGACTTGCTTGATATTTAAGATGATGTTGGTAACATCTTCTAGCACACCGTTGATTGATGTAAATTCATGCGGCACACCGGCAATTTTTACAGCAACAAAGGCGGCTCCTTGTAAAGAAGAAAGAAGCACACGGCGCAAAGAATTGCCAATAGTCACCCCATAACCCCGCTCTAGCGGTTCGTAGGTGAATTTTCCATACATTGGATTATTCGGGTCGCTCTCACACTCAATTTGTTCCGGACGTACTAGGTTTGCCAGATTGCGTGTAATAACAAGTTTGGAACTTTGTTTGCAAAGCATTGAATTCCCCGTTTTTTTATAAATTTCAACAATAAATGTTGAAAACTGTTTGAAAGTTGCTACACAGACAAAGCCCTCGAAAGACTTAGGCTTTCTGTAACCTTTTGCGTCAATTCATCGGCAAGGGCACACATAGCAAGCTTTCCAAGGCTTTTTTGATTATCAAAGCAAAAGCTTTTTGCTTTAAGTAGCCTTTGCTCTAAAATTTATGCACGACGACGCTTTGGAGGGCGACAACCATTGTGTGGAATGGGTGTTACATCGCGCATAAAGGCAACTTTAAAGCCAGCCGCATTGATCGCTCGTACAGCTGCTTCACGGCCTGAACCAGGCCCTTTAACATATACACCAACAGTACGCATACCGTTTTCTTGTGCGCGGCGGGCGGCTTGTTCAGCAGCCATTTGTGCAGCAAAAGGTGTTGATTTCCTAGAGCCCTTAAAACCGCTCTGCCCTGCTGAAGCCCAGCTAATGGTGTTGCCACGGGTGTCGGTAAAGGTTACAATTGTATTGTTGAAGGTTGCCTGAATATGTGCAATCCCCAAGGGAATATTTTTCTTTTCCCGTTTTTTTGTACCACGTCTTGGTCTGGCCATACTCTTTCTTCCATATACAGATTTGTGTTGTCTGTCAAAACAGATCAACTGGTTTTTTTGGCATGAATACGCCACTCATTTTTTCTTATCCATTTTTGATAGCTGCCTTACTTAAGAAAAATAAAACGGCTCTCGGCAAGAAAAATTATTTCTTTTTACCAACGGCTCCACGTCTTGGCCCTTTTCTTGTGCGGGCATTCGTGTGTGTTCTTTGCCCATGAACAGGCAAGCCACGACGGTGACGAAGTCCAGCATAGCATCCAATTTCCATCATGCGCTTAATGTTCGCAGTGATTTCACGACGCAAGTCACCTTCGACTTTGTAGTTTTGTTCAATTTCTTTACGAATTTCGTTAAGCTCATCAGCAGATAAATCGTCGATGCAACGATTCCAATCAATGCCTGTTGCATCAAGCAATCTGAGTGCCGTAAAGCGCCCCACACCAAAAATGTACGTCAATGCGATATCCGCACGCTTGCCTCTTGGCAAATCTACACCAGCTAATCTGGCCACAGCTCACTCCTAAAAAAACAAGTAAAAAATCAATGGTCTATTCTATATACAACACTTGTCAAACAATTTGACAAAAGCAAAACTAGCCTTGGCGTTGCTTGTGACGGGGATTTTCACAAATCACACGTACAATGCCCTCGCGGCGAATTACCTTGCACTTAGGACAGATCTTTTTTACAGACGGTCTGACTTTCATCGTAAAGTCCTCACTTATTACATTATGCGCAACAACAACTGTAACGCATGAACAGAAAAGTTTACCCTATTAAAACCATATTGTCAACACGGGCAAAAAGGTTCCAATACGTCAAGAATTTCAGGCCCTTTTGGTAAGATAGCTACAGAATGCTCATAATGCGCCGACAAAGATTTATCTTTGGTATTGGCTGTCCACTGATCATCTAAGATATCAACTTCCAAGGTCCCAATAGCCACCATAGGCTCAATCGCAAGCACCATGCCCGCTTTAAGCGGTAAAGGCTTTGGGTTTGTAGGTACAAAGTTAAGGACTTCTGGCTTTTCATGCAAAGAAGTGCCAATGCCATGACCCACAAAACGCCTGATTACATGCAGCCCAGCCCCTTCAATGTGGTTTTGAACGGCTCTTGAAATATCAAGCAATTCATTACCCACTCGGGCTTCTGCCACTCCAAGTTCGAGGCTTTCACGAGTGATTCGCATAAGCCTATCAGCTTCTTCAGAAACTGCCCCCACCTTAAATGTGCGAGCAGCATCTCCGTGAAATCCTTCATATACAACGCCCACATCAAAGGAAACAATATCGCCTTCTTTAAGGATGTATTCAGAGGGAAAACCGTGTACAATGGTCTCATTTACCGAACAACACAAGGCAAAGGGAAAACCCAAATAACCAAGGAAGGACGGCCTAACCTTAAACTCATTGCACATTTGCCGAACTTTTTCTTCAAAATAGAGCGTTGGCAAGCCCGGACGGACTTCTTTGCCAAGCTCATGTAGTATCGTGGCGACCATGCGATTGGCTATACGCATATAGCCGATCTCACGTTCATTTTTTAAGAAGACGCCACGGTACTTCTTCATCTTAGTTACGCCCTTTGCGTCCTTTAGGCATAAGGCTCTCATATTGGCGTGAAATCATGTAGGATTCAACTTGAGACATAAAGTCCATAGCTACGCCAACCATAATGAGAATGCTTGTTCCACCAAAGTAGAAAGGGACGTTAAAATGCGCAATTAACAACATTGGCAAGACAGAAATAATTGAAATGTACACCGCTCCCCAAAGGGTAAGACGAGAAAGTACACCGTCAAGATATTCCATGGTCTTTTCACCCGGGCGGATACCCGGTACAAAGCCACCGGCTTTCTTCAAGTTTTCTGAAACATCTCTAGTATCAAAAATGATAGCAGTATAAAAGAAACAGAAGAAGAAAATCAAGGCAATGAAGACAACATTATAAATAGCTGTTGTCGGTGAAAACCAAGCCGCTACAGTTTGCAACCATTCTGACTGGCCAAAGCTTGCCAAAGTTGCTGGGAACATCAAAAGGCTTGAAGCAAAGATTGGTGGTATTACACCGGCAGTGTTTACTCGTAAAGGCAAGTGAGTTGACTGACCGCCATATACCTTGCGTCCAACCTGTCTTTTTGCGTATTGCACAGGCACACGCCTTTGCGCTCTTTCCATAAAGACAACGCCAAAGAGCACAGCCGCCATAATCAATACAATTGCGATAGCAAAAAGGATGCTCATATCGCCTGCAGCAATAAGGCTTACTGACTTGATAAGTGCCCCAGGAATAGATACAACAATCCCCGCAAAAATGATAAGGGAAATGCCGTTTCCTATGCCTTTTTCAGTGATTTGTTCACCGATCCACATAATAAGGACAGTGCCTGCCGTAAGGGTAACCATGGTCACCAAACGGAAAGCCCAGCCAGGCACAGGAACAACTGGCGCACCAGCGGGGCTTGCCATGCCTTCAAGCAAGGTCGCTATCCCAAAGCCTTGGATCAGAGTCAAAAGCACTGTTCCATAACGAGTATATTGTGTAATTTTACGACGTCCTGTCGCCCCTTCTTCTTTGGCGAGGCGCTTGATGTCGGGACTTACAACTTGCAAGAGCTGCATGATGATAGAGGCCGAAATATAAGGCATAACACCAAGAGCAAAAACAGACACATTTGAAAGCCCGCCCCCAGAAAACATGTCAAACATGCCAAAGAGGGTTCCTGAAACAGACTCAAAAAAGTGCGACAAGGCCGCTGCATCTACACCTGGGATAGGCACATGAACACCGATCCTATAGGCACAAATCAGGGCTACTGTCCACAAAATCTTTTTGTGCAATTCTGCCGCTCCGGCGTTATTGCTCGCATCAGCTGCTGCCACAGTTCACCTACTCTTTTGTTTGTGGTGCGTGTTTTTCTAAAACATTAGCCACGCCGCCTGCAGCTTGAATTTTTTCAAGAGCTGCACGGCTAAAGGTATGGGCTTCCACATTAAGTGGAACAGAAATATCGCCAGAGGCCAAGATTTTTACCAAGGAATTTGCAGAGCAAAGACCGCGTGCGTAAATGTCTTCAAGGCTGATGGTGTTTTTACCTTCAAAAGAGGCTATCAAGCGATCGAGATTGAGCACTTCATAGCGAACTTTGAACATGGCATTTTTAAAGCCACGCTTTGGCAAACGTCTTTGCAAAGGCATTTGACCGCCTTCAAAACCAGG
>CAYJIB010000112.1:0-5853 GCA_964370125.1 uncultured Desulfovibrionaceae bacterium
AAGGGCTTTTATTCCCAAGCCAACAGAGCAGGCCGTAGCCTGCGGCAGTCTTTGATTTCCCTTTAAGTGAAGAGCGACTTTCACCAATTCAAATTCCCTTCATCTACCCTTATCAAGGTTTCCAAAGGGGATTATCCCCTTTGGCCGCCGGAGGCACTGCCTTTAACCGCCGGAGGCATTGCTTTCTGTCTCCGATATAGCCCTTTTTTCGAGGCTTGTACAGTGTCTTTTTCTGTGTTAGGGTGTTTTTGCTTTTGCTTTGATAAATACGGCGTATTGCCGAAAATATAGGGAATTCTTGATGAATTCTTTGAGGTTTTTGTGAGTAAGTATGTAGAAAGCGTGTCTTTTGACGACATGCAGGTGGCTAATAGTCTTTTTGGCGTTCACAATGCCCATCTTGATTTGCTTGCCAAGGAAAGCGGAGTAGGCATTGCTTCGAGGGGCATGACGCTCTCTGTCAGTGCGGATACGCAGGAAGAGGGTGAGCTTGTGCTTTCTGTTCTTGTGCAATGTTATGGACTAGTGCGTGCGGGTTATGCTTTGCAGGGTCATGATCTTGTGCAGGCTTATGTGCTTTTGACGCAGGATCGGGCGGCGGATTTGCAAAAAGTTTGGAAAGAAGAGGCCACCATTCATTTGCCAAAGAGAAGTTTGACGGCAAGGAATATGTCACAGAGGGCTTATTTGCGCTCATTAAAGCAGGCCGATATGACTTTTGGCATTGGGCCAGCGGGCACGGGGAAGACCTATTTGGCTGTAGCAGTGGCTGTTTCTTTGCTGAGTGCGAGGCGGATCAAGCGTTTGATTTTGACAAGGCCGGCTGTAGAGGCTGGCGAGAAGCTTGGTTTTTTGCCTGGGGATTTGGCGGATAAGGTCAATCCTTATTTGCGTCCTTTGTACGATGCTTTGCACGATACCTTGGGCTTTGATAAGACAGCGGCTTTTATGGAATCTGGCCTTATTGAAATTGCGCCTCTTGCTTTTATGCGTGGGCGTACTTTGAATGATGCTTTTATTATCCTTGATGAAGCCCAAAATACGACAAAGGAACAGATGAAGATGTTTCTAACTCGTTTAGGTTTTGGTTCAAGGGCCGCGATTACTGGCGATATTACACAAATAGACTTGCCTTCTTTTGCCCATGAACAGGGGGCGGAAAGATCAGGCCTTATTCACGCCATGCACGTTCTTTCAAAGGTGCAGGGCATTCATTTTTGTCAATTTACTTCAGCAGATGTGGTTCGTCATCCTTTGGTTGGGCGAATTGTTCACGCTTATGATGCTTATGAAAAGATCTCCACATAGTTTTACCGAATTGCGCAGACAGCTTGGCGAAATGGCAAGAGCCCACCATCATGGCTTGGGTCTTGTTGTGCTTGTGACTACTTGTTTGCTTTTGTCTTTTGTACTTGCTTTGCAGCCGCAAGCAGAGAGAACCATGTACGCCATTGGCGAAGTGGCCGACCGTACGGTAATTGCGCCGCGAGCCTTAATGGTAGAAGACAGCTTTGCTACGCAGATGCGCAGAAAACAGGTGGCGCAAGAACAGCCAACTGTTTTTGACTTGAGCCTTGAGCCTGTCTTGCATTTACGAGAAAATGTCACAAAACTCTTGCAGAACCTTAACGAAACAGACGAAGAAGATGTTTCGATTATCAAGCAAATTGTTGAAGAGGCTTTAAATAGCCCTGTCAGAGCGGGAATGATTGACTTGTGGCTTTTACCTGATGTGCAAGAAGTGATTGTTGGCCTTGCTCTTCCTTGGGTAGAAAAAGCCCTTGTTGGCGGTGTTGTTGGTGATGTCCGTCAGGCCTTGCCAAGCCGTGGGGCTATGATTGTGCGTGATCTTGAACACAAGAGCGAACTTTTGCGTCCTGCGGGGGCAGAAATTTTAGATGTGCCTGTCTTGCTAACTGGGCTAAGCCAGGTTTTGCGTCATGAAACAACCTTAGAAAATGCGAAAAGACAGTCTATAGCAACGCTTTTTTCCTTAGCCTTACAACCAACACTTACGCTCAATAGAGAGGCCAGTTTGCGACTTGGTGAAGAGGCGGCGCAAACCGTTGAGGCTATTTTGTATCATGTGCAAAAAGGCGAAGTGATTGTGCGGCAAGGCGACAGAGTTAACCATAATGCCCAATTAAAGTTGCAAAGCCTCTTTGGTCAAGAGACAGGCATGCTTCGAGTGGACAGGCTCTTTGGCCTTTTCTTTATGTCGCTTGTTTTGATTCTTGCTCTCTATATTGCGCCAAGCGGCAATATCGGGACATCTTTACGCAAAAAAGATTGCCTTTTTATCTCGCTGCTTCTTGCGGTATCGACCCTAGCGGCTAAGGGCAGTATGGTGCTTGCCATACACGTTCTTGACCCACAATATTTGTCAATTTTTGCCTATGCCTTCCCTGTGGCTGGGGCGGCTGGTCTTAGCTCTTTGATTTTTGCGGCAAGAAGATATGCCTCCGTTGGTCTTTTGCTCTCGCTCTTTTTGTCTGTGGCTTTTTCTATGGACATTGCTTATTTCCTCTTTGTTTTTGTGGCTTGTATGTTTAACACTTGGCTTGTTTTTCATGCCCAAACACGCCAAGACGTGGTTTGGTCTTTTGTGCCTTTAAGCCTTGGTCTTGGTCTTTTGGCGACTATTGCAGCCCTTTTTGATGGGATAGCAGGCATAAATACCTATGGTTTTTTATGGATATTTGCTTTTGCCAATGGCCTTGTTTCGGTGGTTTTGCTTTTTGCTATTGGCCCTGTGCTTGAAATGTTCTTTAGCTATACCACACGTTTCCGCTTGATGGAGCTTTTAAGCCTTGATCATCCTTTGTTGCAAAATCTTATGGTTTCAGTGCCGGGGACCTATCACCATTCCTTGGTTGTGGCCAATATGGTAGAGGCTGGTGCAAAGGCTGTTGGGGCTAATGCGATGCTGTGTAAGGTGGCGGCTTTATACCATGATGTGGGCAAGCTTGCTTATCCCGATTATTTTATTGAAAATCAATACGGTGGAGAAAATAAGCACGACAAATTGTCGCCGACCATGAGCGCTCTTATTCTTGGGGCTCATGTCAAAAAAGGCTGTGAACTTGCCGCAGAATACCGTCTTGGTGAGGAAATTATTGATATTATTCGCCAACATCACGGAACCTCTTGTATGCGCTTTTTCTTTAATAAGGCCAAAGAGCTTGGTGAAAATCCGTCTGAAGAGACTTTTATGTATCCTGGGCCCCGTCCGCAAACTCGAGAGGCGGCTATTGTTATGCTTGCCGACGTTGTAGAGGCTTCAAGCCGTACTCTTAGAGAGCCAACACCCGCAAGGATTGACGGTCATGTTGACACCATGCTCAAAAACATTTTTGCAGACGGGCAACTTGATGAATCTGATTTGCGCTTTAAGGATTTGTACAAATTGTCAAAGGCCTTTTCTCGTATTTTGACAGGTATTTTCCATCAGCGCATTGCCTATCCTGCCGATGTGCAAAAAATTCAAGAGGGCTATGTTTCTGATAAAGCAGAGGCGAAAAGCCCCACCGATGAAAAGCTGTTTGAAGAAAAAAAATCTGCAAATGGCAATGGCAAGGCCGAAACAAATATCAAGACGAATGATAAGGCTGCGAAAAATGGCAATGACCAAGCAAATGGCAATGGCGCTTCAAAAAGTTTTGCCTCGGCAAATGGCCAAACAAATGGCAAAGCTGAAAATAAGCCTTCAGCAAGTCTTGATGGCGCTTGATTGTTTTTATGCTCGCTCTGCATATCTATGAAAAACAGCTGGGCGCTGCCTTTGGTCTTGACATGAGGCGCATTGAGAAGGCTCTTTGCGCCATGCTTCTTTGTTTGCTCAAAGAAAGGCAAGGAGAAGTCCAAAAAAAAGACGCCCAGGAAAATGACTGCCTTAGCCTGACCTTTGTGCGAGACGCTGAAATCCAAAGGATAAATGCCGCACAAAGGGGCCTTGATTGCCCAACAAATGTCCTTTCTTTCCCCCTTTATCTCCCCGACGAGCAAGGCCTTGCCCTTCCTGCTGGCGACTTGCTTATCTCTGTTGACACTCTACAACGTGAAGCCTTTATGTATGGTCAAGACATCGAAAGCTATGTCCTCACTTTACTTGCGCACGGTCTTGCGCACTTGGTGGGCCTTGAGCATGGCGAAGAGATGGAAAACTTGGAACACATCTTGCTACAATCTTGTTAAGATCTTATTCATTTTTTGTTAAAAACATTTTGCATTCTGTCCAGTCTCATAGCAAAGATAAAGTTGACAAAAAAGCTTTTTGCCTATAGGCTATTGACATCGGTAAGAGCCGTATAATGTAAAAATTTCTTAGCTACTCAATCTATACTTTCTGAGAGGCAAATCATGACACAGACAATCGCAACAATTTCACAAGCAGACGGTCCTATCAGCGTTGAGCGTGATGGGCAAACTATAGAGCTTCATCAAGGCGATGGCCTTTATGAGACCGACATTATAAAAACTGGCGAGACCTCTGCAGAGCTTATCTTTGCAGACGAAAGCCGTGCCACCTTGGGACCTAAAACAACGATCACCTTGAGCGATTTTGCTTTTGGTGATGGGCAAGAGCCGTCCATGGTTGTGGACATGAGCATGGGCCTTGTTCACTTTCTTAGCGGTAAGGTCGTTGAGCAAAATCCCGAAGCTTTCCAGCTGATTACACCAAAAGCAACGGTAGGTATTCGTGGAACAGGCTTTGTGTATAAGATCACTCTTGCAAATGGCGAGACCTTCTTCCTTACTTCTATTGGCGAAGGGCATGATGTTGTTGTTACCGACCGCACAGGGCAAAGACTTGTCCTCAATACCCCGGGCCAAGGAACAGTCATTGATGACGGGATTGATGAAACCATTGAAATGCGTGAATTTAGCCCGCAAGAAGTCAAAGAATTTGTCGACCAAATAAAGGCCGTCAACGATGTTCTTGAGCTTGAAGAAGACGACGATGAAAAAAGCATTTTGGACTCTGAGGGACAAGATGACGAAATTGTTGAAGGCGCTAAGACCACTGTAACGACCCTTTTTGAAGGCGATGAAGCAGAGGCGCAAGCCAATGTCTATGCCCTGCAAGACGCTTTAGAAGAAGCAGGCGTTGAGGCAACTGTGACCCTTGTCACTTTTGAGCCTCCAGTTGAAGAAGCCCAAGGCGAAAATCCTCCACTGCAAACAGAAGGCCTTCCCCCTGTTGGTGAGGGTAGCTCAACGCCAAGTCCCGATCCTTTTACGAGTATTGACGGCACAAGTTCGTATTATGCCGATACCGATCTTGACCTTACATTAGATAGCCCCATGCAGGCCAATCAGCTGCGTATCACTGGCGATATCACAGCTGACATCACTATTGCTGGCGACTTTAAGTCAATGAGCGGTGGCACAATCACTGCTGGCAATGACATTATCAATGGCCAAAATATGGCAAATGGCACCATTGTTGGCGATGGTGAGAGCGTTAGCGGCGGCACGCTTATTTCTGGTGTAGACACAATCAGTCTGCAAAACAAAAGCGGCGGCAACAGTATTTATGGCGATATTGAAAGTGCGACTGGCGGAAATATAAGTTTTGCTGCGGACAATATCACCATCACAGGCGATTTTAGCAATTCTGCCATTTATGGCGATGCGGGAACGCTTGGTCAGGGCGTGACGGTGCAGGCCTGGGGCGGTGATGTCATTATTGTTGAAGGCACAATGGGTGACGCAAGTGGCCAAGCAAGCACGACCATTTATGGTGATGTACAGACTGGCTCGACCGCTGGCGGTGCGGATACTATCAGCGTAGCAAAAATGGTGGGCGCAAATACGAGCATTGACGCTGGCGGCGGTGATGACAATGTTACG
>CAYJIB010000113.1:0-5797 GCA_964370125.1 uncultured Desulfovibrionaceae bacterium
CAACAACAGCAAGTTCACCTTTACCAAGGCTTAGCGAATGCCCAATAGTCGCCGAAGAAGCGCAAAGTGAGCAGGGGAGGTCTTTTCCCTCTAAAAAAAGACCAAGGTGGGACTTTGTCTTTGGATCTGGCAAAAGACCGACAATTCGGTCTTTTTTGCCAAAAAGATAGGTATCTCCGCCATTTTCAACAAGGCATTCCTCACTTTTTTCATGCAAGGCCCTAGCCACATAAAAAGCCACAGCCCCCGCAACAGCCGCAAAAGGCCCCACTCCAACAATCCTTGCGGCCTCAGACATTTCGCAGATAATCTCTGGAATTTCAATGTTTTGAGGCAAAGGAACAGGCACAAGAGAGTGAAAAAAAGCGGGATTGCTCGTACTCCAAGCTTGCAAAATCCCTCTTTGTTTTTTGACTTCTTTCTTCGCCAGCCTCATAAGACTTTCTTTTGAAGTATTTGGGCTTTTTTGCACGATTATATGCAAATCGCTTTCAGCTTCCACAGTCTGAAAAGTCCACTCGTTAGCCTTTTTGGCGTATTGCTCGCGGTAGGATCTCTTTGTTGATAAATAGGGCTGAATTTTAGTCATTTTTTCCATCTTTTCACTGAAATGTCAGATTATTTGAGCATAGGCCAGAAAATTTAAATAAGCAAGAGATGACTTGCCTTTTGTAAATTATGGTCTTATACTAAGGGTATACATTGTTTTTGTAAGGAAGTGTCTATGTATTTTGAAATTTTGGCAAAGTTTCGTCATAAAATCAAGATGGAAAGCCATGAAGAAGGGCGCATTGTGCTTAGCGTTAAGGCTTCTTTAATGTTTGAGTCTGAAGTGCAAGCTTTAGTGAAGACTGAACATGAAAAACCTTTTTATATTAAAGATATAGCTTTTGACCTTTTGTCAAAAAGCGTGAGTATCTCTTATGATACGGCGGTCATCCCAAGCGACAGCTTAGAAGGCATTTTTACAAGCAAGGACGATGCTGAGGCTTTGGCCTGTGTGGTAAAGCTTAATGATTGTGTGGCGAAGGCTTCTGCATAAAAAGCGATTTTTTGTCCTCAAATTGTGTATGTTGAAGGTGTAAGAGGGTCGCATTATGGACGATAAAACAAACAAAGGGCTTTCAGCAAAAGCAGGTCTTCTTGAAGGGCTTTTAGGTGGTCTTTTGGGTGCTTTTGTTGGCTATTTAACTACAAAAAATCGTCAAGAATTGCACGACCTTTTGGACTTTGCCCTGGACAATTTGGACAAGCTAAAAGAAAGTGCTTCGCTTCTTGAAAATAAAGACGGTAACTTACAGGAATTTTTTCTTAATGTATTAGGTATTTTAGATAAAAATCAAACAAAAAAAGACGGAGAATAAGTATGTTAGGACGTGCAGGATATTTTATTGCTGGGGCGGCTTTGGGCGCTTTTGCTGTTTCATTTGCAAAAACTGAAAAAGGTCAAGAGCTTATCCGCATAGCCATGAAGGGCGGTTGCCAGCTTGCCGAAGAAGTGATGAGCAAAGTTGAAACCTTGAAAGAAGATGTTGAGGATTATCTCGCCGAAGCCAAGCAAGCTCGTGAGCAAGAAGGTGACGAAACAGTCATAACAACAGAGAAATAATTCTACGGCAAACATCAGCGTAAACAATTTTTAATTTCAAACGAGCTTTCAGAGATTTCTTTGAGACGCTCGCGAAGGCAGTCGTATGGCTTTTATCCGCTCATGTCCAGGGCGTGTTCGTTTTTTTGTGCAAAAAGAAGCCAATTTGAAGGCTCTTTGTGCACAGATGCACGCAAGTTTTGAAGGCGCAGAAAAACTTTTTCAGCTTACTTACAATCCTCGAACGCAAAGAGCCTTGTGTCTCTTTGACGAAGATGAAGCTCTAACCGCTCGCTTTGTAGCCTTTCTTAAAGAACATTCAAGTCTTTTAGAAGGGGCTCTGCTCTCTACATTTGAAGGTGAAGATTGCTCTTTTGCAAGCACGATGCTAAAACCTGCTGAAGACTATGAGCATGAAGCCAAAACTCTTCCGCATCCCTTTGTTTCTATTGCCAAAAAATTAACTTTCTTTACGCTTAGACGCCTCTTTATGCCCATGGCAATTCGTCCTTTTTGGGTCATGTATGAGGTGACACCACTCATTAAAGAAGGCTTTAACTCTTTGCGGCAAAAAAAGCTTGATGTCCATGTGCTTGATGCTGCGGCCATAGGGTCTTCAATTCTTATGGGCGATTTTGCCACTGCCGGCATGATCAACTTGCTCTTGGGGATAAGTGAAATCCTTGAAGATTGGACAAAAGAGCGCTCAAAAATGGACTTGCTTGCACTTTTTGAAGGCGAAAAAGAAAATGTGTGGATTTTGCGAGAAGGTGTTGAAATTTCAGTACATCCCGACAATTTAGTCGAAGGCGATTTGGTGGTTGTCAACGCTGGTGGGCGCATTCCTGTCGACGGTACAGTGCTTGAAGGTTTGGCAATGGTCAATGAAGCCTCAATGACGGGAGAAGGCTTGCCGGTTAGAAAAAAAGCTGGGAGCGAAGTCTTCGCTGGCACAGCCCTTGAAGAAGGGCGACTTGTCATCAATACCGACGCTGTTGGATCGGCGACGCGCTTTGGCAAGGTGGCCAAGGTTTTGATCGACTCAGAAGAAATGAAGGCCAATATCCAAAGTCAAGCGGGTATGCTTGCTGACAAAATCGTGCCATTTTCCTTCCTTTTGTCAGCCTTGATCCTTGTTGTAACAAGAGATCCACGCAAGGCGGCGACAGTCCTTCTTGCAGATTATTCTTGTGCAATTAAGCTTGCTACTCCCTTAGCCGTGCGCTCTGCTATGTTAGAATCTGGCAAGAGAGGGGCTCTCATAAAGGGCGGTAAATACCTAGAAAGCTTAGCAAAGCTTGATGCTGTAGTCCTTGATAAAACAGGCACACTGACAGAATCACGGCCTGAACTCGTAAAGATTTGCCCAGTAAATGGCTATAGTGAAGACTTTGTCCTTCGCCAAGCCGCCTGCATGGAAGAACATTTCCCACATCCAATAGCAGAATCCATTGTCCGAAAGGCCGAAGAAAAAGGCCTTTCACACAAAGAAGAGCATACGACAGTCGAGTATATCTTGGCGCACGGTATCGCAACGACCCTAAATGGCGAGCGCATGGTGCTTGGAAGCCGTCATTTTGTGCATGAAGATGAGGGCATTTCTCTTGAAGGTGCAGAAGAAGCCATTGCTAGCTGTACACAAGCAGGACAGTCTTTGCTCTATTTGGCTTGTGGCGATAAGATAGCGGGAATACTCGTTATTAAAGACCCACTGCGTGAAGACGCTTTTGATTTCATCAGGCAATTAGAAGACCTTCGCATGCGGCGTATTGTTATGCTGACAGGTGATAGCGAGTCGACAGCAAAGCTTGTTGCAGAAGAGCTTGGTATTGATGAATTCTATGCCCAGGTCTTGCCAGATGAGAAATTACAAGTCATTGAGCGAGTGAAGAGCGAGGGGCATACGGTTGCTATGATTGGTGACGGTATCAACGATTCTGCGGCATTGCGTTATGCCGATGTCGGTGTGTCTTTGCAGCACGGAGCGGCCATTGCCAAGGAAGTCTGCGACCTTGTCCTCACAGACAACAATCTTGAAAGTTTTATTGATTCTGTCAGCATTTCAAAGCGCGCAATGCGTCGTATTCAGCGCAATTTTTCCTTGATTGTGCTCTTCAATACGGCCTTTATGGGCCTTGGCCTTTTTGGTCTGATCAGCCCAGCCCTTATGGCTGGCTTACACAATTTGACAACTGTTGGTATTTGCGCTTTTTCCATGCGTCCTGTGTTGCCAAAAAGCGATTAACTTATAATTGTAAAAAGGTCTAATGTTTAGTTTTTTACAGTTTGTAAATGTTATTTCAAAAGACTTTTCCTGTTTTGATAGCAGTGCAAGGCAAGGTATTTGACCATAAGAAGGCCCATAAAGGCGTGACTTTTTTTAGAAAAAGCAAGAGTAGCAACAGTGGCTATCCCAGTAGCGAGCAGGGCCTTCTTTGTCAGGCTTTTACCTCTTTTGCTTGTAAGAAACGTGTCAAAACTTTTGAGCGTATCTTTCAACTCTTCGCTGTTTTTTGGCAAGGCTTGCTGCAAGTCTTTGACCTTACTAGGCAAGGTTTTTAGAGCTTTTTGCACATCGTTTACACTGGTTGGAAGGACTTTTTGGATTTTTTGCAAAATACTTTCAGCTTTGATTTTTGCAGAATCAAAAAAGATGAGCACACTTCCAACACGTTGGTTAAATTGACTTTTAATAATGCCTTGGCTCGCGTTAAGGGCGTCTTTTACTTTCTGAATAGCTTTTTGTGACCTTAAACTTGTGCTACGAAAACGGATTCTGCTAGAAACCTTAGAAAAGATTTGTGAACTTCTTTCTTTGATAAAGTTGTCTGGGAAAGGCAGAATTTTTTGACTTGTTGTCATGATTGGCTCCTTTTCTTCTCGTGCCTATACACTGATACAAATGTACAGAGAGAAGAAAGAAAACGCAAGTTTTTTGTTTTTTGCTTTGTGCTTTTTGAAACGATTTCCTTTAGAGAGAATGTGATATGCCCGAAAAAGAATGGACTTTTGCACGAATTTGGTTGGCTGCTATTCGACCTTTAACACTTCCTCTTGGCTTTGCTGCGATATGCCTTGGTTATGCCTTGGCTTTTTTTCATGGGAGAGCGAGTTTTTCTGTTTTCATTTTGGCATTGATAACGGCACTTCTTTTGCAAATTCTTTCAAATTTGGCCAATGATTATGGTGATGGGCTTTCAGGCGTTGACACAAAAGAACGCAGAGGGCCAAAGCGTTTTGTAAGCAGTGGTCTCGTAAGCCCAGGGCAAATGCTTGCCGCTGTTGTGCTTGTTGGCTTTTTTGCGACCCTTTCAGGCCTTGCTTTGCTTTATGTAGCATTTTGGGGAAACTGGCTGCCCTTTTTTGCTTTTTTGACTTTGGGCATTGCTTCTGTCTTCGCGGCTTTGGCCTATACCCTAGGCAAGCGGCCTTATGGCTATAGGGGCTATGGAGATATTATGGCCGGTCTTTTTTTTGGCCCAATTGCCGTACTTGGAACAGCTATTTTGTGTGGGCTTCCAATACTTTCTTCCTCTTTTGCCTTGGCAATCCTGCCTGCATTAGCGGCGGGTTTTTGCAGTACAGCTGTGCTTAACATCAATAATATCAGAGACATACCTACTGATAGTGCAACAGGTAAAAAGACAGTCGCCGTTAAGCTTGGCCTTTATGGGGCTTTGCGCTACCATCTTGCTTTAACAGCAGGAATAGTGCTTTGCTGGGTTTTATTTTGGTTAATCGCCAAGCCGATTTTCTTGTGGACTTTGTTGCTTGTTTTGCCTATTTGCCTTGCCACTTTTCGAGTTTTTCAAAAACCAAGCGACCCACCAAGCCTTGTTCGTCAGCTCATAGCAACAAATTTTTCAAGTGCTTTTTTGAATATGGGCATGAGTCTCGCTTTATTTGTGGCATCTTTGTGGTTTTTTTTGTAACAAAGCTGTAACGTGTTGATTTTATAATAAATCTTTTTTTAAGATTTTTGTTGACAAAGTGTTTGGGGCTATGTATATTCCCACCTGCTTGAGTGTTTGGCGACTACAAAAAGTTTTGAACTAGTAAAAAGTTTTTAAAATTTATTTGAAAAAAAGCTTGACAACGCTCTTGAAGATTAGTAGATTTAAAAACCGAGCTGATGTAGAAATGAAGTCAGTCGGACAAGCCAAGCTTCGATGAACAAGAAGTTTAATTGAAGCGAGAGTTTGTGTTGTT
>CAYJIB010000114.1:0-5537 GCA_964370125.1 uncultured Desulfovibrionaceae bacterium
TTGCTCGTCTTGGTGGCGGTATCTTCACCAAAGGTGCTGACGTTGGCGCTGACCTTGTGGGCAAGGTCGAAGCCGGTATCCCTGAAGACGATCCAAGAAACCCTGCTGTTATCGCCGACAACGTAGGCGACAATGTGGGCGACTGTGCGGGTATGGCGGCCGACCTTTTTGAGACCTATGCTGTAACCATCGTAGCCACCATGCTTCTTGCTGCTATCTTCTTTACTGGCGAATTGCAAAGCCGTATGATGATGTATCCTTTGCTTATTGGCGCTTTGTGCATTATCGGTTCTGTTATCGGTACACGCCATGTAAAACTTGGGCCAAACAACAATATCATGGGCGCTTTGTACCGTGGTCTTATTGTGACAGGTCTTGTTTCAGCTGGCCTTATTATTGTTGTTACCCCTGTATTTTTCTGGGGTGTTGGCGATATGGTGGTCGAGGGCAAGGCCTTTGGTGTGGGCAATCTTTTAATCTGTGCGCTCACAGGCCTTATCGCTACGGCCTTGCTTGTATGGATTACTGAATATTATACCGCCACAAAATACCGTCCTGTGCGCAGCATTGCAGACGCCTCGCAAACAGGTCACGGCACAAATGTCATTCAAGGCCTTGCTGTGTCAATGGAATCTTGTGCTTTGCCAATTCTTGTTATCTGTGGCGCTATCCTTGTCACCTATGCCAATGCCGGTCTTTTTGGAATCGCCATTGCGGCAACAACCATGCTTGCCATTGCGGGTATGATTGTGGCTCTTGACGCTTATGGCCCAGTAACTGACAATGCTGGCGGTATCGCAGAGATGGCCAATTTGCCAAGCGATGTGCGTGTTGTAACAGACGCCCTTGACGCTGTTGGTAACACCACAAAGGCCGTAACAAAAGGTTATGCTATCGGTTCTGCGGCTTTAGCGGCTCTTGTGCTTTTTGCTTCTTATACCGAAGACTTGGCGCATTTCTTCCCAGATCTGAATGTGACCTTTACTTTGCAAGATCCATTTGTGCTTGTTGGCCTCTTTATTGGCGGTCTTTTGCCTTACCTTTTTGGTGCAATGGGCATGATGGCAGTGGGTCGTGCGGGTGCGGCTGTTGTTATTGAAGTGCGTCGTCAATTCAAAGAAATTGCTGGCATCATGGAAGGCACAGGCAAGCCAGACTACAGCGCAGCTGTTGACATGCTGACAAAATCTGCCATTCGTGAAATGATTTTGCCATCACTCCTCCCTGTGCTTGCGCCTATCGTTGTGTACTTTGTTATCAACGCTCTTGCTGGCCAAGCAGAAGCCTTTGCAACCATTGGCGCCATGCTCATGGGAACCATCGTAACAGGTGTTTTTGTTGCGATTTCAATGACTTCTGGTGGCGGTGCTTGGGACAATGCAAAGAAATATATCGAAGACGGCCATTTTGGTGGCAAGGGTTCTGAGGCTCACAAAGCCGCTGTCACAGGCGACACCGTGGGTGACCCTTATAAAGATACCGCTGGCCCGGCTGTAAACCCGATGATCAAAATCATCAACATTGTGGCCTTGTTGCTCTTGCAGGGCTTGGCTTAATATTGTTAGATTTTTAGTGGAAGCGTTAAAAGCTCCCTCTAAAATAGTCTCTTGCTAAAATCCTCTGGAAGTGTTAGAAAGGCTTCCAGAGGATTTTTTACTGTATTTTGTGTAGATTGTTTTTGTTTTAGGTTTTCGCCACAAAGACAAACAAAATCCTATTTTACCGATAAAGAGGATAGTATGAAAAAGATGAAGAATGTGAAGACTTTTAGATTTTTTAATGCAATGCTCTTGCTTGCCTTAGCTTTGAGCCTTTTTCCAAATCTTGCAGATGCCGCAAGGACTGGCCCAGAAACTGAAGCAAGCAAAGTCGCCATTGCTAGCAAGCTTGAAACAATCTTTAACGAATTAACTGTCGGCTCTGTGCCTATAAACGCTGCAACAGAAGTTCAAAAAAAATACCCCAATGCCCTTCTTTTACTTAGCCAAAAGCTTACAGCAACAGTTACACCAGGAGTGGCAAGCTATTATACCTTTGAAATTCCTTTTGAAATTGTCGAAGGCAGCCCCCTCATTGGCCAGAAAACAGCTGAAGCCCTTTTTCTTGTAGGGGCAAAAGATCCTGCGAACAATGCCGCTGATGTTGAGTCTTTTAGTTTTAACAATATTACATTTAACTCTTCATTAACAGAATTTGTTGATGAAGATACTGGTAGTGTGTTTAAGCAAGGCAAGGGCAGCATTCAGCTAAAAGTTAACAATCTGGGTAATGACGGAACTGTTGCGGGCAGTGCACCAAATATTGACCAGTCTGGAAGTGGACCACAAGCTAGCGACACAACAGTCGAAATCAATCTGTTTGTCTATGCTTGGGCTGGCGCACCTGACGCGCTCTCACCAATGCAAATTGATGGCGCCACTGGCTTGAATTATCACAGCATTGACGCAGACGCCCCAGCAATAGACAAAGAAAATGATACCTACAAGCTTGATCCTGCAGAAGCAGGCAAGGAAGTAAACTTTGTACAAAAAATCACAATAAACAAGGCCCTTGACAATGCCGCCACACCCGCTGCACTTAACAATGACGAAGCTGTCATTTTGAAGATACGCTATGATGTTGGTGTCCTTGAAGAAATGAAGGATTTTAGCACTGTAAGGCTACAAAGCCTAGATGATGCTGGTGTTGCTACTGACTTTGGAACACAAGTTACCAGTAAAACACCTAAAGAATTAGTTGCTGGTGAATGGCTTGCTTTCTTGCCTAGCGCTGATATTACAAAGGCCGAAAATGCAATCCCTGTTGGCGCAAATTTGGAAGAACTGGAGTATGACATCTATTATCATATTCCCGTGCCTTCACTCCCCACAACAAGCACCGTCCGCATCATTGCCCCTGTCCCTCTTCCAAAAAATGCCTACAATATCTATGCGGCCAGATTGCATCAAGCCGATGGCACAGACTATCCTCTTGTCTACAAAAACACAGACAAAGGCGAAAGCTCTGCAACTGTTGGCACGCTCGATTATGGCTTTGTGACAAATACCCTCTCCGCAGAGGGCGAAGAAGCAAACAGCAGAGAGGGCATTTCACTCAGTACAGACCTAAGCTCCCTTGCTAGCCCCAGCTATGTCACCTATGTGGTGCCCTTTACCGTGCCACACTACACGGGCAGCCCTTGGGTGCCTATCAAGTCAACCGTAAACAATATTGAAGTTCGAAATCTCATAAGCGGCGGCCCAAAATTTGAAAAAGTCTATTTTGCGCCCTATGAAGCGACAAAGGCTTGGCAGTGCTGGGTCGTTGCTGGTGAAGGTGTTAAATCTACGACAGAGGGAAAGGTGCTCACCGAGGGCCTTGCGCTTGATGAAGGCGCCACCTACTTTGTCCACTATACCGTAGCCGTAAACAGCGAGAAAAAAGCCATTAGCAATGTTGCTGTCATTACAAAAACAGGCAGATACCTTAACAGCCTGGGCTTAAATGCCGCTGTAGAAGCAGCCCCCACCTTCTCCTATCCTCAAGCAGGGACAACAAGCGGCTTGATTTCTGTTTATGACGGCACACCCACGCAAGCCCTGCTTGACACATCAATCTTTGCAGAACAGCCCGCCACAGGCTCTGGCATTGTCTATGCCGCAGACGACGCTGGCAATGCGAGCTTTGCGCAAAAATTTGCTTACACAGGTTTTGATCCTGCTGGTGGCGATGCCTTTATCTTTAGCAGAGCCTTTACCTTTGAGCTGAGCGAAAACCCAGACGGCACAAGTCAAGCCGCTCCGCTGATTAGCGAAAACACCTTGCGCCTTCAAAAGTGGGACGATTCTGGCTTTAAGGCAAACTTTACAGCCGCTGACCTTGAAAACGGCGAAATCACAATTGCGGACAAGCAAGACGTCCTTGACCTTGATGGCAAGTTTTGGGTCCTTCGCACCTATGGCGGAACAACACGCGAAGTCGATGTGAAGGCAGGTACTGAACCTTATCAGCCAGGGGCCGTCTATACTGTCTTCTTTGTGATCAAAGACGGCGGCACTTTTGATACTGAAGAAACCAGAGGCATTATCGCTGACCCAAATGTCCTTTATGCACAAGCCCCTGCGAGCAGCCACGGTGGTGGTGGCAGCGGAAGTAGCAGCGGCGGCGGTGGCGGTTGTTCTGTTGGCGGAAGTGAAGCCTACGACTTGGTTTTGTTGTTGCTTGCAAGCCTTGGCCTTTTGCTCTTGAGGGTGAGGGCTAGGAAGAGCTAAAATTATTGAAGAATGAACGAAAGTAATTTCTTGCTAAAATCCTCTGGAAGTGTTAGAAAGGCTTCCAGAGGATTTTTTATATTTTGTGAATTCGGCTTTTGCTTTGCTTTTTAGCCGCAAGGCAAAATTTGCTATTTTAGCTATACAGAGGTTTTTTATGAAGAAGATGAAGTTTTTTTTGAATTTTAGGCTTTTGACTGCAATGCTCTTGCTTGCGCTGACTTTGGCTACTTTCCCAAGTGTGGCTAGAGCGGATAAGCTTGATTTGGGTGATCAAGACACTTTTAACACTTTGATGGGAGTTGACACAGTTAATGATCCACCAAATCCCAATACCGGTTACGGTGAAGCACTTGACGATGCAAACAATCCAGCCATTGTATCTTTTACTGATTATGGTAGCGTCTTACTTGCTGCTGACCCAGATGGTTTACTCTTAGAAGCTACCAACACAATCAACACAAAGCTTCAAAACTACACAGTGAAAGGCTATGCTGGAAGCGTAAAAGTAACAGCTAGCGTAAATATAGATGGCTACAAGCTCGCCACTCCTTTTACATTCACAATCGATGATACTTCAGCTGCCAAGGGTCTTAGGCTTGACGATGCATTGAGGGTTTATTATTCATCAAATGCTGAAAGTGTGGCAAGTCAGCCTTTAACATTTAGTGACAATACTACATCTTTTACGAATGAAGGTTTAACAGCAGGTCGCTATTATGTTTTTGCTGATGAGAATGTGCTTGCCAGCCCTCTTGTCAATAAGCCTACCTTCCTGCCTGCAAACACAGAACTTGAAGCAAAAACATACACAGGCTTTTTTGTGACTGAGCCGATAGAAGAGATTACTGCTGGTGACACAGCTGAAGTCCCCGTAAACGTCGTTTTTGCCCTTGTGAGCCAAAGCCCAGCTGGCTTCGCCCCGAATTCACAACAAAGCCAGCCTGTCCCTTTCAGCTATGCAGGCTTAAAGACAGAACAGGGTGACCCAGTCAGCCAAGACAACCTTCCCTCTGGATTTTTCTTTAATTCAAACAATCGCATTACAAGCGAAAAAATCGGCACAGCGGGTGATCCTGATACTCCACTTGCCAATGACCGCATTGTCTTGCAAACGTCTTTCGGAGCAGGCATGTTTACTGCTGAAAATCCAACCTTTACGGATAACTTTAAGCTGCAAGGCGTAGAGGGCGAAGTCATAACAGACTATGTTCGAGTTGATAATGCAGATGCCGCAGAAGCCGATAAAGTCAATCTCAATTATTGGGTAAAAGACCTTGCTGGTGA
>CAYJIB010000115.1:0-5488 GCA_964370125.1 uncultured Desulfovibrionaceae bacterium
GCGCCCCTTGGGTGGCTGCCGCGTCGCCCCTCGTTCCTCGGGTCTCCTCGCAATGACCTACGACGGCACACGAAGTCATTGCGAGGAGGAGCTTGCGAGGACGTGGCAATCCATGCCTTTTCAACTCAGAAAGTCGTGTTTTATATGCAAGACCACAGTGAAATGAATTGTGCAAAGTCTTATAGTAAAAAATTCTTGAACCTTTTTGCAAAGTGTCGTAAAAAGAAGAAGCGTTAACAAAACACAAAACCTTTCAAAAAAGGAAGTCTCTATGTCATGTCACCCTATTGAAAGTCTATCAACAAGTGAATCGTGGCGACTTTTTCGCATTATGGCAGAACTCGTTGAAGGCATTAGAGAAATGGAAAAAGCGGGCCCTTGTGTTTCAATTTTTGGCTCTGCTCGCACAAAGCCCGACAATCCAATCTACCTTGAAACCGAACAAATCGCCAAAAACCTTGTAAAGGCGGGTTATGGCGTTATCACAGGCGGCGGACCAGGCATCATGGAAGCCGGAAACAAGGGCGCAATGGAAGCTGACGGGACATCTGTCGGGCTGCACATTAAACTTCCTCACGAAGAAAAAGCAAATAAATACATCAATTTATATAGCGAATACAATTATTTCTTTGTGCGTAAGCTTATGTTTGTGAAATATGCAAAGGCCTATGTCGCCATGCCCGGTGGTATGGGTACTCTTGATGAACTCTCTGAAGCCTTTGTACTTATGCAGACAAAACGCATTGAACCTGCGCCGATTATTCTCTATAATGAAGAGTTTTGGGGCGGTATGCTCGATTGGCTTAAAAAAACCATGATAGGCGACGGTTATTTGGATACTGAAGAGCTTGAATCTTTCTTGTATATTTGCAACAGCCCCGATGAAATTTTGCCTTGTATTCGTGCGCATTATGACGGAAATGCTTGTGCTCCATGACAATAAAGCCTAAAGAAGAATACGTTAGAAAAAAATATGTCCCAGAAAGAGTTTGGGGACCTATTCCCAACCCTCCAGGAATGCACACATGGCCAGAGCTTTTAGACTGTGCCCTTGATGAAGCAAAAAAAGCAATGGCAAAAGGGGCTGTGCCTGTGGGGGCTATAATCGTCTGCTCTAACGGCGAGATTATCGGGCGAGCGGGCAATGCCGCACCCGAAGAGAACGATCCCCTTGGCCATGCAGAAATTTTGGCCATTCGCCAAGCAAGCGAAGCGATAGGAAACTCTCGCCTCAACGATTGTATTCTTGTGGTGACCCTTGAGCCTTGCCTTATGTGCTTAGGCGCAATTGTTCATGCCAGGCTAAAAGGCGTCGTTTTTGGCGCTTATGATGAAAAGGCTGGGGCAGTCATCTCTTGTCTTCATGGCTTTGATTTGCCCTTTCTCAATCACAAGCCTTGGCATATGCCTGCCATGTTCAATGATGAATGTTCAAAAATCTTACAAGATTTTTTTCAACAACGTCGATAACTTATAATTTTAGCTATGTAAAAATTGTTTTGTTTTTTACTAGACTTTGTATACATAATTTCACATGTTTATTTCTCATTGAAATACTTCACTTTTTTAAAAATACTTAACAAAAGGATATACAACTCTTCATGTACGCAAGTATCGTCTTTATTAGCGGGGCCCTGCTCATGGTGCTTGAAATGACAGGTTCTCGTGTCTTAGCGCCGCACCTAGGCACTTCAATTATTGTTTGGACAAGCCTTATCGGTGTTGTCCTTGCCTTTTTGGCTCTTGGCGCTTTTGCGGGTGGGCGGCTTGCTGACAAGAGGCTTTCTGCAAAAACCCTCTCTGCCATCTTGCTTGGGGCTTCTTTAAGTACAGCTTGCATGGCCTTGCTGCACCCTTTCATCGCCTCTGGCATAGCCACAAGTGTGAGCAATTTGTACTTTGCTACCCTGCTTGCGGCCATTGTGCTCTTGGCTGTTCCCGGCTTTTTCTTTGGCATGGTCAGTCCTTACGTTATCCGCCTCTCTCTTAATTCAATCAGCACCTCTGGCGCAACAATCGGTCGCCTCTATGCCCTCTCAACAGCGGGCAGTATCCTTGGGACTTTTCTTGGGGGCTTTGTGCTTATTTCTTTTTTTGGGAGCACACAAATCCTCTTTGGCATTTCTGTTGCCATGCTTCTTTTGTCCATGCTCGCCTTTAGGCAACAAGGCTTTGTCCAGCTGATCATCCTCTTGCCCCTGTGCGGTGTGACGGTGGCCTCAAGCTTTTTGGGAACTCCCCTTGCCGCTGACGGCAAGCCAGCCCTCATTGAAAGCCCCTATAATGTGCTTGTGGTTTTGCAAGAAAGGCAAGGCGAAAATCCCTTACGTACCTTAGCTACCGACCCAGGCGGCTATCAATCGGCCATGTATGTGAATGATCCAACAAAGCTTGCCCTGCAATATACCCGTTTTTTTCGCCTTGGAAGCTTTGCCGCACCACACGCAAAATCTGTCCTCATGCTTGGTGGCGGGGCTTATTCAGTGCCAAAATGGTTACTCACACCAAAATCTGGCCTCAATCATGAAGAATTACAAGTGGATGTTGTCGAACTTGACCCAGCCATTACACAAGTCGCCTTTGATCGCTTTGCCTTGCCAAAAGACCAAAGGCTGAATATTTTTCATGAAGACGCGAGGCGTTTTTTAAACAGAAACAAAAAAGTCTATGATTTGCTTTTTGTAGATGTTTTTGGCTCACACTATTCTGTCCCTTTTCACATGGGCACGGTTGAAGCCGCACACGAAATGCGCAAAGCCATAGCGCCTAAAGGGGCCTTGGTAATGAATGTCATAGGCGCCTTAAAGGGCCGAGAAAGCTTACTTTTTCAGTCAATCTATGCTTCTTTGAAAACAGCTTTTCCTTCTGTGCATGTCTTTGCAGTGCAAAATCCAAATGCCCTCGAGCAAGGGCAGAATTTGATGATTGTTGCCCTGCCAGAAAAAGACGAAGAGCTTGAAGAAGCCTTTATTCAAGAAGCCGCTTTTACTTATGGCGAAGCTACAAGCATAGAACAAATGCTTGGACGCAAAGTCGACATTTCACAGCCACTTGATGTACCGCCTTTAGAAGATAATTTTGCCCCTGTTGAACGTTATAATCTCCCCTTTTTAACACGTTTTTCATCATAAAGACTTGGATTGTATCATGCCAAAAACACAAAAAAAGCCCATCATATTTGTTCCACACCTCGTACCTGCTCTTTGCCCTGCCTTGCCAAAAGCCCTATCAGTCTTAGACATTGGCTTGCCAAAGCATTTCTTGCGTGAAGATGTCACAATGTATGCTCCACAAGAACCAAGCCTGCCACTTGAAGCACGAAAAACCTCACTTTTTTTACAAAACATCGAAGCCTTGAGTTTAGATAAAGAAGGTCAATCGGCTCTTCGCTATGCCTATTTGCAAGAACAAGGCGCTTCTCTGTCTAGCAGCGAAGAAGAGGCCATCTCAGCCTTTGTTCAAGGGAAAGAAAGCAAGCCTGTCTCAAAAGAGCCAACAAAGAGCCTTGCTCTTTTGGCTCAAGAAAGCCTTTTATGTGCGGCTCTTGCACAAATACAAGAAGGTGAAATGCAAAAACTAAGCTCAAATTATCAAGAGCTTTTACAGAAATTTTCAAATACACTGCACGGAGAGGCAGAAGGTTTAGCAAAAAAATACGAGCTAGATCAAATCAGTGACGCAAATACAACTCTTAAAGGCCCCACAGAGCAAGAACTTACGCTAAAAGACAATACCTATTTGACTGATATGTGGAAAAAAATCATATTGGCAATAGCTGTTTTTGTTCCCAAAGGCGCTTATCTTCTCCTTGATGCCTCATATATCCCTGAAATACCAGAGGTTTTTGAAGAAAAGCCTCTAAGCGATTTTGATGACACAGAACTAAAAAAACATATTGAAAGCTTGCAGAATAATACTGTTTTTGCAAATAAGACCTTTTCCACTGCAAAATGCGCCTTGCACAAAGTGCTAGATACTGCTACAAGTATGCAAGGTTTTGAAGAAATCGCTCAAAAAGAATACGTCTTTATTCTTGTTTAAGAATAGCTTGTACGATTTTTTTGTGAGTAAATTGTCAATAATAAGAAAGAATTAGCCTTAAACTTGAGGGTATACATGAAGCTTACACAGCAGTTTTTGTCACTTTTCCCACAAGGCCTTTGTGGCTTTATTTTTGATTGTGACGGCGTTCTTGTCGATTCAGACAGGGTAAACATTCGATATTACAATAAAATTTTGCAAGAACTGGGCAAAGAGCCCATGACTCGCGAAGAAGAAATCTATGTGCAAATGGCCTCTGTCTCCAGAGCTTTTGAACATATCACTACAGAAGAAGACAGGGCAAAGCTCCCTGAAATTCTTGAAAGAATCCCCTACGTTACACATGCCCTTCCCGCCTTAGAACTCTATCCAGACCTTAAAGTATTTCTTGAAGCTTTGAAGGAAATGGGCTTTCACTTGGCTGTACACACCAACAGAGGCTCGGGTATGAAAGATGTGCTTAATCAATTTGATCTCAACCACCTCTTTTGCCCCGTAATGACAGCCAATATTGTCGCTCCAAAGCCACACCCAGAAGGTATTTTTCGCATTCTAGAAGACTGGGACACCACACCAGAAAGAGTGCTTTTTGTTGGCGATAGCAAAAATGACTATTATGCCAGCAAGGCGGCAAAAGTGCCTTTTGCGGCTTTTAACAATCCTAAACTTGACAGCAAATTGCATATCACTTCTTACAAAGAATGCCTTGCAAGTCTTAAAGAAGCCTTTGCACATTGGAAAAAACAATCATAAAACGGAGGTCTTATGTTTTTACAAGCTATTAATTGGCTCTTTCAATGCGCCCTGCTCGTTTATTTGGTCATCATGTTGACAGCTGCTGTTGTTTTGTGGACTTTTCCCCATATGTACACAAGTTCTGACAGCAATTTCTACTTTCGTTTAGTACATCGCTTAACCAATCCGATTTTTGTCAGCTTGCAAAGATTTGGCTCAAAGCTTTATTATAATGAACTTGACTTGCGCCCCTTAGTCCTTATTTTAGGGATTGTGGTTGTTGCCCTTGTACTCTTGCCATTTTTGCTGACTTGGTCACCAATTGCTGTTCTACCCATTGAAACGCAATTATAAAAAACAAAGGAAAACAGATGTTTGTTGTGAATAATGCCGTCTATGCTGTGGCCATGGTCCTCGATAGCCTTTTGAGCCTTTATTTTTGGGTAGTGCTCATTTCTTGTATTTTGTCATGGGTGCGACCTGATCCTTACAATCCGATAGTGCGCGTGCTTACCGCTTTGACAGAACCTGTTTTTTATCGTGTGCGTAAACTGTTACCCTTTACCTTCTTTAACGGCCTTGATCTTTCCCCCTTTGTTGTCATTATTATCATTCAGCTGGCACAAAATATCGTTGTGCGCTCTCTCCTCCAATGGGCTGCGATGAATTAATTTTTTAGTTGAATTTTTTTAGAGATTTGATTTTGGGGACT
>CAYJIB010000116.1:0-222 GCA_964370125.1 uncultured Desulfovibrionaceae bacterium
AATCAGTTCATTGATGCGTTTTATGATGCGCTTGTCTTGTTTTTGCCAATAAAGATAATCGTTCCAGGCTCTTGACGAAAATTTGATTTTCATCAATCTTCCATTGCCTCAAGCTCAGAAAGGCTCTTGACGGTCACCTCTCCACGATCAAGCTCGGCAATAGAGGCGAGCAGGGCGGCTTGATTTTTTTCACTATAAAAAGGGTCAGCCTTGGGCGTAAAA
>CAYJIB010000116.1:232-5485 GCA_964370125.1 uncultured Desulfovibrionaceae bacterium
TTTTCCCTCACCATTTGCGTAAGAAAAAGGCGAACGCTTGAGGCAAGGTCTAGCCCCATGCTCTGTGCGACTTGTTGTGCGCTTAGCTTTAAGCTATCATCGATGCGGATTTGTAAGTTGGCCATGTCTCTCTCACTTTGTATGCTTTAAAAAGTTCATGTTGTATAATGTCGTAGTAAAAGTCAAGCTTTTTGTACTGTTTTTGAAGATTTTATAATTGACATTCCCACAAAATCTATACTGGCCGCTTTTATTGTAACTTGCTTGACAGGCAGTCTACTAGCCTGCATACTTCATAAACGTAACCTCACTAATAAAGGCTCTTGAATGTTAGACAATCCAAATCTTGCTCTGGCTTTTTCAGTCACCTTGCTTGCGGGCCTCTCCACTGGCATAGGGAGCCTGCTTTCTTTGCTCACCAAAAAAACCAATACAAAATTCCTTTCCATTGCCCTTGGTTTTTCTGCGGGTGTTATGCTCTATGTTTCTTTTGTTGAGATTTTTGTTAAGGCAAATGGCATATTAAATGAAGCACTTGGGCTAAAGCTTGGTTCTTGGTTGACGGCGGCGGCTTTTTTTGGAGGGATGTTATTTATTGCGCTTATCGACAAAATGGTGCCCGAGCTTGGCAATCCTCACGAGACACGCAAAGTCGAAGAAATGCACGATAAAGAACAAAAAGACAAGGCTTCTCTTATGCGCATGGGGGTCTTTACGGCTTTGGCTGTGGCCTTGCACAATTTCCCAGAAGGTTTTGCCACCTTTATTTCTACTCTTGACGATCCAAATCTTGGTATCCCCATCGCCATAGCCGTTGCCATTCACAATATTCCCGAAGGGATAGCTGTTGCTGTGCCTATTTTCTATGCGACAAATAATAAGAAAAAAGCCTTTACGCTTTCTTTTTTATCTGGCCTAGCTGAGCCCCTAGGTGCCTTGCTTGGTTATGCAATTTTCTATAAATTTCTAACAGATACGGTCTTTGGCCTTGTCTTTGCGGCGGTGGCTGGCATTATGGTTTTTATAAGTCTTGATGAGCTTTTGCCTGCAGCAGAAAAATACGGAGAGCATCACCTTTCAATTTATGGTCTTATTGCAGGCATGGCTGTTATGGCGCTTAGTTTATTGTCTTTTTTATAGTCTTGACTTGTTTTTTTTGTCCTGCTTGACAGAAAAATCGTGGCTTTGTATACTGATTTTATTATAAAAAATAGGGAGTTATTATGAAACAATCTCTTGGAGCACATACCTATCTTTCACCCCTTCCAGCGGCTCTTGTTGGAAGCTATGATGCTGAAAATAATCCCAATATCATGACAGCGGCCTGGATTGGTATCATCAATTCAAGCCCGCCCATGCTTTCTGTTTCTTTGCGTAAAGAACGCCATACTTATGACAATGTCTTGCTTCACAATGATTTTACGGTTTCGCTTCCTTCTTCTGAACATGTGCTTGCTGTGGACTATGTTGGCACTTTTTCTGGGAAGAGCGAAGACAAGTTTAAAAAAACAGGTCTCACTCCCGTAGCGAGTTCTATTGTTCATGCGCCTTATGCCGCCGAATGCCCACTTGTTATTGAATGTCGTGCCTTTAAGCATGAAGATTTAGGGGTGCACACTATCTTTTTGGCAGAAATTTTGGACGTAAAAATTGATAAAGCCTATGTTTCAGCAGACGGCAGACCAGACTTTGACGCCCTCAACTTGATTGGCTACACGCATGGCAATTCTTTTTATTATGCGCAAGGCGATTGCCTTGGCGTTAGAAATTTGTGGCAGGCCACGCACTTAAATCCAAAATTTGCCGAAGGCGAAGAAGCCGAAGCTTTGTCTTTTATTTTGGAGCATTATAAGAAGATTGACGAAGGTGCGCCCCTTGAGGCCTTTGCCCAAGAATTTTTCTGGGACGATTTTAGTTTTGACAATAATGGCAATCTTGTTGACTCGCATGAAAAATTCGCCGCTTGCTATGAAGGCATGCAAAGTCAGCTTTTTGACCGCAAGCATCAAATAAATAAGGTGAAATTTGAGCAGAAAGATGACGGCCTTTATGCCAAGCTGCAAGTTGTTTTTAGGGCGAAGTCGTGGCAACAAGGTGCGCCAAAGAGCGAGGCAGTCTTTATGCAAGGCGATATTTTTTGGCATTTGCAAAAAGACACTGAAACAAGTAAATACAGAGCCAGGTCTTGTCAAATAGCTTTAAAAGCGTAAAAGTTTAATGCCGACAAAGTCTCTTGTGTGTAAGACATGATTAAAGGTGCCGCCTCTTGTGAAGCGGCACCTTTTTTAGTGTTCTTAGCTATATGAGAGAGCTCGCTTGGCAGGCTGTTGAAAAATAGCAATCTGCGTCGTCAGCGCAAAAAAGTCAAACTGCTTATGTATGTCTAATACACTGCGCATCTTGATTTTTTTCGCTTCCTTGCATCTCACTATTTTTGAACAGCCTGCTTGAAATTAACTTTTGCAACAGGCTGTTAATTTTTGCGAGTGCGAACACGCAAGGTACGAAGACCAAGAAGGCCAAGAGCAAGAAGCATAATGAGGGCCATGTCGTAAGCAGATGTACCGCCTACAGAACAGCCAGAGCTGCTGCTGCTGTTGCTTGGGCTTGCCTGAGCAAAGAGGCCATTGGGGTCTTCGATGTCGCCGGGTGTGTCGTCAATGTCAAAGCCTTCATGGTTGTCTTTGATGACAAAGTAGATGGTGTAATTTCCGGGTACAAAGGCTTCGCCAATTTCAACATCGCTGTCACCAGCCACATCTTTCACAGCCCAGAACTGACCGCTAAGCTTATCGATATTTGCGTCAACATAGTCCTTTGTCGGCGTGCTTATCAGCGTGAAATTATATGTGCTTCTTTGGCCACCGGCGTATTTTTCAAGGCGCAAAGTGTCGGCATTCACATATTCTGTGCTTCCATCAGCTGGAGAAGCGTATGTGAAGCTTCTATTGAAAATATAGCTATCGCCAGCAGTAAAGCCCGTGTAAGCAAAGCTTTGAATTGGGCCGCTGTTGCCAGCTGCGTCAGGTGTATAAGTGATATTGCCAGCAGGCTCTTCATAGTTGTCGGTGCTTTGTGGAACTACAACATGAGCGGCACCTGTTTCACCTTTAGGGGACGGTTTGCTTGTCGTACCTGGCTGGTCGTATGTTGGGCCGTAAGAGATTGGAGGATTATCAGGAAGGACATTGTCGTATTTAGCCGTTTTTGTAAGCACAGCCACGTTGCTTTCAGCCTTCTTTGAAGTGGCATCAATCGCTACGGTGTAGAATACAGAATATGTTTTACCGTCAGTGAGTTCGGCATTTTCAGGGAGAATTGAGCCACCATCATCAAGCACCCAATAAAGGCCACCTTCGGTAGGGTTAACCATCTCATTAACGAGCTTAAAGGCATTACCACCAGCAATTTTGTTGACAACTTTCACGTCGTTGATTGTTGGATTAAGGTCAATGAGCTTAAGACTTGCATCAGCGTAGTTCGGCACGGTAAATGGCACAGAATATGTCATGAATTTTGGCTCAACAGGTGGCACTTTAGCATACAGTTCGCTTGCGTCTGTGGTCAATGCAAGAGTTTTTGTTGTGTCTTCTGCTCCACGCTTGATGTTGACATAGCCGTAATCAAGTGTGCCAACATCGCTTCCTGCGCCAAGATCCGTCTTAGCGTTTAAGACAGCATAGTGCGTTTCAGCGATTGGGTCTTGTTGTACTGTGGCAACATAGTGAGCACCGCTTCCCTCTCCATCAAGTGGTGGTTCGACAGTAGCTTCTGGCCCCAGTAGAATGCGGGTGGTATTTGTAAAAGTGGCTACATCTTTTACTGTTACAGCATAGTAGATGTCATAGGTCTCATTCGACATCACGGTGGAGATTTTTTCTTGAGCGTTAAGCCTTTCTGGCTCTTGGCCAGACACAAAAGCGGCCCATTCACCAGCAGCCAAGTCTTGAACATGTTTCTGCACTAAAGTATACGTAACTTCTTCAGCTGGAACACTTTGAAGACTTACATTAGCAAATGTCTTCGGCTCAGCAAGAGGACCAACCTCATAAGGCATTTTGAGGATAATGACTTCGTCATTGTCAAGTACAGATCCATCATTGGCAAGGCCGGCCGTCATGCTTACTGTTTGTACAAAGCGCACTTCTGTGTCCTCAACAGCTGGGTTGAGCGTATAGGCGGGGTCGTTTTTAGCTACTTCTGGTGCTGTCGCTAGAATCGTGTAATAGTCAAAACCTGCGCCATCTGTAGCATTTTGTGTTGTTGAAATAGCGTCAGGTACGCCGCCAGCCCAGCCAAGAGCGAGAAAGTAGACTCTAATCTCTTCACTACCAGCTTGGTCAATATCCGTATCGCTAGGGGTTCCGACAAGATCAGTAGCGAAAATCCTGGCAATATACTTTTTGCCATTTTGAAGTGTCGTCACTGCCTCCGTCCCTGCTTCATTAAGGAAAACATATTTGTTTGCTGTAGGTGTTGTTCCAGTTGTATACTCAAATGGCATAAGATGAGTGCCTGCTGTATTAGAGGCAAAGAGGCGTATTGCTTCCTCTGGCTTTTTATCATTAAGAAGATTGTTTAGAATTTCAACTTTTATGTCATAAGTTGTATTGTCACTGACGCCTTGATAAACAAGTATAGAGATAAGCATACCTTTGCCCCAACTTTCCCCTAGATAGGCATTGGGGAAATACTCACTTTTGGCAAGGGCGAAAGCCTCGTCTTTTTTACCAAAGCTATTAGATGTATAGTCAGGCTCGCTATTTATCAAATTTAAATATCCAAAATCTATAAGCCTATCCGCCGCTTTAGCAAAACTCGGCGTAATAAAGATTGCGAAGCAGAGCACAGCAAGGGTGCTGGCAAAAAGCTTCAAGAATGTCTTTTTCTCTTTCATAATATAACCTCATTCGTTAGAAATGCTATGCATACCTTCAAGCGTGAAATATGCTCGTAGTGACCAGACAAGAATTTTTTAATGATGCCGCCCCTTGCGAAGCGGCACCTTTTTTAGTGTTCTTAGCTATATGAGAGAGCTCGCTTGGCAGGCTGTTGAAAAATAGCAATCTGCGTCGTCAGCGCAAAAAAGTCAAACTGCTTATGTATGTCTAATACACTGCGCATCTTGATTTTTTTCGCTTCCTTGCATCTCACTATTTTTGAACAGCCTGCTTGAAATTAACTTTTGCAACAGGCTGTTAATTTTTGCGAGTGCGAACACGCAAGGTACGAAGACCAAGAAGGCCAAGAGCA
>CAYJIB010000117.1:0-5291 GCA_964370125.1 uncultured Desulfovibrionaceae bacterium
CTTTGCGATCTCTGGCGAAGTTACCGGAAACGCTGGCGGCAGAAAGAGTATTGGGCTTAATGCAAGCTTTGAATATAAGTTTTGATAAAACACTGAAATACTTGACAAGTACATAAGGTTGATGTAAACAACTACACAAACTCTGCTGTATGCTTACAGTACATTTTGAAAAAGCATTCACCTTCAACCAATTCATTTAGGACGCACTTATGAAAAAAAATTTCCTGACACTTTTATTGCTTACATTGATGATTTTTGTATTGCCAAGCACGGCACTTGCCAAAGTGTATAGGGCAAACTTTATTAACCATACATCTGAAAGAGTTCGCCTGGCCATTGTTTTTAATGATGTAGAGGACGGTTGGGTCAATTCAGCTTGGGCTAGCGTGCCTCCAAACAGCTCAAAAGTCTATGCCTTTGACCTCAATTCACCAAATATTTATATTTATGCGCAAACAGAAGAATGGGAATGGTCAGGCAGTGAAGATGACCCACATTATCCAATCGCAGACCAGAAATTTTATTATTCTGTACACAAGCACCCAGGGGCAAACTTTTATGATGTCAGCTTTGCACCACTTATTTTGAGTGGCTCTGAAACTGTAGACTATGAATTTGAATAATTCATTGTGCTTCATCTTCATGCAAAAAAAGACAAACAAGCCTCTTATCAATAACATGTTGAAAATGTAATCCCTTTCACACCAAACACAATAAAAATGCCAGAAATAAGGACAGTGAATGTGCTTTTCTGGCATTTTTAAATATGCAAAAGAAAAAATCCACTCACTGCTGCCAAAGCAGCCCCAAAAAGTCAAAAATTTTCCTTGGCAATGCCTATAGCAATGTAGTAAGCTTTGCTCACGCAAAAATTAACTCTCTCTTGCTTTTCCATCTTTAGAGAAAACAAAAAAACAAAAACGAGACTTGTATGATAGCGATTATTGAATACGGGGCAGGCAATCAAACCAGCGTGCAAAGAGCCTTTGCGCATCTTGGCATTGCTTGTGAGGTCACAGCAGACCCAGCCCGCTTAAAAGCGGCAAAGGGCATTTTCTTCCCGGGTGTAGGTGCCGCTGGGCAGGCTATGGGGCGTCTTTTGGATTCTGGCCTAGACAAATGTATTTATGAGCTTGTAGATATGGGCAAGCCTTTTTTGGGAATCTGCCTTGGCTGTCAAATCATGCTTGACTCTTCTGAAGAAGACGGCAACACAAAGACCTTAGGCCTTATTGAAGGCAAATCTCGCCTTTTTGACAAAGATCTGCTTGACGAAGAAGGCGAATTTATTCGTATTCCGCACATGGGCTGGAACGGAATTGTGCCTGTCAAAGAAAGCCCGCTTCTTAAAGGCATTTCGCCAAATGCGGCTATGTATTTTGTACACTCATACTATACCGACTTGCCAGAAAAATGGCATATCGCCAGAAGTGAATACGGCCATGAATTTTGTACGGTTTTTGGGCGTGATGGCCTTTGGGGCGTGCAATTTCACCCAGAAAAAAGCGGCAAAGAAGGCCTCAAAATCTTGCAAAATTTTGCAGACTATTGCAACAAAGCGTAAAGTTTTTTTGTGATATACACTACCTTATTTTGTTTATAAAAGGAAAAAGGCATGTTGACAAAACGCGTGATAGTCTGTCTTGATGTGCGTGACGGACGCTTGACCAAGGGCATCAAATTTGTAGGGAATGTAGACATTGGTGACCCTGTTGAGTCTGCCAAGCGCTATTATGAAGAAGGTGTTGACGAGATTGTCTTTTATGACATTACAGCCTCGCATGAAAAAAGGGGCATCTTTCTTGATGTTGTCGCAAAAGTAGCAGAAAATATCTTCATTCCTTTTTCTGTGGGCGGTGGCTTAAATTCTGTGCAAGACATTCGCGATGTGCTAAATGCCGGCGCAGAAAAAGCCTCAATCAACTCTTCTGCTATTCGCACGCCAGAACTCATCACCGAAGCGGCTCTTGCCTTTGGTTCACAAGCCATTGTCGTGGGCATGGACGTCTTGCAGGTCAAAAAAACAGCAACTATTCCTTCAGGTTATGAGATGGTTATTCATGGGGGGCGCACTCCAACTGGCATAGACGCCTTGCAATGGGCAAAGGAATGCGAAGATCGTGGGGCGGGTGAGCTTTGTGTCAATTCTATTGACGCTGACGGCACAAAAGAAGGCTATGAGCTTGATTTGACCTCTTCTATTGTTTCTTCTGTGCGCATTCCCGTTATAGCTTCTGGTGGAGCAGGCGAACCACAGCACCTTGTCGATGCTGTCACAAAAGGCCAAGCTTCAGCGGCCCTTATTGCTTCGCTTGTACACTACAATATGTACAGCCTTCATGAAATCAAAAGCCACATGGCAGCGGCTGGAGTTCCTGTGCGCATGAGCGAGTAATGCACCTCACATTCAAAACAAAAAACAACAAAAAATGAACGAACAAGCCCCTCTACACAAACAAGCACACAAGCTCGATTTGCAAAGACGTGATGTCCTTTTGTATGAACACAGGCTTTGCCAAAGCTTAAGGCTCGTGTTTTCTTTTGAAAAACACGCCATTTATTTTCCGCCAAAGCCAAAAAAACTTTGTGCAGAATATCTGCCTGATGAAGACAAGGTCTTGATCCCCTTATTTTTTCAAAAGGCTTTTTATGGGGTCTTTATGGCTCGTGGCCTTTTTTTGAAAGAACATGACGAAGAGCTTGAAGATGATGAGCAAGGCATTGAATACTTAGAAGAAAGGCCACAAAACACGGCAAAACAAACAAAACTGAAACAAGAAATCGAAAGGCTTTTGCCAAGCCTTTGCAAAATAGCCAGCTTGGCTCTTGAAAATATCTGGCTGTATAAACACAGCCAACTCGACATCAGCACAGGCCTTGCGACAAGGCACAGTTTTATGGAGGCTATTCGCCACGAAATAGAACGCACTCGCCTTGCTTTTTCACAACAATACACAACCTTGCCAAGCAATGCCTCGCAATCTTCGCCACACACCTATTTGCACGATATCGCAAAGCCCAGCGGTGGACTTGGCCTTATTGTTTTTTGCTTTGCCCCTCTTGAAAACCTTGACCGAATCGACTGCGAAGCAGAAAGCTACCTCAATTATGAATATTTGCAAGCTCTGGCAAATGTCTTGTGCGAGCATTGCCCCGAGCACGCCTTGGCCACCTGCCTTGACACGCACAGCTTGGCCTTGCTTCTCCCCGGAGAGGGGCGGCTTGCTTGCAGTCAAAAAAGTGAGCAGATCTTACAACACCTAAACGCTGTGAGCGTCAATCAAGCCATTACACAAAGACGCGTGCAATCTCGTGTTTTTGCTGGCTATGCCATTTATCCGCACGATTTAGACGCTCTAGCCCTCAGGGATGTCTTGGCTTGTGCACACATCCTTGTACACCGTGCCAGCCTTGCGGCCTCCATGGCCAGAAACCATCAAAAGCATATCGCCCTGTCCTATGCTCGCCTCTTGCACGAAGGAGGCAGCATTGAAGAAATTTTACCGCTTGGACGCATTCGCATCAATATCGGGCGCTCAATGGGCGTGCGAGAAGGCCAGCGTTTTGTTGTTGCTGGAGAAAAGCACGGATACAAAGGTGAGCTTCTCATTGTTGATTGCCGTGAGCAAAAAGCTTATGGCGAATATTGGAAAAGGGCAGATACGCACTTGGCCTTTGAGCAAGGCGACAGGCTCAGCCTTGTGCAGAATCCACAAGAATCTTGGACACCTACACAAGAAGAACTTAGCCCAGAAGCTGTTCTTTCGTATCGTGACATGATACCGCATTTGGCACTACACGCTCAGCAAGGGGCGCATTTTGCACTCATGCTTGTTGATTTTCCGCAATACACGCATGACGCTGAGGCCTATGCTCAAGAGGCTTTTTTTGCGGAAAATAAAACAGCTGACCATGTTGCTGACTTATGCAAAGCTGGCGAAATCATTCAGAAAAGCCTGCAATCTTTTAGCGACAATCCAGGCCTTGCTCTTTGTCGTTTTAGCAACCATGCCTTTATGGCCTTTGTGCCTTTGAAAACTCACTATGAAGCGTCACAAGAAAGTCCTGCTCTTGCTTTATTGCACGGCTCTGATCCCATAGTATGCAATTCGCACGGCCACCCTTTTGACAATCGCACGGCCCTTTATCATTATGGCCTTATCCTCGCTGAAAACTTGGAACAACAGCTTGGAACAATACCCGCTATTGGCCTTGCTTGCTGGCCTTTTATCGATTTACGGCCTGCAGATATGCTTGAGGCTGTGCGCCAGTCTACGCATTATGCCGCTCTTCTTCCTTATCCGCATATCGGTATGTACGATTCTTTAGCGGCGACCATGCACGCCGATGCCCTCTATTGTCAGGGCGACACCTTCAATGCCATTGAAATGTACAAAAGAGCCTTGATTATTGACAAAAGCAATGCCCTTGCTTGGAATTCTCTTGGGGTTTGTGTGTCTGGACTTTTGCAACACAACGAGGCACGCAGGCATTTTGAAGAGGCTTTACGGCACAGTCCAAATGACGCTTCTATTGCTTACAATCTTGGTGCTGTTTGCCAAACGCTAAGAGATTTTTCTTCGGCAAAAGAGGCCTTTGCTCTGAGTTTGCGTCTTGCGCCAAATCATCCTTATGCCCTTATCCGCCTTGGCCAACTGGCTCTTGAAGAGGGCGATTTTTCCCTTGCTTTTGAAAAATACAACGAGGTGGCACAAATCATGCCAAATAGCGCTTTGCCTTATCGCTATCTTGCACAATGGGCCTTGCGCTTTGCAGAATTTTTCCAAGCAGAAGCAGAAAATAACGATCGAAAAGAGACACAAGAAGAAGCAGAAAGCAAAGATCTTGCCTTAAAAGAATTGGGGCTTGAAGGCGCAGACACCAAAGGGCTTTATGATAAAGCAAGAGAATACGGACATCTTGCCCTGAGCAAAGACTCTTGGGACGTGCCTTCCTTGGCTCTTATGGCCGGCCTCTACCTTGACGGTGGTGAAGATCCTGCTTTGGCTGAAAGCCTTGCGAGGCAATGTGTTGCGCTTAGCCCTAGGTATACAAAGGCTTGGCGCATCTTGGCACAGGCTTTAAGTGTACAAGGACATATGAGAGAAGCAAGAGAGGCTTATCTCCGTGCCGCTGCTGGTAATTAGTCGGCACTGAAAAACATACTAAGCATTTAATATAGAAAATTTTAACTCAAAATACGCTAATAAAATTGCCAAAGAAAATTACCAGAAAAATGAGTATTGTATTCCTCGCACTCCCGGCCACGAACCTAGGATAAGGACGTGACT
>CAYJIB010000118.1:0-5262 GCA_964370125.1 uncultured Desulfovibrionaceae bacterium
ATATCTTCCCCACCATAGGCCCCTAATCTCCCTCGAACAATAATAAAAGATACGTACAATCTATAAAGCAAGTAAAGTGAATATGAGCCTCTGCAAGCCTTTATTAAAAAAAGTAAAATTACAAGCCAAATATACCCTTAATTGAAATCTTGCAGAGGCGAATATCTTCCCCACCATAGGCCCCTAATCTCCCTCGAACAATAATAAAAGATACGTACAATCTATAAAGCAAGTAAAGTGAAATGGTAAGCTCTTCTCAAAGAAAAAACCTAAAATTCACCCTAAAAAAACCTCACATCCCCATGCACATAAACATACTCTCCCTCTTCCCTGATTTCTTCACCTCACCCTTAAGCACCGCCCTCTTGCACAAAGCAACAAAGGCGGGGCTTTTGTCCTTCACCCTGTGCAACCCAAGAGACTTCACGCACGACCCTCATCATACCGTCGACGACCGCCCCTACGGCGGCTCACCCGGTATGCTCATGATGCTCGAACCCTTAGTCCAAAGCCTAAGAAATCTTGAAAACACTCAAGAAGATGGGCAAGAAGATAGCCAAAAAGCAAGCACCAAACAAAATAAAATAGGCCGTCTCATCGTCCTTAGCCCCTTTGGCAAAAGCTTGACCCAAGAACTCGCCAAAGAATTGGCACAAGAAGAGACCCTCACGCTCATTTGCGGACGCTACGAAGGCATAGACGCAAGGCTTGACGAAATCTTTGAACTCGAACACATCTGCGTCGGCGAAGCCGTTATAAACGGTGGAGAAAGTGCTGCCCTCATGCTTATAGAAGCCACAAGCCGCCTTATCCCCGGCTTTATGGGAAAAGAAAGCTCTGGCGAAGAAGAATCCTTCTCACAAGGCTTACTCGAACACCCTCATTACACAAGGCCAGAAGTCTTTGAAGGGCAAGCTGTCCCCCCTGTACTGCTCAGCGGCCACCACAAAGCCATATCCACATGGCGAAAAGAAAAATCACTTGAGCGTACACTTGCCGCAAGGCCAGACCTTTTGGACACTGCCCCTCTAAACTCAGCAGATCTTGATTACCTGCACACTTTTTTACAAAGCGAAGAAGCTCGCACAGCAAAAAAAAATCACCACCTTGCAAGCCTTGGCCGAAACCTCCATACTGCCTTGGTACATTACCCTGTCCTGCTCGGCAACGGCACAGCAGGCGCGACCTCTGTTACGAACCTTGATATGCACGACATGGCTCGCTGCGCCTGCACCTATGGTCTTAGCTCTTGCACAATAGTCACCCCTCTAGAAGACCAAAGTCGCCTTGTAAAGAGCCTGATAGACCACTGGACAAAAGGCCCTGGCGCAAAAAGTAATCCCGACAGAGCCAAAGCCCTCTCCCTTTTGCACCATCAGCCCGACATCAAAAGCACCATAGATCACATAACAAAACAATCTGGCGAACGGCCTTTTATTGTTGTAACGAGCGCAAAATCGCCCCAATCCGAAAAAAGTCTGCTTTCGCCTCTTGCGCTTCGTGAAATTTTATGGCATAAGACTGTACTTGTGCTGTTTGGAACAGGCCAAGGCCTAGCTGATACAGTGTTAAAAGAGGCTGACGCTTGTATGCGACCATTACGCTTTTTATCGCATTACAATCATATGTCTGTACGTTCAGCTTATGCTGTTATACTTGATCGCATCTTGGGCGACTTGTACTAAGTACATCATTGTATTGACTTTATTTCAAAGACTTGGCGTGTTTTGAAAATATTTAAGGAGTTTGAAAATGAACATTATTGAAAAAATCGAAAGGGAACATATGCGTCCCGACATTCCTGCCTTCAAATCTGGTGATACTATCAAAGTACACATGCGTATCGTTGAAGGCGAAAAAGAACGTGTGCAGGTCTTTCAAGGCAATGTTATCCGCACACAGCGTGGCACAACTGGCGCAACTATCACCGTACGTAAAGTCTCTGACGGCGTTGGCGTTGAAAGAATTATCCCCATTCACTCGCCCTTCCTTGACCGCATCGAAGTCATAACCGAAGGACGTGTACGTCGTAGCCGCCTTTACTACCTCCGTGAGCGTCGTGGTAAATCCGCTCGTATTAAGCCAAAAAAGCGTTATTAGAAAAACGCTGATTTACTGTCTTTGTTTCTTGCAATTTCGATGAAATTGAACATCTTTAATGAGCGAAGCATCAATTAGTCCTCCCTCCGGGAGGGAGGTGGCAGGCGAAGCCTGACGGTGGGAGAATGCGAATTTAACAGTCATCAGGCTACGAAAGTCCGCTTGCTCCCCCTGTTTTCGCTTCGCTCAAGCTTCCCCCTCCCGGAGGGAGCTTTTTCAGCTTTGGCTACATAGGAAATTCTTCACAGGAATTTTTCGCAAAAATCGCCAGAAGCAAAGGCGTGGAATGTGTTTTTTTATTTTTAGCGGCTTGTCATCTTTTTTTATCCAAAGAACAATCTATTGAGCTTATGTCTGAAAAAGTACAGCTTATCGCAGGGATTGATGAAGCAGGGCGAGGTTGCCTTGCTGGTCCAGTTGTAGCCGCTGCTGTCATCTTGCCAGAAAGGCACAGTATTATTGGCCTTGCCGACTCAAAAAAATGCTCCGAAAAAAAAAGAGAAAAGCTTGCCGCAGAGATTAAAGCAAAGGCCATAGCCTGGAGCATCGCCCTTGTACAAGCTCCACAAATTGATGAAATAAATATCTTACAGGCCTCTTTTCACGCCATGGCCAAAGCCGCCGAAAAACTCAAAACAAAGCCTCAAGCTCTCTATATCGACGGGCCCTATCCTATCCCCCAAGCCGTCCTCATTCAATGTGCGCCTACTCTTGCAAAAAACTCCCTCCCCATTCAAAAAGCTATTGTTGATGGCGACGCCATTGATGCTTCTATCTCGGCGGCCTCTATTCTCGCAAAAACTTTCAGAGACGCTATCATGCAAAGGCTAGGCAAAAAGTATCCTGAATACAACTTTACAAAACATAAAGGTTATGGTACAAAAGAACACAGGGAAAAGATCAAAGAATTTGGCCCTTGCCCTCTCCACCGCCGCTCATTTAAAGGCGTTTTGTTATGACCGCAAAGAAAAAGATTGGGGATGCGGGAGAAGATTTTGCAGCTTCTTATTTGAAAAAAAAAGCTTTTCACATTCTTGCAAGAAATTGGCGAAAAGCTTCTTATGAGCTTGACCTTGTCTGCCAAGACAAAGACGAGCTTGTTTTTGTTGAAGTTCGCACCCGCAAAAAAGACGGCATGAACGCCCCCTCAAACACTATCAGCCAAAGCAAGCAAAAGACCATCATCAAGGCCGCCCGCCTCTATCTTGCAGAAAATTTTTGGGAAGGCCCTTGCCGTTTTGATGTGCTGGCCCTATCTATTGACAACACTTGCAATGCCTCTAGCCCAAATTTTGAAGTGGAACACCTTTATGAAGCCTTCGACACCTCCCACCTTATGGATAGTGGCGACACCTCTTGGTAATGTCCTTGATCTCTCGCCACGAGCAAGAGCCTGCCTTGAAAATGCCGATTGCGTCCTTGCTGAAGACACTCGACGTGCTGGGCTTTTATTCCAACGCTGCGGCATTGTTGCTAAAAGTTTTTTGAGCCTGCATGAACACAATGAGCAAGAGCGTGTGCAAATGCTTGTGCAAAGATTGCAAAATGGCGAACATTTAGCGCTCATCTCTGACGCCGGTCTTCCCCTCATTGCCGACCCGGGCTACAATCTTGTTCGGGCCTGCAGAAAGCTTGGCTTGCCTGTGAGCGTTATCCCCGGCCCCTGCGCCCCTGTAACAGCTCTTGCAGGAAGTGGCATAGCCCCACAACCCTTTGCCTTTTTTGGTTTTTTACCACGAAGCGAAGGCGATCAAAAAAAACTTTTAAGCCCCTATGCTTCACTTTCAATAAGCCTTATTTTCTTTGAAAGAAAAGACCGACTTGCCTCTACTTGGGCAAATTTGTACGCTATTTTTGGTGAAAGAGAAGTATGCATCGCAAGGGAGCTGACAAAGACGCATGAAGAATATCTTCTTTGCCCTTTAAGTGAAGACCCGCCAGAAAATTTGCTTGGTGAGTTGACGATTATCGTTGGCCCGCCAGACAAAGACAGCCAAAGCTCAGAAAAAGATTTGCGCCAAATTATTATGGAAGAGCAAGAAGAAGGCGGCACACAAAAAGACATTGCCAAGCGTGTGCAAGCAAGGTCTATGGGCTGGACAGCCAAGGCGATTTATAAGATAATAAATGAGATGTAGGTTCAATTTTACAAAAGGAAGTGCCAAATGAGCACCAAGAAAAAACGCAATTCAAATACCATTGGCGAGAACCGCAAAGCCAGGCATGAATACGAATTTTTAGAGACCTATGAGGCGGGCATTGTGCTGAATGGCACAGAGGTCAAATCTCTGCGTGCAGGGCACGTGTCTTTTGCCGATTCTTATGTGACCTTTGCTGGCGGTGAGGCTTTTTTGGTTGGCCTGCACATTACACCTTATTCTCATGCAGGCATGGAGAGACCAAACGCCACTCGCACAAGGAAATTGCTCTTAAACAGGCACGAAATTCGAGAGCTTTCTGCAAAGGTAGAGCAAAAGGGTTTAACAATTGTGCCGACGAGGCTCTACTTTAAGCAGGGTCTTGTAAAGGTGGGCTTAGCCCTTGGCCGTGGGCGTAAGCTTCATGATCACAGACATGCCTTAAAGGAAAAAGCCGTAAATATGGAAGCCCGCAGAGAGCTTGTGAGGTAGTTTTGAGGGCTTAAATTTTAGGGGATTTTTTCTGATAAGAAGTTACCATTTCACATTATTTTTTTTTAACTCATCAGTATCTTCTATTGTTGTGCGAGGGGGTTTAGGGGCCTAAGGGGGGAAGATATTCGCCTCTTTGCCCCTAGTCCCCCTTCCAGTGCCATAGCTTTCTACATTGAGAGAAGCCTTAACACATAAGTCAGGCCTTATATTAAAGGCTTTATTGACGAGAAGGTGTTTTTTTGGGGAAACAAAATACTCATGTTTCTCAAAAGGCTAAGAAAAAGACATCAAAAAACAGCCTGCTCAGGTACAACAAAGTACACAAGCAGGCTGTTTTTTTAATAAAGAAATATTGCTGTTTCAAGCATCTGCCTAAAGCAGACTGTTCAAAAGGCTCGCACTACGAAGGGCAGGTTGTTCAAACGTTTCTTGTAAAGGCAGGTTGTTCAAAAAGTATGAGATGCGAGGGCAGGTTGTTCAAAAGGCTCGCACTACGAAGGGCAGGTTGTTCAAACAGGGTTGGAGCAAG
>CAYJIB010000119.1:0-5232 GCA_964370125.1 uncultured Desulfovibrionaceae bacterium
AATGTATACTTATTGGGGTTTCAAAAGGGGGTCACCCCCTTTTGTCGCCGAAGGCTATTTTATTTAAATCTTCAAAGTTTTTTGGGCATAACTTACACTGGCCATCGCATCTTTGGCGTAAAAGTCAGCGCCTATCATGTTGGCGTATTCTTCTGTGAGGACAGCGCCGCCGACCATGATTTTGCAATCTGGCTTTTTTTGTCTTAGGGCTTTAATGGCTTCGTCCATGCTTGGCACGGTTGTTGTCATAAGGGCGCTTAGGCCTATGAGGCTAATGTCATGTTCTAGGGCTTTTTCGACTATGTGTTCTGCGGGGACGTCTTTTCCGAGGTCAAAGACTTGAAAATCGTAATTTTCGAGCAGGACTTTTACGATATTCTTGCCGATGTCGTGAATATCGCCTTTGACGGTTGCGAGAAGGACTTTGCCCTTGCTTTCTCGCTCTATTCCTGCTTTTGCGAGCGAGATTTTTATGGCTTCAAAAGAGGATTTTGCAGCTTCCGCACTCATGAGAAGCTGGGGCAAGAAGAGTGTGCCTTTTTCAAAGCCCTCTCCGACGATGTTTAGGGCTACAATGAGTTTATTGTTAATAATATCAAGAGGGTCGTGGTCTGCGAGAAGAAGCTCGGTCAAGCGGCCGGCTTCGTCTTTAAGGCCTTTTTGGATGGCCTCTTCGAGGGTCAAGTCTTTTGCTGTTGCGGGTGTGCTTGATGCTGGCTTTTTTTCGCCATTATCGGCATATTGAGCGATGTAGTTGGTGAAATTTTTGTCTTTGGCTGTGAGCGCCCTGTAGCAATGATAGGCCTGCATCATTTCTGGTGAGTTGGGATTGATGATGGCTAAATCAAGGCCGGCAAACATGGCGAGAAGGTAGAGAGAAGAATTTATCGCTTCTCTTTTTGGCAGGCCGAAAGATGAATTTGAGACACCAAGAAGAGTGCGCACACCGAGCTTTTCTTTGACCAAGCGAATGGCTTCAAGAGCTGTGAGGGCAGAAGTTTCGTCTGCGCTTATGGCCATGCACAAGACATCGATGACAAGGTCTTTTTTATCGATGCCGTATTTTGCGGCTTCGGTGACCATTTTTTCTGCGACGGCAAGACGCCCTTCGGCTGTTTCGGGGATACCGTCTTCATCGAGGGTCAGGCCGATAACTAAGCCGCCGTATTTTTGCATAAGGGGGAAGACAGCGTCCATGGATTCTTGCTTGCCGTTTACCGAATTGATAAGGGCCTTGCCATTGTAATAGCGTAGGGCCTTGTCCATGGCTTCGGGGTTTGAAGTGTCAATTTGTAAGGGAATATTGACGATGCTTTGAATTTCTGTGACGAGTTGAGTGAGAACAGCCACTTCGTCAATTTCTGGCAGGCCGACATTGACATCAAGGACGTGTGCTCCGTTTTCTTCTTGTGAAAGGGCTTCACGCAAGATGTAGGAAAGATCGTTTTCGCGGAGGGCTTGCTTGAAGCGGGCCTTGCCTGTTGGATTTATGCGCTCACCAACAATATAGGTATCGTCACCAAGGATAAGGGCCTTTGAATAAGAAGAAACGACCGTCCTGTTTTTTGGCTGAATGGCTTTGGGCAAAAGGCCCTTGCAAGCCTTTGTCATAAGGGCGATATGTTCTGGTGTTGTTCCGCAGCAGCCGCCAAGGAAGGAGACGCCTTTTTCTGCAAAAGAACGCATAATGGCGCCAAATTGTTCGGCATTGATGTCATAGACGAGCTCGCCAAGATGGGTCTGTGGAAGGCCGGCATTGGGGGTGACGATGACGGGGGTTGATGCGCATTCAAGCAGTTCAAAGACGATTTTTTCCATCTGAACAGGGCCTAAGCCACAATTTATGCCAAGAGCCGTAACGCCAAGACCCTCTAAAAGGGCAACAAAGGAAGGCACATTTGAGCCAGTGAGCAGCTTGCCCTGTTCATCAAAGCTCGCTGTCGCAAAAATGGGCAAAGAAGTCGATTCTTTTACGGCTAAAATAGCGGCTTTGAGTTCATAGCTGTCCGACATGGTTTCGATAAGGGCAAGGTCAACACCCGCTTTGACACCGGCAAGGGCTACGGCTTTAAAGGCCTCATAAGCATCATCAAAATGCAAGTCGCCGAGGGGCTTTAAGAGCTTGCCTGTTGGGCCGATGTCTAGCGCAACGAAGAAGGGCTTGGAGGCGTCTTCGGCTTGGGCGGCCTTGTGCTCTTCTATGGCCTTTCTGGCATTGTTTACGGCAGCAAAGACGACTTCTTCTAAGCTGTAATTGTTGTCTTGAAAAGGCCATTTGCTCGCACCAAAGGTATTGATGGTGAGGATATTTGCCCCAGCTTGTAAATATTCACGGTGAATTTCTATGAGAATTTCTGGCTTTGTGATGTTCCAATCTTCTGGTACTTCTGAAGGCTGTAAGCCCCTTTTTTGCAGGGAAGTTCCTAAAGCTCCGTCAAAAAAAAGCAGGTTTTTGCCCAGTATATCTTTGATGTTCATTGTATCGTCCTTGTATAATTCTTACTGTTTGGAAGTAGCAATTTTTGGCGAGTGTAGCCTATTTTTTTCTAAAATCACAGTCTTTTTTTTGGCATTTTTCGCAATTTTTTGCAGAAGTAGGCCTTTGTGTTCCTGCTACACCAATGAGCGCTGTTATCGACTTTATGGGAGCAAGCATCCCGCTTTGTGTAAGCGAAAGACCTATTTTCTTTGTAAAATCGTGCAAAGAAAAAAGGTCTTTTTGATGCGAAATATCAAAATCGCCATAGCCCGGAGAAAATCTGGGTCGTAAAAATTTTCCTCGCAGGCTTTGTTCTATGTCCTTTACGGCTTTATCAGCGCATTCTTCAATATAGGCTGTGGCAATGGCTTGAACTATCACGCCGTCTGCCATGTCTTGCAAGGCTGCTTTTTTAATGAAAGTGTCCGTTTCACTCCCCAAAGTGGCAGCAAAGACAATCACTTCTGTGCAGTCTTTAAGATTTTTGCAAAGGGCCTTGCTTGAAATGACAATTCTTTCGTCTATAATAAGTTTTTCGTCACCGACAGAAAGAGGAAAAAGGGCGTGAGTTGAGCGAAAAGTGCGAGGAAAAGAAGCCATGCCTTCCTTGATTTTTTCTAGCAGAGCTTCATCTATAGTTTCAGGCACAGATGCACCCATAGCCTCGCCGGGCGCTTTTTTCGCACAGCCCAAATAACGTAAAATTTCCTTAATGTCCATTGACTTCATCAACAATGTGCTGGATATTGTCCTTGATAGCCTTGGCAATATGGGGCTTGTTCATGGTATAAATATGAATGCCACGAATGTCATTGGCAATTAAATCAATGATTTGCTCTGTGGCATAGGCAATGCCCGCTTGCTCCATCGCCTTTGGATTGTTGCCAAATTTGTCGACTATGCTGGCAAAACGCATGGGCAAGTTCGTCCCCGACAATTTGCAAATGCGGGCAATTTGTTTACTGTTTGTCACCGGCATAATACCCGCAAAAACAGGCACAGTGATCCCTTTTTCTCTGATTTTATAAAGGAAATTGTAGAGAATATTGTTGTCAAAAAACATTTGTGTGGTCATAAAGTCCGCGCCTGTGTCTACCTTATGTTTCAAATGCCTGATGTCATCGTCTTTGTGTTCGCATTCGATATGGCCTTCGGGATAACAGGCAACCCCTATGCAAAAATCTTTGTCAAATTTTTTGATTTCTTCAATAAGCTCATAGGCATAGGTGTATTCATCAGAAAGAGGCTCGTCCAAATTTTCTGGCATATCGCCACGCAAGGCCAAGATATTTTGGATTTTGTGCTTTTGTAGTTCGCCAAGAACCGTGTGAATGTCCTCTTTTGAAGAACCCACACAAGTGAGGTGCGCAAGAGCGGTATTGCCGTTTTTTTGCACTTCTGAAGCGATATTTACAGTGTTTGCGCTATTTGCACCGCCCCCAGCGCCGTAAGTGACACTCAAAAAATCGGGCGAAGTGGTGCAGAGCTCATCAACAGCTTTTTTTACAGGCTCAAAAGGTGAACCGACCTTTGGTGGAAAGACTTCATAAGAAACAAGAAGCTTTTTTTGTTGTAACATATCGGAAATTTTCATTATTACCTCTAATTTTTATATGATGTGTTTGTCTTCTTTTCGATACTGCTCAAGAAAATCATCAAGGATTTCTAAAAAAGCCGCAAGCAAGGCCTCTTGCCCACGGACAGTGCGCACTGTCTCCCCTTTGGCAAAAATGACACCCCTGTCTCGACCGCCAGCAAGACCAATATCGGCTTCTTTTGCTTCGCCCGGTCCGTTCACCACACAGCCCATGACGGCTATGCTTATCGGCTCGGCAATATGCTGGACATGACGCTCAACAGCGTCCACCATGCCCATGATGTCTATTTCTGTGCGTCCACAAGTCGGGCAAGAAATGATTTCTGGCCCTCTTTTTCTTAAGCCCAGGGCTCGTAAAATTTCCCAAGCGACAGGGACTTCTTCAAGAGGATCAGCCGTAAGCGACACCCTAAAAGTATCCCCTATGCCTTGTGCGAGTAAGAGGCCTATCCCCAGGCTTGACTTTACCGTTCCACGCACAAGAGAGCCCGCCTCTGTGACGCCAAGGTGCAAGGGATACTCACAAGCTCTCGACAACAAACGATAAGCCTCTATTGTATGCAAGACTGAGGACGATTTCAAGGAAATTTTTGTATCAGAAAAATTCCAGTCCTCTAAAAGTCGTACATGGCGCAAGGCCGCATCGACCATGGCTTGTGGGCTTGGTGCGCCGTATTTTTCTAATAGATCTTTTGGTAAAGAGCCAGAATTGACCCCAACACGAATGGCCGCTTTGTGTGCTTTTGCCGCATCGACCACAGCCTTAACTTGTTCTTTTCCTTCAAGATTTCCAGGATTTATGCGCAAGGCCATACAGCCCGCTTCAAGAGCAAGAATGGCTAAACGGTAATCAAAATGAATGTCGGCGATGAGGGGGACTTTTGCAGAAGAGCAAAGAGTTTTTAGCGAAAATGCCGCTTCTTTGTCTGGCACAGCAAGGCGCACAAGCTCACAACCCGCGGCTACAAGTTTGTCTATTTGCTTGGCCGTGGCTTCAAGGTCTTTTGTGTTTGTATTGGTCATACTTTGCACACGAATAGGGGCATTTGCTCCAAGACTTAGAGGCCCAATTTGCAAGGCCTTTGTGTTTTTTCGTGTGATGTGCATGGCTTTTTACTTGACAGTGCCTTGTATGGTGAATATATTGTGGGTAGAT
>CAYJIB010000120.1:0-5155 GCA_964370125.1 uncultured Desulfovibrionaceae bacterium
GTCTTAAAAAAGCGTCCTTAATCAATATAAAAAGGCCCAAAAAAAAGGGAAGCCCAAGGGCCTCCCCAAAAAGCAAAGTGCGGTTAAAGATTAGCTCTTCTTCAAATTGTCAACAAGACCAGACAAGAGATGCGCTTGCTCTGTCAAAGAATGCACAGCTTGGTTGGCCTCTTGCATAGCCGTTGTTGTGCCGTGGGCAATGTTTGACACAGTTACAATAGACTGGGCAATCTCATCAGAGGTGGCGGATTGTTGTTCGCTAGCTGTTGCAATAGCACGAATGCCATCTGCACTTTCTTCTGCCATCTCAAGAATGCCCGACAAGGCCTCTTCGCTTTTTATAGCAAGTTCAGTGGCTTCTTCAATACGCTTCACAGCAGCGTCAACTTGATGAACATTGACTTCTGTGCTTTGTTGAATAGCCGTAATGGCATTGGCAACATCGCTTGTTGATTCAATGGTCTTTTCAGCAAGTTTGCGCACCTCATCAGCAACAACAGCAAAGCCACGCCCAGCTTCGCCAGCCCTAGCCGCTTCAATAGCCGCATTAAGTGCCAAGAGATTTGTTTGGTCGGCAATGTCAGAAATAACACGCATAACTGTTGTGATTGACTGGGCATGGCCAGCGAGTTCGTTCATATTGCTGCGCAAAAGCATAGATTCGTCTTTGACCTGCGCCATAGAATCTTGACAATCCTTGGTGATTTTTGCACCTTCAAGGGCTTTTTGCTTTGTTTCTTCGGCAAGTTCTGCACTGTGCCCAGAATTTCTGGCGACTTCAAGAACCGTTCCGTTCATTTCGTCCATTGCCGTAGCGGTTTCAGACATGCGAGCGGCTTGCTCTTCAGCACCTTGTGTTGAATGTTCAATATTTGCAGAAAGTTCTTGTGAAGCAGAAGCGATATTGCTGACAATATTTTCAAGCTGTTCAACGGCTTGAAGGATACTGCTGTTTTTTGCTTCGGCATTTTGGGCCGACTTTTCAGCGTCAGCCATGGCGACTTCGGCTTTTTGTGAGGCTTCTTGCGCTACCTTGGTTTTTTCTTCGGATTCAAAAACCATTTTTGCTATATTGCTTAACATTCTGCCCAAGACAACAACAAGGTCAGCAACTTCATCACCACGTTTAAGAATGTGTTCTTGTTGTACTTGTTGTTCAGGCGTGAGCGTAAGATTGCCGTCGGCTACATGTGTGGCTAAACCGCCAAGGACTTGTATCGCAGAAACAAGTTTTCTAATAACCAAGAAGATAATTATCCCCACCACAAGTAAAATTGCAATACTGATAAAGCTCACATTATAGGTAATATTTTGTGAGGTGGCGTGCAGATCTTCTTCTTCTGTTTCAATGGCGATAATCCATTTTGATTCTGGCAATTCTACAAAATGGGTGATCATATCAGTACCGTTTAATGGGTATTGAATCATACCTTTTCTTTGTGACAAAATAGTACGAGCGTATTCGTATTGCTTGCTGTCTTTTCCAACAAGATCAAGGTTTTTTAAAGCCATAAGCATAATGCCGTCACCGTCAAGCACAAAGACATTGGTTGAGGGGAAAAGGCCGATGGTGCTGATTGTTGCTTTGGCAAGTTCACTTAAATCGATGGTGACAAGGACAGAGCCGACAATTTCTTGTGGATTATCAGGGCTAAAAACAGGGGCGCCCAAAGTAGCAACAAATTTGCCTGTTGAGCGAGATTGTCTGGCTTCAAATTCGAGTTTATCGCCTTTTAAAGCGGCTGCAATGGATTTATAGGCGGCATAGTTGGTTCCAATAACCTTTGGATTAGAAGCCCCAATACAGACGCCGTCTTTGTCGGTCAACAAGATGCTGTTGATATTTGGATAAATGTCGATCTGCCTTGAAAAAGAGCCGTTGATGAGGTCTTGCAGGGCAAGTTCTGCTGTGCTGTCGCCAAAAGGCGGCGGATTGGATTTGTCATTTGTAAACTTGCGTACATTTGACAAATCGCTGATAGCAATAGCAATGGCTTGGCTATATTGCACAATAAGATCCATCTCGTGCGCTTGTTTTTCAGCAAGCTCAAAGAGCTGCATATCGGCCAATTCATCAATGCCTTCTGAAGACAAGTTTGAGGCCGAGAGAGCCAAAATAATGAGTCCAGCTATTATAGGCAGTAAAATAAAAAGTAAAATTTTCCCTAAGAGTTTTAATCGCATAATTGTTTCTCCTTAACATGTCACCATTTGCTTCAAAGGCATGACAATGTTTATGTATTCGACTTTAGTAAAACTGCACCTTGTTTATTCTAAGGGCAAATTTTTATTTACAAAACAAAGCTTTTTCATTACATATAAGGTGGACCAGCCCCAAGTCCAGGCGCTTCATACGCTTTTTGCAAAGCTTCATGCAAAAAGGCTTGCCCAGCAATAATCGCGTCAAAAAGATTTTTCCCATGCCCCAAATAACAAGCAATGGCGGCTGAAAGCGTGCAACCAGTGCCGTGATTGTTCTTTGTGTCGATAAATGCTTGCGGCAAAAGGACAGGCTTTTTGTTTGGTAAGACAAAGAAATCCAAGCACATTTTTTCTTGTAAAAGTGCTTTATCTGCAAGATTGTTTGTTTCAAAGCCAAGGTCTTTAAGCTTTTTTGCCTCAAGCACAGGCATATGACCGCCCTTGATGAGAAGGGCCTTTGCGCCAAGATCAAAAAGCTTTTGACTGACTTTTGGAATGTCTTCAAAGCTGTCTAAGGGGCAATCAGCAAGAAGAGCGGCCTCTGGCGCATTGGGTGTTATGAGTGTGGCAAGGGGCAAAATGCGTGTGCGCAGGGCCTCTATGGCCTCTTCTTCAAGAAGGGCGTGTCCGCTTTGGCTGACACATACAGGGTCGACAACAAGTGGAAAGTCTGTTTTTTGTAAAATGTCTGCCACAACTTCAATAATGGCGCTGTTAAAGAGCATGCCCGTCTTTGCGGCGGCAATAGGAAAGCCATCAAGCAGGGTCTGTATTTGTAAAGCCACAAAGTCAGGCGGTGGGGCATGAATGCCTGTTACACCAAGACCGTTTTGGGCGGTGAGTGCCGTAATGGCCGATAGGCCATAGCCGCCAAGGGCCATGCAGGTCTTTATGTCTGCTTGAATGCCCGCACCAGCGCCAGAATCAGAACCGGCGATTGTAAGGATATTTGGTCTTTTTTTGACGGTGTTCATTATTGTTCTTTTGTTTTCTTGCAAGGCAAAAAATTCTCTGGCTTTGGCAAGGTCTTTATTCATCTGCACAACAAGCTCGTCTACTGAAGAAAATTTCTTTTCATCTCGAATTCTTTGTAAAAAATCAACAGACAAAGGCTTGTCGTACAAGTCGGCCTCTGTGTCTATCAGAAAAGTTTCAACACGCACTTGATTTTCTGCGCCAAAGGTGGGGTTTTTACCGACATTTGTCAGGGCAAAGGCTGTGTGAATGTGCTCCGCTTTATCTTTAAAAGAAGCCTTTGTCATATAGACTCCGCCCTTGGGTATGCACTGTTCAATCTCTGCCAAATTGGCCGTCGGAAAGCCAATAGTTCGTCCTCTGGCATGACCGTGTACAACAAGGCCGCTCACACGATAAGGGCGCCCAAGCATACTATTGGCCTCTTCAATGTCCCCCTCAAGCAAGGCCTTGCGAATGCGTGAAGAAGAAGCAGGCTCGCCCTGCCATTCCACCGCTTCAATGCGTGCAATGCCCATGCCAAAAGAAGCCGCCAAGGCCTGCAAGGTGGTATAATCGCCTTCTCTTTTCCGCCCCATGCTAAAGTCATAGCCCACAAAAAGCGCCTTTGTTTGTAATGCTTTTTGCAAAATCTCTTGAAAAAAAGCCCTAGGCGACATAGCCGCCAGCTCTTTTGTAAAGGACAGGACAAGGACCTTGTCTATGCCACAAGACTTGATGAGGGCAATTTTTTCTTCCTTTGTGACAAGGCTTACAAGATCTTCTTGTGGACTTTTTTGCACAATGACACTTGGGTGCGGGTCAAAGGTGATAGCGAGTGAGGGCAAGTTTTGCTCTTTTGCGCTTTTAGCTGTCGCCCGCAAAAGGGCCTGATGGCCGATGTGGACACCGTCAAAATTGCCGATAGTCACAATGTGCGAAGTTTTTTCGCCTTGATTTTCAAAACTCTTTGATTGAAGCATGACAACCTACTGAAACACGTTTATTTTTGTTTCTCTTCAAAAGCAATGTTGATGGCTTCATCAAAAAGATAAGGCGGCAAAGCCCCACGCACAACCAAGTCATTGACGAGGAAGAGAGGTGTGCCTTGCACGCCAACTCTTTCGGCATCAAGCCTGTCTTCTTCAAGGATAGCCTTTACAGTACGCCCCTTGATATCCTTAGCAAGCTTTTTCATGTCAAAGCCCAACTCTTTGGTCACTTCCTTCAAAAAAGTCTCGCCCTTTGCTTCAAGCTCACCGCCACGAGCAAAGAGGATATCGTACAATTTCCAAGTCTTTTCAGCGTCTTGCATACTTGCCGCTATAAAGTATTTTGAAGCAAGCAAGGCCGTATCGTTCAAAGGGTGATGTTTAAAAGCATAGCGGATCTTGCCCTTATGCTTCATCATAAGGCCCTTCATCGTTGTTGCCGCTTCACGGCAATAAGGGCAGGTGAAGTCAGAAAAAGCCACAATAGTGACAGGGGCTTCTTTGTCGCCAAGGATCGGGCGATTTTCTAAAAGCACGTCTTTCTTTGTTTGAATGTCGAGCATCCACTGGCTTTTTAAGACATTTCTGCGTCTTTCATTGGCGCCTTGCTGAGCGATATCGAGAATGGCTTCGGAATTTTTGCGCAAGACATTCAAGATAAGCTCGGGATTGTTTTCCAAAATTTCTTCAAGTTGCTTTTGAAAGGCTTCTTTGCTCATGCCTTGTGCCGCAAAAGAAGCTTGAGGCAGGCACAGCAAAGTCAGCGCCAAGAAAAGCGAAGCGAAAAGTGTGCTTTTAACAAATGTGTTCATAGTTTTCTCCGTATTTGTAGGCTGTCTCAATTAAAAACTTAGTGCTTGTCCATAAATAAGCAGAGCGAGTGCCGAGGGGAAGGAAAAGTTCATTTTTGCGGAGTGGAGTGTACTCTTATGGTACTCGACCGGAGCAAAAATGGGCTTTGACGCTGTCATCGGCCTCGAAATGTTTATTTATGGATAAGCACTTAT
>CAYJIB010000121.1:0-5122 GCA_964370125.1 uncultured Desulfovibrionaceae bacterium
AACCCAGCATAAAACACTTAAAAACTATAAAATAACTATCGTGAAGTGGTAACTTCTTCTCAAAAGAAATCCCTAAAAATCATAAACTCAAAAAAGCAAAAAACACCAAAAAAAGCCCTTTTGGCCAAGTGAGGGGACATTCACTTAGACCATAAGGGCCTTATTAAAACTACTGCATAGTAGAAGATTTCACATTACGCACGATTTCTCATCGTGTGTACATTCCGCAGGAATGTTCATCATTTCAGGTACATGGCTAAAAATTAAGCGGCCAAGTATTCGTACAAATCTTTTGCAGCGTCGGCGTCTGGGTTGATTTCAAGCACAAATTCGAGCTGATTTTTTGCGTCTTCTGCTTTACCGATGCCCATGAGGCAGCCTGCGAGAGAGATGCGCAAGTCGAGTTTGTCTGGTGCGGCTTCAACGGCTCTTTCAAGGTAAGGAATAACTTCATCAACACGGCCAAGGGCATAGGCTTCTCTGACGAGGCAATTAAGCGCCACTTCATTGAGCGGATTGCATTGCAAGGCGCCACAGAAAAATGAGAAAGCTTCGTTATCGTGGCCAAGCTCCATGGCGACAAGGCCTTGACCCGCAAGAGCTTTGTCTGACATTTCGAGCATAGAGGCTTTTTTGTACAGAGTCATAGCATCGTCAAGCTGGCCCTTTTGTACGGCGATTGTCGCAAGGCCCAAAAGAGGATTTGCCGCTGTTGGCTTGGCTTCAAAGGCTTTTTTGTAATAGCCTTCAGCTTTGTGCAAATCGTTCATAAAAAGATAACATTCGGCAAGTTCACGGTTGATTTCAAATTCCAATTCGTTGTTCATGAGATACTCCTTACATGTACACTTTGTTTGATAATGATGCGCTCTGCTATCTACTATGCTGATAGAAAAGCAATATACCAAGTGTTAGCAAGGCTCGTGCCAAAGTTTTTATATATTATAAAATCAAGGGTTTTTGAGAAAGTAGAGAGCGGTGTGGCATTTTTTGCCGACTTTTTGACGCTAAAAAATCTGCTTCAAAATCTCTTGGAAAAAAGTGCAGTATATTATTTTTTCATACATCTGCCAAATTAGGTTGTTCAAAAAGGGTGAGACGCGAGGAAGACGCCGTTTTTTGCGGAGTGGAGCGTACAAAAGGTACGTGACCGGAGAAAAAAACAAGTCTGACGAAGCAGATTGCCCTTTTTCACACATCGACTCAATTAGGCTGTTCAAAAAGTATCAGATACGAGGAAAACGAGATTTTGCTAGCGAAGTGTACGCTTTTGGTACATGAGCGACGCAAAATCGAAGTTTGACGAAGTAGATGATGTTTTTTGAACAGCCTAAGGCAGGGTACTCATTCCCTTCATCCTTAAAAGCATATCAATGTTCTTGGCACGATTGGGCAATTCTTTGCCCGCTTGCGTACCGCTAATCAGCACACGGCCAAGAACATGACGGCCTTCTTTGCCTTCAGAAAAAGTCCGAAGGCCCCAAATACTGTGCAAAATGGCGGGCTCACCATTGTAGGTGCCAAGATAGAGGGCGATATGACCGGGCAGCCACAAGAGGGTAGCGAAGGGGCGGGCTTCTTGGGCGATTTCTTGCTTGCGTCCTTTGGCGTCTTTTGTTTGAAAGGGAGTATAATCCCAAGCCTTTGCCTGTGCAGAAGAGTTTCTGGGTAGCCACAATCCACAAGCAAGGAAGATATCTCGTAAAAGAGCGGAGCAATCTCTGTCTTCAAACAGACCTCCCCAGCCATAGGGGCGCTCTAAAAGCTTGTTGCCAAGGCTTGCCAGATTGGCTTGTGTGAGGGCAAGAGGCCCTTCACTCGCCTTGTTTTTTGGCACAAAGACTTCTGTGAGGGCTGCAAAGCCGTTTTTTTGACGTGTGGGGACGAGGGCTTTAAAGACGGTATTGTTTGGTAAATGAGAATAAGATTTATCTGCCAAAGGCAAAAAAGAGCCCATATGAGCGTGGCTAATAAAGAGTTCGCCTTTATCAAGCAGGGAAACAAAGTCATCAATCAAAACAAGCAGTTCACGCTCTTCAAAATTTTTGCGAAAATCTTCGTCAACAAAGGCGATGTCGTGTGCTGAAATCCAGCCGGCAGCCATAGCTGTTTCTGCATAATACCAAGCGCCATCAAGGCTTTTGTGCGTGATAAAGAGCGGCATAGCCAGGTGGATAGCCGAATTTTGGAAGAGATCAAAGGGAAAGCCTTGGCCTGCTTGCCGAAGGTCACCAAAGCCAGGGCTTTTTGTTGGTGCAAGGCGCAAAGAACTTGGGCGCAGGGTGATGGCATAGGCCTTCATTGAGGGATAGGTGCTTGGCTGAGCGTTTTTAGCTAAAGCTTTCCATGCTTTTTCTGTCCAGGGCAAGAGATTTGAGCTATTCTTTGTTGGTCTTGTCGTTTGGGGATTTGCTCCAAGCATCATATAGGCGTCTTTTTTTGAAATAGAAGCCTTTGTCATTTTCCAAGGGTGAAAGAACAGCCTCTTGCTTCGTGCAAAGGCTTCATTTTGTTCTGCTTCAGTTAAGAGAGCGGTATCACCTTTTTGTGTATCGACATAGGCAAAAAGATCTTGTGGGAAGGTGGATATATCTTCAACATAGCCGACAATGGGCCTGTGTTTTGCACAAGAGGCAAGCAAGAAGAGCGTGACACAAAAAGCCAAGAAAAAAGAAGCTTTGTGCATATTTCTCTTGGCTTTTTGCATAGATGAACCTTTATTTAGAGGGCTTGTTTATGGTCTTTGAGCAAGAGCTCCATGACAGAGACAATGGAAAAATCTATTTCGCCTTTGTGCGCCATATCCTTTAATATAGCAATGCTTTCTTCATGTGTCAGACCAGCGCGGTAAGGCCTGTCTTCAATAAGTGCCTGATAAATATCGGCACAAGCGAGCAAGCGACTTTCAAAAGGAAGCGCTTCTGCGCTAAGACCTTTCGGATAGCCCTTGCCATTGAGCTTTTCATGGTGCGAAGAAGCCCAAAAAGCGACGTCTTCAATACCCATAATATTGTCTAAAAGATTAGCTGTCAGCTCGCAATGCCTTTTCATTGTGCCATATTCTTCATCGTCAAGCTTGCCCGGCTTTTCAAGAATGCTTGCGGGTATGGTGAGCTTGCCTATGTCGTGCAAATGTGCGGCCATCATGATTTTTTTGATATGACAAGGCTTAAGCTTTAAGAAGTTTGCGACAAGTTCGGCAATTCGGGCAACTCCCTTACAATGCTTGGCAGTAAAGCAAGACTTGATATCGGTCACCGCAGAAAAAAGCTGGCAGACAACAAGCAAATCGTCAAGCGTTAAGGGTTTGATAATATTTGGTGTGCCACGCTTGATGCTGTCTTCAAGATATTCTGGTCGCATGGATTCAAGAAAATGCATATCGAGAATGTCGAGCAAGGCTTCAGAAGGAATCGGCGCAAAGCGAGAGCCTTTAAGCCTTTGGATATGCTTAACAAAGCGGTCTTGCATTTTTTGAGGGTCGTCAAGAAGTTTTGCAAAATAGAGGTCGAGCTCGTCAGCAAGGCGCAAGACATTGGCTCTTGGGGCGATGTCTTCTGCTCGCACAGAGAAAAAGCCTGAGCCGTCCCAATTTTCGTGGTGATGCAAGATGATGTTTTGTGGATTGCCGTGAAAGGGGAAAGATTTGATCATTTCTTCGCCAAGAATGCAATGCTCGTGATAGACTTCAACAGAGACCGTCTTTGTGTTGCGGGCGGTGATGGCGTCTTTTGCGAGGGCGTTGTCGTGCAAGACAGCGCAAGAGGCCATGTCTTGGATATCTTCGGCGCTATAACCGAGCTCATGACAAATGCGCATACACATAAGGGCGACACGTTTTCCGTGATTGTTTTGTGTGCCAAAAACCTCTGTTTCTACATAGTCAAAGGCTTTTGAGAGGGAAAAAAGCAAGGCATGGAGTGATGTGGGCGTGGTCTCTCCGTCATCACAATTTTGCATGGCCATGATAAATTTTTTGCCATACTCGGTATTGGGGTTAAGAATTTGTGCGCTCATAATATTTCTTTGGGTTTGTTTGCTGTGTGTACCCACACAATGCCTGCACTGAGGGGATAGTAGCGAGTGTTAATAAAGTCAGTATTTTCTAGCTCTTTTGCGAGCACTTCGGGCTTTGGAAAGGCAAGAATGCTTTGTGCCAAATAGGCATAAGCTTCTTTGTCGCTTGCAAGTCCCCCAAGGAAGGGGAGCAACTTTGTTAAATATATTTTGTGGATATTTTGCCAGACTTTGTTCTTGGACGTGCCAAATTCTAAGAGACAAAGTTTACCGCCTGGGCGCAAAACACGCCATATTTCTTGAAAGATTTTTTCCCTCTTTGGCATATTGCGAATGCCAAAGGCGATGGTTACGGCGTCAAAGTTTTCTGTGGGCAAAGGCAAGCTTTCTGCGTCTGCAACAAGAGGAAGGAGAGAAAAAGCAGAAGAAGTAGAGGAAGAAAAGACATTGTCTGTATTTTTTTGCAAGGGCAAATCTTGAAGAGATTGCTTATGAAAAGATTTTTGGGACGATTGCATATCGCCATAAAATTTTACACATTTTTTTTGGCCAATAGACAACATAGCCTGACAAATATCTAGGGCAATTATTTCAGAGGCGGCTTTGTCAATCTGCAGACTTCTTTTATAAAGTCCAAGACTTACGTCAAGTGTACCCGCAGCAATGTCAACAATACGCCTTGGCCTTTCAGCTTGCATGTGGGCGCAAACAAAGACTTCTTCAATAAGCCTTTTTCGCCAATACTGGTCAATGCCAAGGCTTAAAAGGCGATTAAGAGGGTCGTAAAACTTTGCAATGCCTGCAAACATGCTGGGCATATGCGGCTTATTTGCTGTATCAACATCCATAAATATATACGCTTAAAAAAGCACGATTAAATGTATTTTTTGAAACCCTATACTATTTTTTTACAAATGACAATAGCTCTTATTCCTATTTTTCTGTTTTCAGGACACCTTTTAAGGCGCTCGATACAGAGGGGTTTTTCTATCTCGGTGAGGTTTTGAGGTTTTCTCTTTGAGAGGAAGTTACCATTTCACTTTAGTTACTTTATAGATTATTAGTATCTTATATTATTGTTCGAGGGGGGTTAGGGAACTAAGGG
>CAYJIB010000122.1:0-5075 GCA_964370125.1 uncultured Desulfovibrionaceae bacterium
GCACTTTTTTAAAAAAAATGTAAATTTTTTTCTAAAAGGAAAATCTCACACAATTTCAATATTCTAGAATGCAAAATTTTCGCTTCTAGCTTTGCCAAAAATTGTAAAAATCAGCTTTTTTTGAGGTGATTATGCATTGTTCGAATAAGGCAAAGAGCTATAAAGGCAAAGAAGACTAAGGCAAGATCATAGTTTTTTTTACCCTGCCCAGTATTTACAATCGAGCAACCAGGATAGGCGGGCATAGCTGAATTTGTGTTTTCTGCCTGGATTTCTTGAGGATATGAATAGAGAGCAACAGGATCTGTGATTGTTGTTATATCTGTATCACTGTCAAATTTGCCGTTGTTTTTAATGGCATAATAGACAATGTAGGTCTGGCCGTCTTCCAAAAAAGTTTCTGCGTCTATCTCAAGCGCTGCATCTGGCGTATCAGCTCGACAGATCCACGCAAGGCCTTCGGCTTTTCCATCTGCAAAGTCAAGAGGTGACGAAGGAACAGATAATGGGCCAACAAGATTAAAGTCGCCCTTCCATTCCGTTGCTCCAAATTTACGCAAGACCAAGGCGTTGAGAGGAAGCCTATCTTCATCTGGCTCTGGTGCGTAGGTAAAGCTTTTTGCCATGATAATTGTTTCTTCACTGTCTTGTAAGCCACCAACAATAAAGGTTTCGATATTTCCAAGCAGGCCTTCTTGGCTGTATAAATGTTGATTTGACACAGGCCAAGGCGCTCTTTCATAAAAGAGCTTTGTCCCTTGAATGATACCGTGCTGTTCATCTGTTGAAACAGTAAGATTCTCTGGCAAGCTGGCGGTCTTTGTATGTAGGGCAACATGGCTTTTTGCGAAAGAATTTTCACCCTCACCCTCTACAAGAACAGTATAATAAAGGGTATATTCCATCGCTTCGTTATCTGAACCCAAGCTGCCTTCTAAGTCAACGATCCTTCCATTTTCATCTTTAATCCAAGCCTGCAGGGTATCTTCGGGGAATTCTTTGTTGAAGCCCACTATTTCGGTATTTGAGAGACGATAACGAAAAGATGCATTGCCTTCATCGTCATAAGCCTGCACAATGATTGTATATTGTTTTACTGGATCTTCAAAACCTTCAAGCTCTAGCTCTTCAATGATAGGAAGTCGCAGTCCCTTTGGCACAGTAAAATTCTGCTTATAGGTGACATAATAGATTGTATTAAAAGCTTCTTTTGGCTGGGCAAAAGAGCTTACTAAAGAGCGTATAGTTCCTTTCTCAAAAGCGTAATCAGGTGGAACAATATCAATCAATTCGGGGCTTAACACTTTTGTGGTATTGCTCAGCAGGACAAAGTTGACCTTGTTATAGGTATAAGAAACAAAGCGTGCGCCTGAAGTAAACTCCTCTTCTGTGGAATCGTTTTTATCGTCGCTGTCATCAATCGTATCGTTTTCATCTTTATTGCCATCGTCAACGATCTCTACTTCGTCTTCCCCGTCTTCACCGTCTTCACCGTTTTCACCGTTTTCACCGTTTTCACCGTTTTCACCGTCTTCACCGTCTTCTTCACTTTCATTGTTTTCATCATCAGGACTGCCTAATGACGGCGCCAAAAGCCTTGTTGTGCTTTCAAGCAAGCCGTCAGTGAGCCTTGCGGTGTAGTAAACGGTATATTGCTGATCAGTAATCGGACTAAGAGCTTGCACGGAATCGCCTGCAAAGTCAGTGACCCAAACGTATAAATCAGTGGCATTTGTGTCATAAGGGTATACTGGAGGGCCGCCTTGCCAAAAATGCGTTTGAAAAGAATTACCCACTTGACTTTCTAAAAAGAAATGCTCAGCAAAAACGGGATTTTCGACCGACTCAATAAGGCCTCCGTCAAAGCTTTGTTTTACTACCATCAAGCCGCTAAATTTTGCATTGTCACCAAGTCCCTGCACCCCTTCTAGGCGAACTTTTTGCCCACTTCGAACAGTCAAAAATCTTGTTGCTGCCCCCTCTAGCAAGGGCCAATTATCTGAGTCGATTTCGGGATTGTCGGCTTGCAAGGCCTCAACTTGTGGCTCAAGCCCAACATAGGAAAAACCCGGCTCTTCCATTTGATTTTGCTGTGAAGCTTGCGCAATGCTGTCATGAATACCAAGAGTATTGAGCAACAAGATGGGATTTATTGAGATAAGCGCTTCTTTAGAAGCGGGGTCAGAAGCTTGATCGGTATTTGGCAAAGAATTTGGGAGGACTGTCTCTGCATTGGCAACAAAAAGATAGACAAGGTATGTTCCCGCCGTAAGGACAGATTTTTTTGACAATTCAATGATTTCGGATTCTTCTTCCAGTAGGTCGGACTTTTCTTGCACCTTATGCACCCAAAAAGTGCCAATATCGTCAAATTGAGGCGGAACAGGGCTTTGATCCGCAAGAGAAAAGGGTGCAATTTCAGCATCTTCTGTAGAGCCTGCTCCATAAAGCCAAAGAGCGTCTTGAAGAGGCAGGCCGATACTTTTGTCGCCTTCTTTAAGTATGAATTGCCATTCGAGAAGAAGTCTTATTTCTTCTTTTTTGAAGGATCTTTCTGAGAGCCTATCAATGGCTGTCACGCTTGTACTGACATTTTTGGCAAAGATAACAGTGGCATAAGGATGGGCTTCTTGGGCTTTTCCAAGGCTTGCTTGAGAGATAAAGTCTTCTTCTAAGAGATTTGAAGCCGTGTTTTGATTTCTGTTTCCAAGCACATACTGTTGATAAGGAAGGCTCATGAGATTTTTTGTGCTACTGGCTGAATAAGGGAAAGTAAGCTCGTCATCGTTATTGTCTGCTAAGGCAAAAGCAAAAGAACTGTTTGTGTAAACAAGGCAGAGAGCAAAACCTACTGTGCTTGCTAAAATCAATACAAGCAAATCTAAACAACGCTTTTTGTGTTTTCTTCCTTGCATTAGATGACTCTCTTCGTTCTTTTTTGCAATAACCGAATTTGAGACTCAAGGCAACATTATTATATGCACCCAAAAAAATCAAGCTTTTTATACAAAAAAGGTGGCTATCAATTTTTTTACAAAAGCAAAAACATTGATAGCCAACCCTAAAAGACTTTTTTCTGTTGTGTGAAATTATCTTTTCTTGCCCTTGCCTTTTGGGCTGTTTTTGCTGGGCACACTCTTTGTCATTATTTCCCTTATGCTGTCATGATTTTTTTGCGCTTGCCCTTTAACTGCGCTCAATTCAGCTTTTATGGGCGCAAGGCTTTGCTGTCGGACTTGTTCTTGCAACATGTGCACTTGCCTTCTGAGCAATAAAAGCTCGTTGTTTTCAGTTGTTTCCTTTAGTGGAGCTTGGGATTTTTCTTGAAGCTCTTGTAATTGTGCTTTGATATTTTCGAGCTCTTTGCTCACGGGGTCAGGGATTTTATTGTGCATAAGTTGGCCTTGCACAAAGACACGCTCAAGCACCGTGCGCCCAGGAATGCCAACAACCGTAGCATTTTCTGGCACATTGCCGATCACCACAGAACCCGCACCGATATTACTGTTTTTCCCAACAAGGATATTACCAAGAACCGTTGCGCCCGCCCCGATTGTCACGCAATCTTCAACAGTTGGGTGACGTTTTCCTGTGTCTTTGCCTGTACCGCCAAGGGTAACACCTTGATAAATCAGCACATCATCCCCAATAATGCAGGTTTCACCAATCACAACGCCCATACCGTGGTCGATGAAGAAATTTTTACCGATTGTTGCGCCAGGGTGGATTTCAATACCTGTGATGAGGCGAGAAAGTTGCGAGATGAGGCGAGGAAAAAAAGGAATGCCCCAATTATACAATTTGTGTGCTATACGGTGCGCTAAGATGGCGTGAAAGCCCGGATAGAGAAGCACAACTTCAAAGGTGCTTTTTGCAGCTGGATCTTTTTGCAAGACAGTCTTGATATCGCTTTTGAGTGTGTTTAGGCAGGACTTCAAAAATTCCATAGAAAATCTCCCTTTTAAAAATGTCATTATGCTTTTTCTTAGCGTACAGAGTGCCCAAAAAAGGCCTAATCGTCAATAAATTTTTTTGGGAAAGTTTTTTTAAGTTTGCGAGAGGTAGCGTTCACCATTGTCGGCGCATATCGTTACGATAAAGGCCTCGGGGCTTTCTTTGGCTATCTCTTTTGCTGCGAAAAGTGCTGCCCCAGATGAGGGACCAAGCAAGAAGCCTTTTTGTGAGGCTTTTTTGGCTTTTTCTCTTGCCTCGTTTGAAGAAACAGCTATAAAGCGGTCAATAAGATCTGTGTGCAGGATTTTTGGCACAAAGTTTGGGCTTATCCCAAGTATCGTGTGGCTGCCTGCATAACCTTGACTGAGCAAGGGGCTTTCTTTTGCCTCTACGCCAACGATTTGAATTGCTGGTTTTTTTTCACGCAATTTTTTCGCAACACCAGAGATTGTTCCTCCGCTGCCTATGCCCGCAACAAGGATATCGATCTTGCCTTGTGTTTGTTGCCAAATCTCTTCGCCTGTGTCTTCATAGTGAGCAAGGACATTGTCAAAATTTTCAAACTGTTTGGTGAGGAAAACAGATTTGCCTTGAGAACGCAAATTATCGGCAAGCTTTTGCACGGCCTCAACTGCGCCCTGCATTCCAAGCTCTTTTGGCGTTAGGATAATTTTTGCACCATAAGCACAGATAAGGTCTTTGCGTTCTTTTGTGACATTTTCTGGCATTATGGCAATAAAAGAAAGACCCATAATGGCCGCACAAAAGGCAAGACCGACCCCCATATTGCCCGCTGTTGCTTCAATAATAATTGAATGCGCATTAAGCTCGCCCCTTTCTTGTGCCTTTGTTAAAATAGCAAAAGCGGTGCGATCTTTGATTGAACCGGCAGGATTAAAATATTCGAGTTTTGCCCAAATATTTTCAGAATACTGCACTAAGGGCGTGTTTCCTAGGGTATTGAGAAGGGATTTTTCCATGGCGTTTTTGGTAATGGCTGTGGTGTTTAGGCGAAAAAAAGATACAAAAAAACCCCTAGAGCTAGGGGACGAGTTGGCATTAAAGGCTGGAGGCGGCATCCGGATTTGAACCGGAGATCAAGGTTTTGCAGACCCATGCCT
>CAYJIB010000123.1:0-5052 GCA_964370125.1 uncultured Desulfovibrionaceae bacterium
CCTGCATTCGCTCAAAGCTCGCTACCGCGAGCTGCTGCCGCAGGCTATAAGGAAGGCCTTTTGCCTCCCCCTCAACAGAGCAGGCCGTAGCCTGCGGCAGTCTTCTCCCTCGCTTTGTTCGAAGAGAGGCTTTTGTGCTTGGACTAAGTCTCAATATATCCTAATTTGAGGTTTCCAAAGGGGATCGTCCCCTTTGGCCGCCGGAGGCATTGCCTTTATGCCTTTAAGCGCCGCAGGCATTGCCTTTAACCGCCGGAGGCAAAATCTTTAAATCTTTGTTCGTCCCAGATTTCGATGCCGAGTTTTTTGGCTTTTTCGAGTTTTGAGCCTGCGGCTTCGCCTGCGATGAGGACGCTTGTATTTTTTGAGATGGAGCTTCCTATTTTTGCGCCGAGGGCTGTGGCTTTTTCTTGTGCTTCTGAGCGTGACATTGAGAGAGAGCCTGTGAAGACGAGGGTTTTTCCGAGTAAGGGCCCTTCTTGTATTGTGGGGGCTTTTTGTGTTGGCCAGAAGTTTAGGTCTTTGTAGCGGGCGAGCATGTCTTGGTTGTTTGTGTCGTCAAAGAAGAGGCGAATGGAGGCGGCGACTTGCGGGCCGATGTCTTTAATGCTTTGAAGGTCTTCAAAGCTTGCTTTTTGTAGGGCATCGAGGGTGAGGAAATTTTCTGCGAGGGCTTTGGCGGATTGCTCGCCTATGTGGCGGATACCGAGGGCGGCTATAAATTTGTGTAAAGGGGCGTTTTTTTTGGCTTTTTCAAGGGCTTTGTGGAGTTTTTGGGCGAGTTTTGGGCCTGTTCTTTCGAGTTGGAGAAAATCGTTTATGCTTAAGGTGAAGAGGTCAACGGAGCTTTTGACTTTTTCGTTTTGTAGGAGGCTTTTTATTAAGGCTTCGCCGAAGCCGTCGATGTCGAGGCCTGCTTTGGAGACAAAATGGATAAGGGATTGTTGGAGGACGGCTGGGCAAGAGCTGTTGACGCAAAATGTAGCGATTTCGTTCTTGGGTTTTTGGACTGTGCTGTGACAGACGGGGCAGGCGCTGGGGAAGAGGTAGGGCGCGCTGTCTTTTGGGCGTTTTTCTAGGACGACTGAGACGATTTCTGGGATAACGTCGCCCGCTCTTTGGACGATGACGGTGTCGTTTAGGCGCACGTCTTTCTTTTTGATTTCATCGGCATTGTGAAGGGTGGCTCGTGTGATAACAGCTCCGCCGACAAGGACGGGCTCGAGCTCGGCAACGGGGGTGAGGACACCTGTTCGGCCGACTTGAATGGTGATGTCCTTGATGAGGCTTTGGGACTGCTCGGCGGGGAATTTCCATGCGATAGAAAAGCGGGGAGCCCTTGCGGTGAAGCCAAGGGCTTCTTGTAGGGAGAGGTCGTTTAGGCGCACGACCATGCCGTCTATTTCATAGGGCAGGTCATGGCGTTTTTCCATGAGGTCTTGGTACTTTGTGGTGACGGCTTCTGCGCTAAGGCAGAGTGCGCCGCCTTTTGGCCTATCAAAGTGCATTCTTTGGCAATAGGCCATGAAGTCGTGGTGCTTTGTGAAGGGTGAAAAACCTTCTTGCATTTGGACAGTTCCAAGGCCGTAGGCATAGAAGGCGAGGGGTCTTGTTGCTGTGATTTTTGGATCGAGTTGGCGGAGTGAGCCAGCGGCGGCATTGCGGGGATTGGCAAAGCTTTTTTGTCCTGCTTCTTCTTGGCGGGTGTTTAGGGCGAGGAAGGCTTTTTTAGGGAGAAGGACTTCGCCGCGTATTTCGAGCAGGTGCGGCAGACCGAACTTTTCATCGGCTAAGAGGGAAAGCGGCACATTACGGATGGTGCGTACATTTGCGGTGACATCTTCACCTTTTTCGCCATCGCCCCTTGTAATGGCTTGTGTTAAGCGGCCGTTTTCATAAATCAATTCAAGGGCCAGACCGTCAAGCTTTGGGTCACACCAAAATTCTCTGGCTTCTTTTGCGCCTTTTGCGCCTTCTTCGGCTAAGAAACGATCAATGCGTGTGCAAAAGGCCAGCCAATCTTTATTGTCAAAGACATTGTCAAGGCCGTACATGCGTTGGCGGTGCGTGGCTTCTTGGAGGAAAGGGAGGGCTTCGCCGCCGACGCGTAAGCTTGGCGAGTTGGGGCTTTGAAACTCAGGATAGGCTTCTTCGAGATCGAGCAAGGCTTGAAAGGCTTTGTCGTAGTCGGCGTCAGAGATTTCTGGGCTGTCAAAGGTGTGGTATTTTGTGGCATGATAGTTGAGATAGAGGCCGAGCTTTTCCATGATTTCTTTGGCTTTTTTGGCTTCAGCTAAGCTTTTGGAATCAAGATATTTCTCGACAAAGGCCGCATCGATTGCCTTTTCTTTTGGCATTTCAAGGGCTTCTACTTGCTTTGTTTTTACAGAAGCTTCCTTGTTTCTTTGATGCTCTTCTAAAAAAGCCTCACTTTTTGTAGCTGTGTCAAAGAGGGACATTTGGGCGGCTTCGTTTTTTTTTGCGTTTTTTTTCATGCCTTTTGACTGCCTTAAAAAATAGATTCATTCCACAGGTCTTTTTATACTTGCAAAAACTTTTCTCGTAAAGTCCGAATTTGATCCCGATACAGGGCGGCTTTTTCAAATTCAAGAGCGGTTGCGGCCTCTCGCATGGCTTTTTCAAGCCCTTTAATGTGTTTTGTGGCCTGTTTTGCGTCAACAAAAGTCAAAGATTCGCTTTCTGCAACAGCAGATTGCACATTTTTTTGCGAAGCCTTGCGTCTCTTTCCTGAAGCGCTGCCAGAAGCATTACCCGACGCCGTATACAGGGTATCAAGAATAGAATCGAGAGCCTTTTGTACGCCTTGCGGTGTGATATTGTGCAAAATATTCCACTCGCTTTGCTTTTCTCGTCGCCTTGCGGTTTCGTCCATGGCTTTTTGCATAGACTGGGTGATTCTGTCGGCGTACATGATGACGCTGCCATTGACATGCCTTGCCGCTCGACCAAAGGTTTGGATAAGCGAGCCAACAGAACGCAAAAAACCTTCTTTGTCGGCATCAATAATGGCAACAAGAGAAACCTCTGGAATATCAAGCCCTTCTCGCAAAAGGTTGATGCCGACAAGCACATCAAATTCCTTTGCCCGCAAGGCCTTGATGATGGCCATGCGCTCCATTGTGTCAATGTCAGAATGCAAATAACGAGTAGCTACGCCAGCATTGGCTAAGTATTCTGTCAGGTCTTCGGCCATGCGCTTTGTGAGGGTGGTGATGAGCACACGCTCGCCCTTTTCAATGCGCAAAAGGCATTCGCCAAGCAGGTCTTCAATCTGCCCTTTTACAGGGCGCACAGAAACAAGGGGATCTAAAAGGCCTGTTGGGCGGATAATTTGCTCAACAACAAGACCTTGGGATTGATTGATTTCCCAAGGGCCGGGGGTGGCTGAAACATAGATGACTTGCCTTCTGCGCTCCAAAAATTCTTCAAAGTTTAAGGGGCGATTGTCAAGGGCAGAAGGCAGACGAAAGCCAAAATTTACAAGGGTTTGCTTGCGAGATCTATCGCCCTTGTACATGCCGCCAATTTGCGGGATAGAAATATGCGATTCGTCCGCAAAGAGCAAGAAATCGTCAGGGAAGTAATCCAAAAGTGTCGCTGGAGCTTCGCCTTCAGCACGATTGTCAAGATGACGAGAATAATTTTCGATGCCAGTGCAATAACCAAGCTCTTGCATCATTTCAAGGTCAAGCTGCGTGCGCTGATCAAGGCGTTGGCATTCTATCAGCTGATTGTTTTTTTCAAATTCTTGCAAGCGATCGCAAAGCTCAAGGCGGATATCGTGCATGGCCCTGCGCAAATTGTCTTGATCGGTCACATAATGGCTTGCAGGGTAAATAACGGTTTTGCCGATATTGCCCAAAATTTCCCCTGTAAGCGGGTCAATTTCTCTCACCTGTTCTATTTCATCACCAAAAAATTCTAGGCGCAAAGCCCTTTCGTGTTCATAAGCCGGGATAACCTCAAGCACATCGCCTCGAACTCGAAAAGTGCCACGGTGAAAGTCAATGTCATTGCGCTTGTATTGCACATCGACAAGACGGCTCATGACAGAATCCATCGAAATTTGCTGGCCTTGCTCAACAGGCAAGATCAATCTTTCATAGTATTCTGGCGAACCAAGACCGTAAATGCACGAGACAGAAGCAATAATAATAACATCACGACGTGTGAGCAAGGCATGGGTTGCAGCGTGTCGCAATTTGTCCAAATCGTCATTGATAGCAGAATCTTTTTCGATAAAAGTATCAGAAGAAGGGACATAGGCCTCTGGCTGATAATAATCATAATAAGAGACAAAATATTCGACGGCATTGTGCGGGAAAAGCTCTTTGAATTCGTTATACAACTGGCCTGCGAGGGTTTTATTTGGGGCAAGAATAAGGGCTGGCCTTTGACAGCGGGCGATGACATTGGCCATGGTGAAGGTCTTTCCCGAGCCTGTCACACCAAGCAATATTTGGTCTTGTACACCTTGTTCAACATTGATGGCAAGGCTGTTTATGGCTTCTGGTTGGTCGCCTTGGGGCTGGAATTTGCTGATGAGTTTGAAGGGTCTTTCTTGCATTTTTTGAGCATACTTTTTTTTGATGTAATGCACAAGAGCGTATTTTTCTTGACTTGTAGTTATTATCAAAAAAACCTAAAGTTTTTTTGGCAATAACCGATAAAGCTTTTACCTTGCTTGTAGCAAGCAAAAAACTTAGAGCGGCCGCCAAGGAATACTATGCAGCCTAGCGGCCCTCTAGCTGAACAAATCCAAAAAAATTGGGAGGCAATTTATGGATCCTATTGCACAAAAAACTGCTATGGAAACGGCTTCTTTAAGTACGAGCTCGAGTGCGTCTATGTTTCAAAAGACTTTGGACGTGCAACAATCTTCTGTTGAGAAGCTTATTAATGCTGCGCCACAGCTCCCTACTGATGTGCGCAATGAACAAGGCATAGGCACTAAAATCGACACCACCATCTAACAGGGCGTTGAAAAAGCAGCGTCTACTGCGTTAAATCCTTTTTTTGCTCCATGTCGAA
>CAYJIB010000124.1:0-4866 GCA_964370125.1 uncultured Desulfovibrionaceae bacterium
TATCGCCAATTGAGTTCATTCAAAAAATGTGTTGCACTTGACATTGGAATGTTTCGGAGCAAGAGATTTCTTGCTCCCAGAACAAATGCTCTGCTCCCAAGAGTGCCATCCTTTTCGACCAATTTGCTCCCAAAGGGGCCCTAAAGCGCCCAAAAGTGCTCACATTTTTCGACCAAATTGCTCCCAAAAAGGTGTTTTTGGGCGAAAGCGGGAGCGTTGAATTTGGCTTTCCTTTACATTTCAGCTAGTTAACAAGTTGCCTATTGAGAAGCCCGTCATCAAAGTCCTGAAAACTACGTCACCAAAAATCGGCACAATTCCCATCCTGTCATGCCTCCACCTTCCCTCCTCCCACTCATATATAGAAGGGCATCACCTAGACCTTCACAAGCTTTAAGCAATTTGAGCTTCTGTTTTTGCCTTAGCTAAGGCCGACTATCAAGCCTTAAAAGCACTCACTCTGTCTGACAAGGTAGCATCGGCTGGTAGCATAGACAGCACTCTTAGCTTGAGCCCGTCACCGCCTAATAAAACCTTTCATCAAAGGACACCACTATTATATGAGACCGCTACAAAAGCAAATACCAGTGACAAGCTTAATTCAGTGTGTGGTGCTTGGAGCGAGGGCTCAAAAAAATATACGTGAGGTTAAAATCATGAAGAGTTTTATTAGATATGCCGGTTATGCAGATACCCCAACAGAAAAGCAAAGAAAGCAATTCTCTAGGTGGGCGGTAATTGAGGATACAGAAGAGGCCATTCAAGAGGCCCTAGCTAGGGCTACACAGCGATAAGCACGACTTCTTTTAGCTATGAAGTGAAGGAAAAAGGCCCTGAACCGATTCGTAAAGGCGATTTTGTCGTAGACATCGACTGCAAAGGCGATCCAATCAAGGGTATTGAAGTGACACGAAGGCTCGTGCGAAAACTTATCCATAAGTACGGGGTGCCCCAAGAATTTATCCATTGCTGGCTTTCTGGTGGCAAGGGTTGTCATGTCATTATACCTGCAATTCATTTTGGAGCAGAGCACGGCGACCCTTATTTGCCAAAAATTTACAAAGGCGTGGTTCGTAGTATTTTGAAGCTTATCGACATTGAGACTCAACCCTATTTTGACATGGGTATGTACAGCATGGGGCGTGGAAGGTTGTTGCGTTGTGCCAATATCCTTCGACCAAATGGCAAGTACAAAGTCCCCATTACAGTTGGTGAATTGCTACAAATGGATCTCAAAGAATTGCAAAGCCTCACAGACAAGCCTCGAGAATTGCCAAAAAGCTCTCTCCCAAAGGATACTGCTCCTCATGTCTGGTTAAAAAATCTCTTTGATTTATTCAAATGGCTTATCTCTAGCCCAAGGAAAAAAAGAGAGCCTTTTCTTCTACTGGAATCGCTATTTAAGTGTAAGTTCATGACCCATTGCGCAAACAATGCACAATCGCTCTCAGAGCCTGAATGGTTTGCCATGATAGGTCTGCTTCTGCCTTTTGGCGAAATGGGGAAAAAGCTTATTCATGTGCTCAGTACCCCTCACCCTGAATATTCCTATGAAGATACAGAGAAAAAATGCCTCCACGCAAAGCAATACATCAATGAAAAGAAATATGTATCGTGTAGGCACATCAAGTCTCTTTTTGACTGCCAGCAAGACTGCGCTGTGGCTTCTCCCAATGATTTATGGGCGATCCAAAGGCAGAAAGAATATTCCATAGCCTCTGGCTATATAGTTAATGATGACGGCCTGTATTTAAAAGGTATCGCTGAAGAGGACGAGCAAAGTGAACCAAGGCTGATTTCATCGCCAATCAAGGTTTTGCGTAGAGTTTGTGCCATGGATGGCAAGGGTTGGGGGCGGACTGTGTGGGTCAAAAATGCTGCTGGTGATGCTACTTTGGAATTTTTTATGAAGGATATTGCCAAGACAGACATCTTTTTGGGCGAGCTTCTTGATGCTGGCCTTGAGATTACAGATATAAATTTGGCGAAAAAGCACCTGCCCCGCTATGTTTTGAATGCAATACTTCCCGAGCAGGTGACCAAGTCGACTAAGCTTTTGGGCTGGCATGATGAAAACTATATTTTGCCTGATGTGAGTTTTGGGCTTAGTGAGGAAGTTGTTGAGTTTCAAGGCAATGGGTCAAAGCATTTTCATCAATGCAGTGGATCTCTTGAAGAATGGCAAGAGCATATCGGTTCTTTGTGTAAGGGCAATTCATTGTTCGTGCTTATGACTTCTTTAGCATTAACTGGCCCAGTGCTCAAGCTTTGTTCAGAGGAAGGCATTGGTATGAATATTTATGGAACGTCTTCGTCGGGCAAGACAACCTGTGCCCTTGTTGCTGGCAGTGTATGTGGTGGCGGTGGGCGCAATGGTTATATTCGCTCTTGGCGCAGCACGGACAATGCCTTAGAAGCCATTGCGGCAGAACATAATGATGGCTTGCTTGTGCTTGACGAACTCGGCCAAGCTGTGGGGGACAGTGTTGGCAGAACAGTGTATATGCTCATCAATGGCGAGGCAAAAAACCGCATGACTTCCGAAGCCATTTTGCGAAAAACCTCCCAATGGCGGGTGAACTTGCTTTCCACTGGTGAGCTCACTATACCACAAAAAATCGCTGAAAGCGGGAAGCTGAAATCCATGGCTGGTCAAGAAGTTCGTGTCATTGATTTGCCTATTGGAGGTGTGAATAGTCAGGCAACATTCGACAATTTGCATAGCCATGAGGGGCCAGGCCAATTGAGCCAAGTCCTGTCAGAGCGTAGCAAAAAATACTATGGAAGTCCTCTTCGTGCATTTCTCAAGCATTTATGCGAAAACAAAGAAGCCTCAACAGACAGCATCCTTGAAATGTCAAAAACTTTTGAAAAGCAACACCTTCCAGAAAAATCTTCAGGGCAAGTGCAAAGAGTGTGCAGAAAGTTTTCACTCATTGCCGCCACTGGAGAGCTCGCCATAGAGCTTGGCATTTTACCCTATGACAAGGGGGAGGCCTTTGATGCCGCTGGGCGTTGGTTTGCGACATGGCTTGACTTACGACCTGGCCTTGGCAATTTAGAAGTTGAAAAAAGTATCGAGGCTATCTTTAAGAGTATTGAATTGTATGGAATGACGCAATTTGTTGAGCTTCAAAATGGTGATAAAAATGCCTCGAATTATCACATGCCAAATTATTTGGGCTATCGTTGGGAAGATGGCACGAATATGGTGTATTTTTTCTTATCGACCAGGTTTACAGAGCATTGCAAGGGGCTAAGTTCAGACGCTGTTAAAGAAGAGCTAAGGCAAAGAGAAATGCTCAAACTCAATAAAAATGGTCAGGTTATGGAGACCAAATCTGTAAGCGGTCAAAACTTTCGAGGAATTGGGATTTTGATACCTTTAGATACGGAAAAGTCAAAACCTTCGTCCCCGGGTAGCGACATACTCTTTAATTAAAATACAAACAAAATAAACGCACAAACGCACAGGCGCACAAGCATTCTTTCGACTTCGGAAGTTTAGCAAGTTGCCTGTGCTTTTGTGTTATAGCCATTTGATTTTGTAAATTATTTTAATACATAAGGAGCTTGTTTGCACAACTGGAGCAAGTAAAATCAATTTGTGCGCCTGTGCGTCTGTGCGTTTCGCATACCTTAGCTAAACGCTATCAAATCAACATTTAGCACGACTATTATATAGGAAAGTGACAAATGTAAGAGCACTGCATAATTGTTTTTTAATAAAAGTCGGCATGGAATTGCGTGTAAGCTTATATTTTTAAAGTCTTGCTGTGCAGTGCTAAAGGCACCCAAAAAAATATTTAGGGTAATCACTTAACGGCGAAGCAAAGCTCCGCCTATTCTTAATTTTTGGTCGCTTTAGCTGACGCTAAAGCTCCGTAAGACTCCACACAATGAATTGTGCAGGAGTCTTACTGTAAACAAAACATCAAACTATCATAAAGGATTGATATGAAAGCAGAAACGAAACAAAAAGCACCTTCATCACCCTTTGAAGTGAGCGATGCAAGCATCGTCGATTATCTTGATCAAGCTCAAAATCAAGGCACAGACGCCTTTTTGGATGCCCTATCGGTAGTCGCCAGAGCCAAAGGCTTAGAGAAGATCGCCAACGATGCGGGGCTCAACCGCATAAGCCTTTATCGCTCTTTGAAGGCTGGATCAAAACCCCGCTATGAGACGATAAACAGCGTTCTCAATTCGATGGGACTGTCTATTCAAGTGAAGGTAAAATCATGATAACAAAAGCAAATATGGAGAAAATCAAATGAGCATGAAGGAAATCACAAGCAACTCTGCAGGACAGGTGCAAAATATGTATGTCTGTCAAACGACCATTCAAGGCAAGGAAGGCTTTAGTGCCACTATGACTGGCGAAGGAAGGACAATTCAAGAGGCGTCGGAAATGGCCTTGAGCAATATGCAAAGAGAACTTGAAAGGCTTACAAGTCAAAGCAGCTGCGAACAGCCTAAACATCAACAAGCTAACAAGGATTTTTATGGAGCATCAAACAAAAGGCAAACACCACAAAGCAAAGACGCTCTCAACGGTGGAGGCGCTAAACCTGCTAGCGATAAACAAATAGAGTTTCTTTTAAATGTAGGAGGTCAGCGTGGCATACCAGTAGAGCAACTCTGTCAAGAACGATACGGCAAGAGCATTGGCAACTTAACCGGCGGAGAGGCCAATACCCTTATCCGTGAACTAAAATCCTAAAAAGCATGAGGAAAAGTGTATGAGACCTAAAGACATTGTGAACGAGGAAAATAGCATGACAGCAGAAGAGCTTACCAAAAAAGAACAGGAACTGGCATTGCGAGAAGCAAACCTCAGGCAAAGAGAAATCGAAGCCACCGCCA
>CAYJIB010000125.1:0-4224 GCA_964370125.1 uncultured Desulfovibrionaceae bacterium
TTCCCCTGCCTTTCAAAGCTGTTTCTCAATAAAGAGATTTTGTTTTCTGGCAAGGCAAATGCTTTTTTTGCGAAATGAGTATAGTCTTATGCTATTCGACATGGAGCAAAAAAAGGATTTAACGCCGCCAGAAAGCAAAAGAATTTATTGAGGAACAGCTTTCTTAACGGGGGTAAGAGCCCAACTGCTCCCACGCCTTCCTGTCGAGCGTGTCAGAAGTCTGCATAACCTTCTGCGTCGCCTCAAACATACGCTGCACCTCAATCATCTTGACCATTTCCTCAACAACATTGACATTTGAAGCCTCTAAAAAGCCCTGATTGACCAAGGCCCCGCCTTCATAAGCGTCAAGAAGTTCAGGATTTGTGCCCTCTTTTATGCGATAATTACTCCCCCCAACTTTTTCCAAGGAAGAAAGCTGCGGCACAGAGGTGACAGTAATTTGCCCAAGAGGCACATTGTCCGCAATGACATTGCCATCGTGCGAGACATGGACATTCTTCGTGCCAGCAGGGACAGTGATTGGCCCTTCGCTCCCTATAACTGCAAGGCCTTGCTTGTTGACAAGAGCGCCATCGGCCTGAATAGTAAAAGAGCCGTTGCGGGTATAAAAATTGTTGCCATTTGCGTCTGTCACTTGAAAAAAGCCGTCTCCGCTTATCGCCATATCGAGCGATGAACCTGTATATTGCATAGCGCCTTGTGAATGATCGGTCTTTGCCTCGGCAATACGCACCCTGGCCATGATATGTGGTTTTGGGAAAAGAGGCTCAGAGCGCACATTTTGAATGGGCTCCATAATTTTGTCATGCGCAAATTGCACCATGGTGTCTCGAAAGGCCAAATGGTCTTCTTTATAGCCTGTGGTATTTGCGTTCGCCAAATTATTGGCGATATTGTTCATGCGGTGTTCTGTGCTTAAAGCAGCAAAAAGGCCGGTAAACACTCCATTTTGCATAATTATCTCCTCATGCTCCGAAATATTGTGGAGCACCTTGCCTAGATATATGCAAATTGTGCGCCAAGGCTGTGCAAGAATGTATTTTATTGTGCAAGAATGTGTTTTATTGTGCAATAAAGTTTTTTGCTGTGCGCTCTTTCCAAGGCTAAAAAGATTCTTGCGCCTGTTTTGCATTTTGCATATAGTGCAAGAACATGACCAAACTTTCTTAAAATATTTAAAGCGGTACCATATTGCATGACCATCAAAGAATATATCCACCAAGCCACACAAAAACTTGTAGAGAGAGGCATCGATCAGGCCCGCTTGACGGCTGAGATGTGCATGGCAAAAAGCCTTGATTGTGAGAGGGTAGGCCTTTTGCTTTGTGACCATTTGCCGTTACAAGTTGAACAAGAAAAGATTTTCTTGCAGGCGATAGAGCGTTGTGAACAAGGCGAACCAGTGGCCTATGTGCTTGGAGAAAGGGAATTTTTTGGGCGTGTGTTTAGGGTGACAAAGGATGTGCTTATTCCACGGCCTGAAAGCGAACATATTATAGAGGAAGCCCTTTGCGCCTTGCCAGATGAAGAACTTGTCTTTGCCGATTTTGGCACGGGCTCTGGCTGTCTTGCGGTTACCTTGCTTGCAGAGCGCCCTTTGTGGAAGGGGATAGCTATTGACATTTCTGAAAAAGCCCTAGCAGTTGCAAAAGAAAATGCAAAGAAGTACGGCGTGTTAGAGCGTTTACAATTTGTGCAGGCAAGCTTCACAGAGCCGCTTTTGTTTGATGCTTCTCTTGAGCTTTTGCTTTCTAATCCGCCCTATATCAGCAAAAAGGACTATCTTGAGCTTGATGACAATGTGCGTCTTTTTGAGCCAGCTCTAGCGCTTAGTCCTTCGTGTTTTGAGAGTACAGGGCTTGAATATCTTGAGTCCATTGTGTATCATGCACAAAAAAACCTTAAAGGAAAAGGTTTTTTGATTATGGAACACGCCTTTGACCAAGGCGAAGCCGTGCGTGCTTTGTGCAAAAACCCCCCTTGGCAAAAAGTCCGCACGTATAAAGACTTAGCCGGCCTTGATAGGGGTGTTTTTGCGTGTAGGGCTTAATAAAATTTTTATACTATTCAAAAAAGGAAAAACTATGAACGATCATTGTAAATCAAACATTATCATTGGCCTGTGTCTTTTTTTGGGCTTGTACACGATAGGCAATGCTCTTTTTGATAGCCGCATTCAAGCAGACATTGAGGCAAGGACCTATTCTGTGACAGGTCTTGCCGAGCGTGAAGTTGTGGCCAATAAAGTTGTCTTGCCTATTTCCTTTATGGTGCGCAGTTACAATATGGAAGAGGCCGTAAAGAAAATCGATAAAGACACTGAAATGATTCTGCAATTTTTAAAAGATAAGGGCCTAAGCGATAAAGAAATTGTTGCTTCGCCGCCAAATGTGCAATTTCAAAGTCCTAACGATATTTTACGGGCAGACAATGCCTTTATGGCCGACAATGCTCTTCTTGCTTCTTCTGGTGGCATGGCGAGATCTGAGGCTATGGGAAAGGCTTCTGAACAGCCAGAACAAAGCGAGCAGGCCGCAGAAAGTGAAACAGTAAAAGAAGACAATCCTTTGTATCTTATTACAAGATCTGTTGTTGTCAATTCAGAGCAGGTTGAGCTTGTTACGCAGATTACGGGTTTGCTTGGTGAACTTATGAGTAAGGGAATCACTCTTTCAAATCAGTACAGCAGCAGTCAGGCGCGTTATTCTTTTACGGCTCTTGAGGCTATCAAGGGTGAAATGGTTGAAGAGGCTGCAAGGAATGCTTATGCTTTGGCGAAGTATTTTGCTGATGTAACGGGGGCTGAGCTTGGAAAGATTCGAGAGGCCAGCCAGGGCGACTTTTTTGTGACTTCTGGGAGTGGCCTTGAACAGCAGAAGATGAAGATCAGGCTTGAGAGTCGCGTGCAGTATTATTTGATTGATTAAGTGAGTATAGGATTGTTTTTTTGAGGATCAGGCTTTGGAAGAGCTTATTTTTTAAATGGAAGTTACTGCTTCACTTTAGTTTTTTTATAGAATATATGCTACATAGAGTATATAAACAACTCAAGTGAAACAATAACTTCTTCTCAAAGAAAAAACAATTTAAGCCCACCTCTAAGGCTGGCATTCTTCTTGCTACTTGTATTTTGAGAAAAGCTTTGCTTCTTTCCCCGCAATCCAGGAAAGAAACAAGCAAATCCCAATAAATTCAGCAAGTAAGAGGTTTTTTATGAGCATATTCAACATATTCTCGCCACAAGCGTCTGTCAATAATGAGGTGCGGGGCAGCCTACGAAGCCCCGCAAATACAGATTACCGCCAAAATGTTGACAAAGATAGCTTCGCGCCTCTTATGGAACAAAGTCAAAAAGCCCTGCTCAAACAAAACACTCAATCAGGGCAATCTGTCCCCTTTCTTGGTATGGCTCAGCATGTTTCAAAGCCAGAAAGCAGAGAAAAAGACTTGCAATCTGCACTCAATTTTGCCAATGGCTCACTTGTTACGCAATCAAGCACAGCCCTTCAGGGCCTTATGGCAAGTGGTGCGCACATGCCTGAAGCTATGGCCAAGCTTGAGGCCTTAGAAAAAACTCAAGCAAATGCTGAAGACACAAGAGCAGTGCAAGCTTCACAAGTCGTTGAAAGCAAGAACAATTCATATGAAGAAATAGCCAATGCAGCCAATAGAGCAGAAAATGCCAAAGCCACTGAAAATACGCAACATTTCGCCCCAACCCTTAAAGAAAGAGAAGAGGCAAAGGGAATTGCGCTTCGGCAAAGCGACATCTACAGCCCAAGAGGCATTCCTCTGCATCAAGGGCAGGGCATAGCCCTCAATGCTTTGAGACACAATGGCATAGCGCTTGATTCTACAAGCCTACGTCGTCTTGAAAATGTGGCAAAAAGGCAGGGCGAAGACACAAGCAATCAGCTGACACAAGCCTCTTTGCAAAAAAATCAGCCTGCAGTTCAGCCTACAAAGATGGAAACAAGCGGGGCAGGGCTTGGGCATCTTTCCGCTCAATTTGAATCGGGCGGACGAGGTTTTCATGCCATCGGTTATGACAAAAATGGCGGCACTTCATACGGTAAATATCAGATAGCTTCTCGCCCAGGCTCTATGGACAAATTCATTGCCTTCTTGCAAGAAAAAGCGCCTGATTTAGCAAAATTTTTAGAAAATGCAGGCCCAAGCAATAAGGCTTCACGTTCTGGGGCTATGCCTGAGGCTTGGAAA
>CAYJIB010000125.1:4234-4683 GCA_964370125.1 uncultured Desulfovibrionaceae bacterium
CGCTTTTGTGATTTACAAGAACAATTCATTCATGAAAGTCATTATTTGCCTGCCCTTGAAGGCCTAGAAAAAGCGGGTTATAGCACAGAAAACTTCTCTGAAGCTATGAAAGAAGTGCTTTGGAGTACAGCTGTTCAACACGGACCAAAGGGCGCTATTGGTATTTTTGAGAAAGTGGCGACTGCCTTAAATGTGCAGGATGTTGAAGGAAAAATGCAAGAGCCTGCGATTATTGAGCAAGTGTATGCTGAGCGTGCGGATCGCTTCCAATCGTCTACGCCGAGAGTTCAAGACGCTGTGAGGAAGCGTATGGAGAGTGAGAAATTGGTGGCTTTGAATTTGTACGAACGTAACCTCACCAGTTAGTCGAGGCTGAAAAACACATGGAAATGCGTTTTTTAGCTTCAATTAGTGAGTGGGGCTACAGGACGTAGCCCCCGAAGGTCATA
>CAYJIB010000126.1:0-4531 GCA_964370125.1 uncultured Desulfovibrionaceae bacterium
GTTGGGAGCTGAAGGCAGAAGTCGTTGGTTTTATAAAAAATATAGCCCTTTTGACACCTCTTGGCGATATGCAAGGCATATCCCCAGAAACAGAAGTCATCCCCACAGGAAAAGTGCATTCTGTCCCCGTGGGCAAAGAGCTCTTGGGGCGAGTTATTGACGGCCTTGGCAATCCTATTGACGGCAAAGGTCCTTTGCAAGTAAATGCCTATTATCCAGCCTATGCTGAAGCCCCAGAAGCCATGAGCCGCACAATTATCCACAAGCCCATAAGCCTTGGAATTCGTGCCTTAGACGGCTTGATTACTTGCGGAGAAGGCCAGCGTATGGGCATATTTGCAGCCGCTGGTGGCGGAAAAAGTACCCTTTTGTCCTCAATCATTAAGGGCTGTTCGGCGGACATGTGCGTCCTTGCACTTATCGGAGAAAGAGGGCGTGAGGTACGAGAATTTGTTGAACACGACCTTGGCGAAGAAGGGAAGAAGAAAACGGTTGTCGTCGTCTCTACTTCAGAAAAATCGGCCATGGAAAGGCTAAAAGCCGCCTATACAGCTACGGCCATAGCCGAATATTTTAGAGATCAGAGAAAGAGCGTCCTCTTGCTTATGGATTCGGTAACACGCTTTGGCAGGGCCTTGCGTGAAATTGGCCTTGCCGCTGGCGAACCGCCAACAAGAAGGGGCTTTCCGCCTTCTGTTTTTTCCACCTTGCCAAAGCTTATGGAGCGCACGGGAAATTCTGACAAAGGCTCAATCACCGCCTTGTATACTGTGCTTGTTGAGGGCGACGATATGACCGAACCCATTGCTGATGAAACACGTTCTATCTTAGACGGGCATATTGTTCTTTCTCGCAAACTCGCCTCTGCCAATCATTATCCCGCTATTGATATTATGGAGAGTGTGAGCCGTGTTATGCCGATGGTGACAAGCAAAGAACACCAAGAATATGCGGGTAAATTGCGCTCTTTGCTTGCGAAATACGCCGAGGTTGAGCTTTTATTGCGTATTGGAGAATACAGAGAAGGGACAGACAGCGAGGCCGATGAAGCCATTGAAAAAATGCCTCAAATCAATGCTTTTTTACGGCAATCAAAGAATGAAAGGTGCGACGTGGATGAATGTGTAGAAGCCTTAGAAGAGCTGGTGAGGGCTTGATGAAGGGAGCAAAATATCCTTTGAAAGAACTCTTGCAAGTGCGTGAATACAAAGAAGAACTCGCACAACAAGACCTTGCCTTGGCTGGCAAAAAAGAAGAAGAGGCAAAAGAGGCTTGGCACAAAAAACAGCAGGATTTACAAGAATATAGGGCTTGGCGACTTGTAGAAGAAAAAGAACGCTATCAGGCCATTATGGGCACAAGGTGCACAAAGAGAAGCCTTGACGAATTAAAGAACGAAATGGAACAATTAAAAGTTCGTGAGCTGGCTTTTGAACAAGAAAGTGAAGAGGCCCATAGTGCTTGGCAAGAATGTGGAAAAGCCTTAAAAGAAGCAAGAGAGGCTTTTAGCAAAGTACAAAAAGACAAAGAAAAGCTTCTTTTGCACAAAGATTTATGGAAAAAACAAGCCCTACAAGAAGAAATGAAGCGTGAAGAGCAAGAATTAGACGAATTTACAAGAATGAAAAAAACATAAAGCAAGCTTATATGAGGTAAATCTTATGAGCAATATTTCAGTTGACAATGCACGAATGCAACAACATGTTGAAGCAGAAAAAAATCCCAAGCCCGCAGAGAAAGAAGACCAAGAAAGCTTTGAAGCGGCAATGGAAGAAGAAGCCTTTGTCACTGGCGCAGACATGACAGAAGACGGCAAAGAGCTAAAAGAACTAAAAGAAGTGGGGCCTGAAAAAAAAGGCCAAAAGCCACATGCACAAGAAACAGAAAGTGGCAAAGAGACAGGCTTAGAGGGTGAAGAAGAGACAAAAAGCACAAAGCTTGACGAACTTACTGCCTTGCTTTCTGGGCGAGAAGGTATGCTCAAACAATTTAATAAAGTTGATGAAGGGGCGCAAAATGTCGCTGCTCAAAAAACAAGCACGGCCTCAGTAGAGCAGCTCACCACACAGCTTGCCGAAAGGATATTGGTGTCGCAAGCCGATGCACAAAAGCAAGAGGTGCGCATTACAGTGAACAATGCCATCTTGCCACAGACTGAAATCACCATTCATCGTAATGACGAGGGTCTTTTGCACGTTCATTTAATAAGCGACAATCAGCAATCATTCCAAACCCTTGTAGAAGGTCAGCAAAGTTTGCAAAGTCTTTTGGCAAAGCAAGAAAGCGGCGTTGTTGTCTCTGTGTCAAGGGGCGCAGAAAGTCAGGCAGAAGACAACAATTCACAAAGGCGTTCACGAACTTTCATGGAAGCGCAAAACAAGAATGCCGATGAATAATACAATAGTTTCGATGAACCAAAGGCAAAATTGATGGAACAATACCGACCCTATCCCTTAGCAAAGGCCTCTGTCGCCGCCGCAAAGATAAACAATGTGCTTTGTACACGAGATTTCCCCTATGCGATGACGATAGGCAGGGCAAAGGCCTTGTTGCGCCCTCTTTTTTCTCCGCCAAAGCCGCTCTATTCGCACGCTCTTCTGTTTATGATTGGGGAGCAAAAGGCCTATATCACCTTGCAGGGCGATGCCTGGTTTTTCTTGCATGAAATTACAGCGAACATAAAGGGAATACAAGATATTGTTCTGCCAAAAGCCTTAAAAGAGGCCCTTTTAGAAAATCTTTTTGCCCCTCTTTTGCATGATTTAGAAGGCTTATTCGATGTGAAGATTGACGGCCTTGAAAGCTTTGTTGATATTTGTGAAGGACCTGCTTTTCTTTCTTATGATGCCTTGCAAGAAGACTTTGCAAGACTGTGCTTTTCTCTTGAAATACAAGAGATGCTCGACACAGAAGATGCAGAAGAGAGTGAAGAAGTAGATAAGGAAACATATAAAAATCAAAGGCTTTTTGCCGATATGTGGCTTGCCAAATCCTTAAACACACAGGCGATCAGCGAAAAATTATTGCAATTGCCAGTGGGTGCAAGTGCCAACAATGTTGACGCCTTAAAGGACATTCCTCTTCGCATCGCCTTTGAGCTGGGGCATGTCTCTCTAAGCAAAAAAAGCCTGCTTGGCCTTGAATGTTGTGACATTCTTTTGCCAGATGTATGGCACAATAGCCCGACAAATGAAGCGCAAAAAAAAGTCCGCCTTGTCCTTCATCACCTAAAGGGAAAGGGCGAAAGGGCTGCAAACACAGTCTTTGCCCATACATTTTGTGGTATTGAACAATCAAAACTTGTAGTATTGGAGGCGTGGAAGATGAGCACAGAGAAGATGAACACTGACACAAGAGACAATGAAGCCTACAGCAATGAGCTTGATGAAGAAGCTATTGAAAGCCTAGAGACTGTTGTAGAAGAGCTTGAAACATTGCTGACCTTTGAGCTTGAAAGGCGTTCAATACGTTTAAGCGATTTACAAAGTATAGGCCCAGGCTATACCTTTGCGCTCAATTGTGATCAAGAGGCCCCTGTGACCTTGCGAGTAAATGGGAAGAAAATAGGCCTTGGCAGACTTGTCGATATGAAGGGTCTTATGGGTGTAGAGATTGTTAAGCTTGGATAGAGTATGATGACACAATTCAATCCTTTTTTCTTTATTTTTGCAATGGCCGCCTTAGGCCTTGCGCCTTTTTTTCTCATGATGGTTACGTCCTATGTAAAAATCATCGTGGTGACTTCTCTTGTACGCAATGCCCTTGGCCTGCAACAAGTCCCCCCAGCCATGGTCATGAACGGCTTAGCCTTAGTCCTTACCGTCTTTATCATGGCACCAGTAGCTAGAGACACAGCAGACATTATCTCACGACATGAATTTTCTGAACAAATAAGCCTTGAAGATGTTGAAGTCTTAGCCCCTGCGGCCTCTATGCCGATCAAAAACTTCTTAAAGAAAAATATCGATCCGAATGTATTGCAAGTCTTTATTGATACAGCAAAAAATTTATGGCCCACAGCTCATCATGAAAAAATCGAAGAAGAAAGTCTCTTTATCCTTATCCCTTCATTCACCATATCAGAGCTCACAAAGGCTTTTGAGATGGGCTTTTTGCTTTTTTTGCCCTTTATTGCGATTGACCTTATCATCTCAAATGTTTTGCTGGCTATGGGTATGATGATGGTTTCGCCGATGACGATTTCGCTCCCTTTTAAGCTGCTATTATTTGTTACCTTAAACGGTTGGCTTAAAGTTAGCCAGGGCCTTTTATTGAGTTATAATTAGCCTATGCAGTCGGCACTGAAAAATAGAGTAAGCCTTTGATATTGAAAACATTTTAGCTCAAAACACGCTAATAAAATCACCAGAAAAATGAGTATGAAATACGATTTTCTGGCAATTTTATGGAGCCAAAAAGATATTTTTCAGGGCCGGCTACCAACATTTTTGCGAAAGCAAAAATGTTGCGCCACGTAAAATAAGCCAGAACTTGCTTCTGGCGTCTGCGAAGCAGTATTTGGAGTGGGGCC
>CAYJIB010000127.1:0-4509 GCA_964370125.1 uncultured Desulfovibrionaceae bacterium
TAAAACTTGCGAGGCGAATATCTTCCCCACCATAAGCCCCTAATCTCCCTCGAACCCAATATAAGATATATAAAGTTAATGAAATAACTACCGTGAAATGATAACTTCCATTCAAAAAAAAAGCCAAAAAAGTCTCAAAAAACTTAAGCCCCTAAACCCCCTCGAACCCAATATAAGGTAAATAAAGTTAATGAAATAACTACCGTGAAATGGTAAGTCCCATTTAAAAACAAATCCAAAATCCAAAATTCAAAATCCAAATCCCAATTCATCATATAGCGCCTATTTTCAAATAAACACCAAAATTCTTGACGCTGTTTATATAAAGGGTTAAGTTTTGAGCAAAGTTGTTCAAGCTTTCTACGCAACTTTAAACACGAAAGCGTAAGGCTTCGTTCTTATTAGCTTTTATTAAAAAATCTAAAACTTGGAGAAAGTCATGACTGTAAAGATAGGTATTATTGGTGGTTCGGGCTTGGAGAATCCGCAATTTTTAAAAGACGCTCGTGAGGAGGTCATCACAACACCTTGGGGCGAGCCTTCTGGCCCCGTTGTTTGTGGTACGATTAATGGAGTTCCTGTGGCTATGCTTTCTAGGCATGGCAAGGAGCATACGCTTTCACCGAGCAAGGTCAATTATCGTGCGAATGTGGCGGCTTTAAAGATTCTAAATTGTTCTTGCATTGTTGCAACAACGGCTGTGGGTTCTTTGCGTGAGGAAGTTGCTCCGGGCGACTTGCTTGTTATGGATCAATTTATTGACTTTACAAGGCAGCGCAAGATGACTTTTTATGAAGAATTTGAGCCACATAAGCCTGTTCACGCCAGCTTGGCTGATCCTTTTGATGCCAGATTGCGCCAAATTTTGGTTGACGCTTGTAAGGCAAAAAATGTCCCACACCATGAAAAAGGTACGCTTGTTACTATTGAGGGGCCTCGTTTTTCAACAAGGGCAGAATCGCATATGTTCCGTTCTTGGGGCGCAGACATCATCAATATGTCTGTCGCAACTGAGGCTATCTTGGCCAATGAAGCGGCTATCCCTTATGCGGCCATTGCTATGATCACCGACTATGACTGTTGGAGAGAGGGCGAAGAGGCCGTCACATGGGAAATGATTGTTGCGACCTTTGGCGAAAATGTCAACAAAGTGACCAATGTCCTTATGGAAGCTATTCCGAACATTGGGAAATGTAATTTTGCAGGATAAAGAATAGGCCTCTGCATCAAGAAGGTGCAGGGGCTTTCAAATATATACAAAGGAATTATAATGCGCACAAAAGCTCTTGGAATTGTTGGAGGTCTTGGACCTTTGGCCGGCATTGATTGCATGAAGAAAATCCTTGACGCAACAAAGGCTAGCTCTGATCAAGACCATATCCCCATTGTACAAATCTCTTTTCCGCACACAGTCGCCGATCGCACAGCCTTCTTATCAGGTCAAGACGTGCCAAATCCCGGCGAGGCCATAGGCTATATTATGCAGACCCTGGCTAAAGCTGGCGCAAGTGTTATCGCTATGCCCTGCAATACAGCGCACAGCCCACGCATTTTGGACAAAGCTTTGAGCATTTTGCGAGAAAAACATTCAGATGTTGTCTTTGTCCATATTATCGAAGCCCTTATTGAAGAGCTCACAAACAAGCACCCACAAGTGAAAAAAGTGGGCGTGCTTAGCACAAAAGGGACCTTTGATACAGGCCTCTATGAAGACGCCCTTAAAGCTGCTAACTGCACGCCAATGGCGCCAAGCGATGAAGGACGACAAAGAGTGCAAGAGGCCATTTCGCACCCAGAATTTGGCGTAAAGGCTTGTTCTAACAATATTTCTGAAAAAGCCAAAGAGCTTTTGAGGGCAGAAGCCATTGCCATGATTGATCAAGGGGCAGAGGCCATTGTCCTTGGCTGCACAGAAATCCCCCTTGCGCTTACAAAATCAAGCCTGACGCACAATGGTAAAGAAATCCCCCTGCTTGACGCAACACTTATACTCGCAAGAAAAGCCCTTGCCACCTTTGCACCAGAAAAGCTAAAAGCCTTATAAAAAAGACTTTTTTGTAAAAAAAAATCAAAGCCAAGTTCCGCAATGCTTTTCGCAATGCGCCTTGGCTTTCTTGATAAAAAAGTGTCTTGCTTAATTTTTTTTCGTTTTTTTAGGCTCAAAAGTATATAAACAGCAGATTATGCGGTTTTTTCTTATATAAAACTCTTGAATTTTTCTAGAAAATAGTTTATGCTCTGAAAAAAAAGTGGAAGGTGCACTATTATGCCGCAAGTGGCCGCTCGTATTTCTGACCAACAAGAACGCTGGTTAAAAGATTATTTCCGCACAAAAAGCGCTGGAGCAGAATTTATTTTGCCTTGGGCTGTGGACACTTTTTTTCGTTCAATCACCAATATCAAGTCTATATTTAGCAGCGCAGAGCTCAAAACTATCGTAGAAATTCATAAAGACGTGCGACTTCTGCCAGAGCACACTCGCTTGTCCTACTTGCTTTTGCGCATTGCTGATGGCTGTGAAGACAATAAGGCTCATGTGCGGCATGGCGCCAGTCGTACTTCGCTTGAGAGCAAGGTGAAAAGGCTTGACGACACGCAGGCAACTGCCCTTATGGTTTGGGCCTCTGCTTTTTGGCTGTCAAAGGCTTGTACGGCGGAGTCTTTAGAGGAATATATCCGCGAATATTAAGACAAACTTTCCCAAAAGCATCGTATGCGGCGTTAAATTCTTTTTTTGCTCCATGTCGAATACCTTTTCGTACACTCATTTCGCAAAAAACTGCGTCCGCCTTGCATCCGCCCCTTTTTGAACAGCCTGTTGTATTGCAGATGCAAGACGCTTGCTTGGTTTTTGTTTCAGGTAATTTGGGGAAAGTTTGCGGCAGTCGAAGGCGCATAATTTTTTGAAGGAATTGCCTGATAGGCTTTAAAAATTTTTATAGAAGACAAGCTCATGATCAGCAGACAAGAAGCCCTCGAACTCTTACATTCCTTTGCTCCAGAAGGCCATCTCGTTCAGCACGCCTTAGCCTCTGAAGCCATTTTGCGGGCTCTTGCAGAAAGGCTTGGCGAAGATGAAGAAGTCTGGGCACTGACCGGCCTCTTGCACGATATAGATTTTCCGCAAACAAAGGCAGATCCCGCAAAGCACGGCCTTGTCGGAGCTGAATGTTTAGAAGGCAAAATCCCACAAGAAAGCCTCTATGCCATAAAAGCCCACAATGATTGCACAAACATAAAGCCCGAACACAAGCTTGACTTTGCCCTACGTTGCGGAGAAACCGTTACCGGCCTTGTCATCACAGCCGCACTTGTACGCCCCACTCGCCTTGAGGGCATGGAAGTCAAAAGCCTAAAGAAGAAAATTAAAGACAAAGCCTTTGCCGCCTCTGTCTGCCGAGATACCTTGCGTGAATGCAGCCATATTGGCCTCGAAATCGACGATTTCTTAGCTCTTTCAATACATGCCCTGCAAAAAATTTCTAAAGATTTGGGCTTATAAAAAGCGTCGATACAAGAATTCAAAAAATAAAAAAATAAAATCATAGCCAATCAGTGCGTATGTATATAAAATACATGACGCTTTTCTTTTTTTTCAAAAATAAGTAAAAAAAGAAGCTTTACATCTAAAAAAGAATGCGCTAGCCTGCATGGGCGTAAAGTAAACTAGGCTTTTAACCTATGGCCTTACTCATTATTTTGTCGAGCATTAACTGTATACTGTGTACTCTGCTCTTTCCTTAACACAGGAAAGCAATGACTATAAAGCTTGCAAAAAATTGCAAGCAGCCTTTGAGGAGAACTGCCTTGGACCAACAAAATCTTGATATGTTTCGCCAGCTTCTACAAGAAATGCTTGAAGAAATTCAGCAAAAAGGCGATTCCACACTAGAAGACCTTACCGGAAGCAATGAAGTTTTTGCAGATCCAGCCGACCGTGCCTCTGCAGAGTCTGACCGTGCCTTTACCCTGCGCATTCGTGACAGAGAACGCCGCTTGATAAGAAAAATTCATGCCGCACAAAAACGCCTAGAAGACGGTTCTTATGGCGTCTGCTCTGAGTGTGATGATGATATTAGCATAGCACGCTTAAAAGCCCGCCCCGTAACAACTCTCTGCATAAATTGCAAAAGCCGACAAGAAGAAGGCGAAAGCGTCCGCGGGGAGTAGTAGCCTGCGGCGACAAATAGCACTCTAAAAATGTTTTTGCAGAGCTTCTCGTGTAAACATGAAACTCGCACAAAAAAGCTTCTTTAAGCCCCCTTGACTTTACTGTTTTGGGGGCTAGAGGTTTTGGGATTTGGATTTTGAGTTTTGGGATTTGGGATTTGGGATTTGGATTTATTTAATGGAAGTTGCCATTTCACGACAGTTATTTCACTAACTTTAGTTATCTTATATTGGGTTCGAGGGAGATTAGGGGTGCTTGGGCTTATAGGTTTTAGAGTTTTTCTTTAAATGGGACTTACCATTTCACGGTAGTTATCATATTAACTTTATTTATCTTAT
>CAYJIB010000128.1:0-4507 GCA_964370125.1 uncultured Desulfovibrionaceae bacterium
CCATTCAAGCGCTCTCCCAACTGAGCTACACCCCCAGTGAATGAAGCGTCAATATACGAAAAGTGTTTAGAGATGTCAAGCAAAAAAATTCGGTATTTTGAAAAAAAAATTTTTCAAAAAAAACATTGTGCTTACCAGCAAGAGGCAAGCACAATGCAAAACTTTTACTCTTAAAACAGAGTTAAGTGTATATTAAGGTTTAAAAGCAGCTTAAACGTAACGGCTAAGCTCTATTTCAGAGCCAAGCATTTTTTCTGCAATGGTCTTTGAATCCATCTCGTATTCGCCAGATTGCACAAGGCTTTTTAGACGGTCAACCTTGCTTTGACGTACATCATCAGTGTTTGTGGCAACATCAACCCCCACTTGCACAAGAGCTGAAGCTGAAGACATGGTCACTTTATCGCTAGAAAGCTGAACAGTATCGGCCTCTGTGCGCCCTGCCCTTGCTTTGTTCGCAGTATTTTCAGCACGATCCGTGGCACGCTGCCCCGTCGTTTCTTTCGTATTATTTTGCACTACCGACTTGAAATAGGGAGTGTTAGTGATATCGTTTATAGCCATGATGACCTCCAAAAAATGACGCTTTAACAATCAAGCCCTTGTTTGTAAAATCGGCTTAACTCTCCGCAAGCTTTGCTGCGCCCTCTTGCTTGCAAAAATCATGTAATCTTTTGTATTGATGCAATAATTATGACACAAAGTGCCTTTATTGTCTATAGCCCAAAAAAGCATTTTCAGGCTTCTTCACACATATTATCGGCACATATCAAAAAAACTTTAGGTCTTTTTTTATTTTTTTTGCATTTTTTCATCAATAGAAAGAAACTCTGAAAAATGACGAGGACTTTTTATGGAAAAAAAAATTAAAAAAATCGTAAGTCACGGAAAAGCCATACTTTATTGCTTATCGACACTTTTTTAAAAAACTCTAGGGCAAGTCTATAAAAAAATTAAAACCTTCATAAGCTATTGAATTATTGACTATTAAAAAAAAGTTCTTGCATTTTTTTTTTCAACACTATATACTCTTGCTCGACCACAAAAGGAGGCCACATGACCCGCAAAGACCGTACAGAAGGCATTTTTTCGCGCCGTGAAGTTTTAGACGAAAGCGAGCGCCGTCAATACTATCTTATTCACCTTAAAGATTTGCTGACCTATGCCTATCGCTATTCAGAAGATGTAAAAAAACGCTTTGACAGAGCACAATTCAATGTTGAAAAATTCAAAAGCCTGTCAGATATCAAGCATATCCCGATTTTAAAGAAAAAAGAATTGATCTTTTTGCAGTCCATCGGCCCACGTCTTGGTGGCCTTTTAACAAAAGACATAGGCGAATTAAAACGTATTTTCCTCTCGCCAGGCCCTATTTTTGATCCAGAAGACAATCAAGACGATTATTGGGGCTATACAGAAGCCTTTTATTCCATTGGCTTTCGCCCTGGGGATGTGGTGCAAATAACTTTTAGCTATCACCTCTCACCAGCTGGCCTCATGTTTGAAGAGCCCTTGCGCAATCTTGGTTGCGCTGTTGTCCCAGCCGGCCCAACAGACGCCACGACACAGCTCGAAATCATGCAAAAACTTCGTGTTTCTGGCTATGTAGGCACAGCTTCATTCTTGCTTCACCTCGCACAAAAAGCTGAAGAAAAAGGGATCAATCTGCGCAAAGACCTTTCAATGGAAGTCGCCTTTGTAACTGGTGAGCGACTTTCTGAAAAAATCCGCACCCAACTTGAAAAGAAATTTGATATCATCTTACGCCAAGGCTATGGCACGGCCGATGTCGGTTGTATCGGCTATGAATGCTTCCATAAAAAAGGCCTGCACATCTCCAATCATTGTTATGTTGAAATTTGCCATCCCGATACAGGCATACCTCTTAAAGACGGCGAAGTAGGTGAAATTGTTGTCACGTCCTTTAATAAGACCTATCCTCTTATCCGCTTTGCCACGGGTGACCTTTCGTATATCGACAGAGCGCCTTGTGCTTGTGGTCGCACAAGCCCACGCCTTGGCAGCATCGTCGGACGTGTTGACACAACAGCACGCATCAAGGGCATGTTTGTTTATCCGCATCAGGTTGAACAAGTTATGTCACGCTTTGAAGAAATCAAACGCTGGCAAGTTGAAGTCACAAATCCTGACGGAATTGATGAAATGACTCTCTATGTTGAAGCGACAAACTTTACACAAGAAGCTGAAATGCTTCATTTGTTTAGAGAAAAAATCAAATTACGCCCAGAGCTTCGTGTATTGATACCTGGCTCATTGCCTCCACAAATCAAGCCTATTGATGACAAACGTGAGTGGGACTGATATGAAAAATTCTAAGCTAAGCTCTAAAGAAGCTTTGTTTCATGAAATCATGCGTGCCAGAAATAAGGTCTATCAGGTGACTTCACCAACGCCCCTTGAGCATTACGCATTGCCTGGTGGTGGAACACTGCTTCTTAAACGTGAAGATCTCTCGCCCATTCATGCCTATAAATGGCGTGGAGCCTTTAATATGATGGCCTCACAAAGCCCAGAAACCCTTGCAAAAGGCATTATTACAGCTTCTGCCGGCAATCATGCCCAAGGGGTAGCTCTTTCTGCCGCTCGTCTAAAATGCAATGCACGCATCTATATGCCCACTTCTGTCGCAAGAATGAAGGCCGATGAAGTGGCGAGACTTGGCGGTGAATATGTCGAAATCATTATTGTTGGTGACACTTTTGATGAGGCCAATATGGCCGCCTATGAAGAAGCAATAAAGAACGACCTTTTGTATGTGCCTGCTTATGACGATATTCTTGTTATGGCTGGGCAAGGCACAATTGGCGATGAAATTTTGATGAATCCTGTGCGCCCTGACGTTGTCTTTTTGCAAATAGGTGGAGGGGGCCTTGCTGCGGGTGTTGCCTGTGTTTTAAAGACCTATTCGCCAGACATTCATATTATTGGTGTTGAGGGTGAAGGCCAAGCCAGCATGAAGGCGGCTGTTGAAAAAAATGAGCCGGTGTCTATTCCGCACATTGATGTTTTTTGTGACGGCACAGCAGTAAACCGTGCAGGCAACAACACCTTTGACTATTGCCGTGATTTGATTGATGAATTTATGACTGTCAGCAATGATGATGTCTGTGCGGCAGTACAGCATATCTGGAATATTGCCCGCACAATTCCTGAGACCTCTGGCGCAATGGGCATGGCCGCTTTTCTAAAGCGACAAGATGAATTTGTCGGTAAGAACATCGCCATTATCTTGTCTGGTGCAAATATGGACTTTACCAGACTTTCATGGGTGGCTCAAAGAGCGGGCATGAACACTAGGCGCTATTTAGAAATCACCATTGCCGAACAGGCTGGAACAATGCTTAAACTTATTCAATCCATCGGAAATTTGGATTTGAATATTGTTGATTTTTTGTACGGTAAGCAAGACCGTGTCTTTGCTTTTCCTGTTTTTGGTTTTGACGGATCAGAGACGCAATTTGCAGCTCTTGAAGAACATTTGCGCTCTGAAGGCTATGCTTTTCAAACGGTTTCCCACCGTGAAGACGTGGCTTTTCGTATGGTTCCGTACAATGCCAGGCTTTTTAAACACCCCTTTATGGCGGTTTTTGAATTTCCTGAACGTCCAGGCGCCCTTATGGAATTTATGCTTGGCGTTGCGCATTTTGGTAGCATTTGCTATTTTAACTACAGCTACCGTGCAGAATTTATCGGCCGTGCTATGATGGGCTTTGAATTTGAAGATGAAAAAAGACGAGAGGCTTTCTTGGAATATCTTGAAAGTCATGAAGTTCCTTATAAGAGTGTAGATTTCCTTGACCTTATGAATAAGCAAACTTAGTGATTTTCTACAGCGCAACAAAAATCGACTTGAGATAAAAAAGCCCCCATTACATCCTAATGGGGGCTTTTTTATGCACAGTTTTAATTTTTAAAGAAAAAGATTTATGGCACAATACACAAGCAATAAGGCCATAACAGCATTGGTGATTTTTGCATAACGAGAAAAAAAGACAACAAATAAAGAGCCAAAGGCCGACCACAAAAGCGTACACACAAAACCAATAAAAGCGAGCAAGAAGACAAAAAATGCCAAGACAGGAAGGTTTTCGGCATAATAGGGCAAAATATAGGCGTCCATTGAAACAATGCTGTAGACATAAATTTTTGGATTGATAAATTGCAAAGAAAAGCCCGTAAAAAAGCTGCTCGTGACATGCTTTTCTTCGATTGTCGTACTGCTCTTCCAGGTCTTCCACGCAAGATACAAGATGTACAAAGCGCCACCAATAAGCATGGGTTTTTCAATTACAGGAATAAGATTTTCAAGCAAGGCGGTAAAAAAAGTGCACATAGCCACAACAATACAAAAACCCGCAAAAATCCCCACATTAAAAGGCAAAGTACGCACAAAGCCCGCACGGCTGGCATTTGACATCGACATGATATTGTTTGGCCCTGGTGTAATCGCTGTTATGAGGGCATAGGTCAAAAAATCAACAAGACT
>CAYJIB010000129.1:0-4500 GCA_964370125.1 uncultured Desulfovibrionaceae bacterium
GGAGATTTTTCATGTCTGTGACCTATACACCCTCTTGGAGCCCTTTTATCGAGGTCGAACTTTTTGGCAAAGAGTGGCGTCTTGAGCGGGCGGCCGATATGGAAAGTCTTTGGGACAGTATGACCGATTTTTCTGACGATGACGGAGACGAACGCCTCCCCTATTGGGTTGAGCTTTGGCCTTCAAGTCTTGTACTTGCAGAATATTTGTATAAAAAGCAAGAGAAGATTGCGGGAAAGGTCTGCCTTGATGTCGGTTGTGGTCTTGGCCTTACAGCCCTTGTAGCGACTTGGCTTGGGGCTTCAGTGCTTGCCTTTGATTATGAATACGATGCCTTGCTCTATGCCAAGAAAAACGAAAAGCACAATGCCTTTATTGAAAAATCTAGGACATTTCCGCCGACTTGGCTTTTGATGGATTGGCGCTTTCCTGCGGTAAAAGCAAGATCAATAGAGCGTATTTGGGGCGGAGATATCATGTATGAAAAAATCTTTGCCGAGCCTTTGCTGCGTTTTTTTTCATATGCCTTGGCTGAAGGTGGAACAGTGTGGATTGCTGAACCTACACGCTGTGTCTATGACAGCTTTCGTGCAAAGCTTTTTGATTATGGTTTTTGGGGGCGCTGTGTGTATGAAAGCAAGATCGAGCCTTTGATCAGTCAAAAAAGCAAAGTACCTGTTCGTTTATGGGAATTGCAAAGATTGTAAAACTTTGTTATATTTTTGTTAGAGGACGTTTTTTGGTTCATTTTTTAGCTCTTGTTTATTATTTTTTGTTACAAAGAGGTCTCTATGCTTGAAGATGTCCAAAGCCATTCTGCCTCTGTCGCCTTGCCCATTGACAATGTGGGCGTTAAGGGCTTGCAGGTGCCTCTTTGTGTTCGAGACAAAGAACATGGGCAACAGCACACTGTCGCCTTGATCGACCTTAGCGTTTCTTTACCTGCCGCCTTTAAGGGAACGCACATGAGCCGCTTTGTAGAAGCTCTTGAAAATTGGTCTGAAACCCTCGACTATCATTCTATGCTGGCCTTACTTGAGACTGTAAAGAAGAACTTGCAAGCAAAGAAGGCAAGAGTGGTTTTTCGCTTTCCTTACTTTATTCGAAAAGAAGCCCCAGCAAGCAAGAGGCGGGGCATTGTGCCTTATAATTGTGAGGTAATAGGCGAGCTTGAGCTTGGCGCAAAGCCTTTACTTTGGTTGTATTTAGAAGTGCCAGTTATGACGGTTTGCCCTTGTTCAAAGGCTATTTCTGATGAAGGGGCGCACAGCCAAAGGGCCTATGTGCGCATGAAAATTCGTCACGGCGGCTTTGCTTGGATTGAAGATTTTGTGCAAATAGCCGAAGCGGCGGCCTCTTCGCCAGTTTACGCCCTGTTAAAAAGAGAAGATGAAAAGTGGGTGACAGAAAAAGCCTTTGAAAATCCGACCTTTGTAGAAGATGTGGTGCGCAATGTGGCAAAGGCTTTACAAAGCCATGAGCAGGTTGACGCCTTTTGTGTTGAGGTAGAGAGCATGGAATCGATTCACGCCCACAATGCTTTTGCCAGTATTGAAAGTGATAAGAAAATCACAGCTTAAAAAAAGGGGGACTTATGCAAATAAACGCTTCAGCCATGCAGGCTTTTTCAAAAGAAGTGTACAAAAAAGCGATAAGCATCGCCCGCACCTCTGTGGCCTTGCAAGAAGTGCCAGGCATAGCCTCAAACATTGAAAATAAGACCCCAAATGTGGCAAAAGAGCCTTCTTTCCCAGAAAAATTGTTCACATCGTCAGCCTCTGAAGGCGACTATGCAAGAGATTTCGTGTCGCTTATGCTTGTTGAAAATTTTCATGCGGCAAACGCCAAGGCCATTCAAGCCTCTGATGAAATCTTGCAAACGACCATAAGTATAGTTGATACAAAAGCTTGATTTTTTAATAAAAAAGATATTCGTAGCGAACAAAAGCTGATTGCTGGAGGATAGCAAAATGGATTTTCAAAAAGAAGGGATAATTGGTGAGAGCTCAAGCCTTGCCGATGTGTTTAGGCTTCTTCTGAAGGTTGCGCCAACAGACACAACAGTTCTTGTTACGGGCGAATCAGGCACAGGTAAAGAATTGCTTGTGCGTGCCCTGCACAGCAAAAGCTTGCGTTCAGCAAAGCCCTTTGTGCCTGTAAATTGTGGCGCTATCCCCAAAGAACTCTTGGAATCAGAACTTTTTGGCCATGAAAAAGGGGCTTTTACCCACGCTATCCGCTCTCGTGCAGGGCGTTTTGAGCTGGCAGACGGTGGCACAATCTTTCTTGATGAAATAGGCGAAATGGATATCAGCCTGCAGGTAAAGATTTTGCGTGTCCTTCAAGAAAGAGAAATTGAGCGGGTAGGGGGGCAAGGGCCTCGTAAGGTTGACGTGCGCATTGTTGCCGCTACTAACAGAAATCTTGAAACAGAAGTCGAAGCGGGGCGTTTTCGTGAAGACCTCTTCTATCGCCTAAACGTCATCCCCTTACATTTGCCGCCTTTGCGGGACAGAGGGCAAGACGTTTTCTTACTCATTCAATCTTTTTTGCAGCGTTTTTGTGAAAGAAAAAATCGCTCGCTCTTGTCTTTGTCAGAAGATGTCAAAAAAGTCTTTGCGGCCTATATGTGGCCGGGGAATGTGCGAGAGCTTGAAAATTGTATGGAGCGGCTAAGCATTCTTGCTGATGGTGATCAAGTCGAGCTTATCGATTTGCCAAAGAAATTGCTCGATTCTGTTGGCGAGCTTGGCGAATTGCCCGAAGTAGCCGAAGTTCAAGGACAAGCTCTAAGCCAACAAGCGCAAGCTTATGCCGACCCTGCTATTTTTAGGTGGCCAAGGCTTGAAGACATGGAGCGTAAACAATTATCGCTTAAAGACTTTTTAGAAGCCATTGAAGACAAGTTGATCGATGAAGCCCTTCATGCCTCTGATGGAGTGAAAAATCAGGCCGCAGAAATGCTTGGTATCAAGAGAACGACCCTTATTGAAAAATTGAAGAAAAGGCAATAACAGTGCTCTTTTTCTATAAGGTTTGAGGCATAATTTTTGCATGGTTTTTCTTATTAACACTCTATTGTCTGAAAACTGACGATGAAGCCAGGCTTGATACAATAAAGCCTCTTTGCTACAGTAAACACGGTACATTTTGCCTTTAAAAAATAGTATGCCTATGCCCTCTTTTTTTCGCCTCTTATTCTTCCTCTCCTGCCTCGCCTTTTCTGGCAAGGGCCTTGCTTTTGCGGCCTCATGGGAATGGACAGGCCAGCAAGGGCGAGAACAGTTGCGCATTGAACTTGACCCTTCAATGGTGCAAAGACCAGTGCAAAGGCTTGGCGATAAAGAGCTTTTTGTGCCTCTTTCCATGTCAAACAATCAAGCCTTGCCGCAATTTCTTGCTGTTAAACAGCCTGCGGATAAAGCCCTTATTGAGCGAATTTTCCTTAAATCTACAGGCCTTACTGTCCTTTTAAACACAGAAGCATTTGGCTATATCGCCAAGCAAGAGGGCAAAAATGCCCTGCTTTTGACAGTCTTTCCAGACGCTTTAAGTTCTCGTTTGCGTTCAAGTACAAAGCCTTCTGCAGCAGCTCGCCCTGCCCAAGCAGCGCCAGTACAAAAGCAAGTGCAAAATCAGGCGCAAAATCAACAAAACAGAGAAAAGCCCGAGCAAAAAACTGAACAAAGACTTGCGCCTTCTGCTCAACAACACAGTAACAATAAAGAAAGCACAAAGCCGCAATCTGTCTTGCCAGAAAGGCAAGAAGCAAGCCCCTACAAGCCGACAGAAGTTTACAAGCCTTCTGAAGTTCCGCCCCTCCAAAAGCCTGAAATACGCGGCAATATTCAAAGAAACAGTACAGATAAGGACAGTCAAGGCGCAAACATTTCTGCTCCAAGACAAACAAGTTTGCAAAATGACATGCCCACACAAAAAAGGGGCGATGTGCCAAACTTTATTCCTTCTGAACAAAGCCTGCACAAATTGATGCAAGACATTGACGCCGCTCAAGAGACGAGTAATCCTAACAATCTACCTACACAAAATCCACAAGGTCAAAATCAACAAAATCAAGGGCAACAAAACACTTCACCTGGCCCGCAAAGTGAAAATATCTTTGATTATTTTGCCGATGAAGCCAGTCTTTATGCCTATTTAGACAATATTGAGCCAGCTGCTGCGCCCGCAAATAACAGCGAATTTCGTCAAAGCTTTTCTTCGGCGCCAACAGAACTTCCCCAAGCAGAGGATATGCCCACGGCAGAAGAAAGCCAAGCCCTTATGGCTCCCTTGCGTGAAGTGCGGGGTTCTTTGTTTGCTCCTTCACAAGAGCCTGTAGAGCTTGCCCCAGGCAATGTCACCGCTCCGCCAGCGAATGCTTCAACGAATGCTTCCGCTCCGTCGGGTAACTTTTCCGCTCCGCTGGGTAATCTTCCAGCTTCGCTGGGTAGTGCGCCTGCTCCGTCAGACAATTCACCTTCTTCTGCGCCTCTTGAT
>CAYJIB010000130.1:0-4482 GCA_964370125.1 uncultured Desulfovibrionaceae bacterium
AAAAGTTTTCCCCCACAAAATCTCCCATCCAAAAAAAATCCTTACTTTACTTCGGTGAAGTCGGCGTCGACGACGTCATCGCCGCCTTTGTCGGCTGGGCCTGCTTCTGGGCCTGCTTCTGGGCCTTGTCCGCCTTCTGGGCCGCCGGCTTGCTTATAAAGCTGTGCGGCGAGCTTGTGTGAGCTTGTGGCGAGGGCTTCGGAAGCGTTTTTGATGGCTTCTGTGTCTTCGCCTTCCATGGCGGAGCGAAGGGTCACGATTTTTGCATCGATGTCTTCTTTGAGGCCTGGCTCTACTTTGTCGCCCAAGTCTTTGAGCGATTTTTCTGTATTGTAGATAAGGCTATCGGCCTGATTACGGGCTTCGATAAGCTCTTGTTTTTGCTTGTCTTCTGATGCGTTTGCTTCGGCTTCACGCACCAAGCGGTCAATGTCGCTGTCTGAAAGGCCAGAAGAAGCTGTGATTTGAATGGACTGCTCTTTCCCTGTGCCTAAGTCTTTTGCGGACACTTGCACGATGCCGTTGGCGTCAATATTGAAGGTTACTTCAATTTGCGGAATACCACGAGGCGCTGGCGGAATGCCGGTAAGGTCAAAGCGGGCCAGGGTCATATTGTCAGAGGCCATTGGGCGTTCACCTTGCAAGACATGGATAGACACAGAGGGCTGATTGTCTGCGGCTGTGGTGAAGGTTTGGCTCTTTCTTGTGGGGATGGTGGTATTGCGCTCGATGAGTTTTGTGAAGACTGATCCCATGGTTTCGATACCGAGGGAGAGGGGTGTCACGTCAAGAAGCAATACGTCTTTAACATCACCAGCAAGGATACCGCCTTGAATGGCTGCGCCCATGGAGACGACTTCGTCAGGATTTACAGAGCGATTTGGCTCTTTGCCAAAGAAGTCGGTCACCTTTTTTTGCACGAGAGGCATACGGGTCATACCGCCAACAAGCAAGATTTCATCGATATCAGAGGCTTGAAGGCCAGCGTCGGCAAGGGCTTTTTTGCAAGGCTCAAGGGTTCTGTCGACGAGGTCGTTCACGAGTTGTTCAAGGCGTGAGCGAGAGAGCTTGATGAGCAAGTGTTTTGGCCCGTTTTGGTCGGCAGTGATAAAGGGCAAGTTGATTTCAGACTCCATGGAGGTGGAGAGATCTTTCTTTGCGGCTTCTGCGGCGTCTTTAAGGCGTTGGAGAGCCATATTGTCTTTTGAAAGGTCAATGTCTTGCTCTTTTTTGAATTCGTCAACGAGGAAGTTGATGATGGCTTGGTCAAAGTCTTCACCGCCAAGGAAGGTGTCGCCATTTGTGGCGCGCACTTCAACAACATTGTCGCCTACTTCAAGGATAGAGACGTCAAAAGTTCCGCCGCCAAGGTCAAAGACAACGATTTTTTCATTGGCTTTTTTGTCAAAGCCATAAGAGAGAGAAGCGGCTGTTGGCTCGTTGATGATGCGTTTTACATCAAGGCCGGCGATCTTGCCTGCGTCTTTTGTGGCTTGGCGTTGAGCGTCGTTAAAGTAGGCTGGGACGGTGATAACGGCTTCGGTGACGCTTTCGCCAAGATAGGCTTCGGCATCGGCTTTGAGTTTGCCAAGAATGATGGCAGAAATTTCTTGTGGGCTGTATTCACGACCGTCAATTTTCACCATAGCGTCGCCATTTGTGGCGGCGGTGATTTCATATGGGGCGTGTTTGCGCCAATGTTCGACTTCTGGGGAGTCCGCACGGCGTCCCATAAGGCGTTTTACGGCGAAAATTGTGCGAGCAGGATTGGTGACAGCTTGTCTTTTTGCGCTTTCACCGACTAAGCGTTCTTTGTCTGTTATGGCAACGATAGAGGGAGTTGTGCGTCCGCCATTGGGATTGGTGATACATTTTGGTTCTTTGCCTTCCATAACGTACACACATGAATTGGTGGTGCCAAGGTCAATTCCGATAATTTTTCCCATAGTTAAATCTCCTAAAAAATCTATTTCTTCACCAAGTATTGTGAATTTTTTTTTGTAGCTTTTGGCCCTATGCGCTCTTACAATCTGCGGTATTCAAAAAAGTACAGGTGTGCATTTTTTTGCAGAGAAGAAGGACTTTTTTTGCTAAGACTTTGTCTGTGCAAAGTGGCTACAGGTGAAAAATAAGTCCTGTATCGTTCTCGTCTAGGGGGGAGAGGCATTTTTTTGAAAAAAAATAGAAATTTTGCTTTGAAATGGAGATTTTTAGAGGTTTTTTTGCGGCTTGCTAAAAGGCTGATGGGTAAAAAAAGTATTTTTATGCCCATCAGCCCTCGACTGAATGTTAAAAGTTCATGAAAATTTTTTATCGCTCTGCTTGCAAGGCTTCCCAAGTAGAAATGCTAGCGACCTCAACAGCTGCGTCGCCTAAAATAGCTGGTACCATACGAGACAAAACGCCCTTTGGCCCAAGCTCAACAAAGCGGGTCATGCCATCAGCGTAAAGAGCCGCAATGCTGTCTGTCCAAAAGACAGAAGACGTCATTTGCTTGCGAGCCAAGTCTTGCAAGGTTTCGCCGTCTCTTGCGCCCTTGCCGGTCACATTGCAATAGACGGGAAAGCGTGACTTGCTCCATGTGACTTTGTCAAGCGCACGGGCAAGCTCTGCGGCCGCCTTGTCCATTAAGGGACTGTGGAAAGCGCCAGCCACAGGTAAGGGGAGCGCGCGCCCTTTTTGTTCTTTGATGCGTGCTGTGGCTAATTCTATGGCTTCTTTGTGGCCGCTGATAACATATTGTACTGGTGTGTTATAATTGGCAATAAGCAAGGGAAGGCCTGTTTCTTTGGCCACTTCATCAACAATGCCTTGTACAGTTTCTCTTGACAATTTAAGCACAGCGGCCATTGCGCCTATGCCGTCAGGATCGGCCTCGCTCATAAGCTTTCCCCTCAGGCTGACGATATGCAGGGCGTCATCAAGTGAGAGTGCCGAAGCCGCAACCAAGGCGGCGTATTCACCAAGACTGTGACCCGCCACACCGCCAACAGAAGAAAGAGGGAAAAATGTCGCCATTTCTTGCCATAAAGAGAGATTGACTACGGTGAGAGCTGGTTGTAAGTGAGCAGTATTGGCCATGCGCTCGGTGTCGCCGTCTTCCCAATAAATTTCTCTTAGGGGCAAGCCGCTGATTTTTTCTGCTTTTTTCCACATTTCCATGGCCTGTGAAGAGTTTTCGGCTACATCACGCCCCATGCCAAATTCTTGTGAACCTTGGCCTGGGAAAAGTAAGGCTGTTTGCATTGATTTGCTCCCTTATAAATGTTTTTTAGACGCTATTTTCTTTATTTAATAAGCCAGAACTTGCTTCTGGCGTCTGCAAAGCAGTATTTGGAGTGCGCGTGCCTTTTTCAGCTTCGACTAATAAGGCAAAAATACCAAAAGGTGAGCAAAAGTCAAGATAGATGTCTAAAAGTCGATTAAGGCAAATATCTTGACAAAAAGGACGGCAAAGCTTTAACCTACCTGTATGAACATTGAAGATATAAAAGGCAAAGAAGCCATTGTAATACGCCAAGGCGCGCTCGGTGATGTGATTTTAACGACAGGCGTTTTGCGCCATTGGCAAGAGGCCTATGGTCTGCGATTTACCGTCATTACGCAAAGAGCTTACCTTGGCCTTTTTAACGACCACCCTGCAGTTGTTGACACTATAGCCCTTGAGCGTGGGCAGGGTTTTTTGCTTACATTAAAGAAACTTTTGGCTATTCGCAAAGAACAGGCTGGCAAGATTTATATTGATTTGCACGGCACTTTGCGTTCTCGTCTTCTTGGCCTTCTTTGGAAGGGACCTGTTTTTTCTTTTCCTAAAATGTCTTTTACAAGACGTCTTTTTGTGCGCAATCATAAAGAAGTCCACGCAAAAAAATTAGCGAGCGCTACTGTGACACAGCGTTATGCCCTTGCTCTTGACAAAATCTTTGACGGCCAAGGCAAAGCGCCGCAAAAAGAAAAGCTCTTCCCCTTTATTAGCATCAGCGAAGAAGAAAAAGCTTGGGCAGAGCAAGAATTGAAGCCTTTTAGAGAAGGAAATGAAGACAAAAAAAAGCTTTTAGTCGCCTTGCACCCCTTCACCAGTCACGAAGGCAAGACATGGCCACAAGGGCATTGGAGGGCGCTTATGGCCTTGCTCAAAAATGAGGGTATTTCGTATATTCTAGTGGGGCAAGGGGCTTTGTGGGCAGACGAAGAGGGCTCTTTTATCAATAAAACGAGCATAAGAGAATTGTGCTCTCTTTTGGCGGCTTGTGATATTGTTGTTAGCGGCGATTCAGGCCCTATGCATATGGCAGACGCTGTGGGGACGCCCCTTATTGCCCTTTTTGGCCCGACAACACAGCACCTTGGTTTTATGCCCATAGGCCCACACCACAAAATCCTTGAAAGAGACATGCCTTGCCGCCCCTGCTCTGTGCATGGCAAAAACAGCTGCAAGCTCGATTATGCCTGCCTTGTGGATATTCGGCCTGAGGATGTTTT
>CAYJIB010000131.1:0-4476 GCA_964370125.1 uncultured Desulfovibrionaceae bacterium
CATTTGCCTGCCTGCATTCGCTCAAGGCCCGCTACAGCGGGCGACTGCCGTCGGCCATAAGGAAGGCCTTTTGCCTCTTCCCGCAACCGAGCAGGCCGTAGCCTGCGTTAGTCTTCGACCAAGCTTTGTACAGAGAGAGGCTTTTGTGCTTGGGCTAAGTCTCAGTATATCCTAATTTGAGGTTTCCAAAGGGGATCATCCCCTTTGGTCGCCGAAGGCATTGCTTTTCTGCCTTTAACTTTTTTAGCAAGCTATGAAAAGAGCACTTTTAGCAGTCCGTTCAAAAAGTATCAGATACGAGGAAAACAAGATTTTGCTAGCGAAGTGTACGCTTTTGGTACATGAGCGACGCAAAATCGAAGTTTGACGAAGTAAATGATACTTTTTCAACGGACTGCTGCTTAGAGCTTTTCGGCAAGGGCATTAGCCCACTCTTCGATTTGCCCTTTATTGTCTGCGGCATGGCCTTCAACACGGAGGCCTTCAAGCAAGATTTCTACGCCTAATTTATTAAACTCTTCTTCAACAAAATCAACAGCGGCACAATAAAGCTCAAAAGCGGTATCGCCAGAAGCAAAAGCCGCGCCCTTTGTCAGACCCATGTCTCCAAAAGATTGCGCTAATTCATCAAAGTCGCTTTGAAGTTCTATGGTGTCTATTCCCCAAACAGAAGCGCCAAGAAGCACACAGTCATAACCAACAGCCAAGTCTTTTGCCTTGACATTAGCCGCACTTTCGCACACAACCTCATGCCCTTTTTCTGTCAAGCACTTGGCGAGCAATTCGGCTATGGATTCTGTATTGCCTGTTTCTGAACCAAAAATAATTCTTACCTTACTCATCTTTTACTCCTTTTTTGTAGGCTAAAGAATGTGCTTTGACACAATTTGACCCTACATTTTATTGAAAACAGTTCTTGCTTAGTGAAAGCAATATTACCTTAATGTTCAAGGCGATATTTTCACAATTGAATATCATTGTCAATAAGTTTTTTGCATTCATAGAAAAAAGCATACAAAAAAGCCCAAAAAGCAAGGTGAACGCTTTTTGGGCTTTGGTTGTTTTTATATGTCAGTCAGCTTTCTTTTTTCAAAGGCAGGGCTGAAGACTTTTACGAAAACTAGGCTTGTCCAGACTCGTCTTCAAGTTTTTGCTTGAGCAAGTCGCCAAGGGTTTGGCCAGCTTCTGGGCCAGTGCGTGAAAATTCACGAGGCTTTTTGCGCTCTTCTTCTTCTTTAAGCTGCTTAATAGAAAGGCCAAGACGGCGATCATCAGCAGATACATGAATGATGCGAGCTTCGATTTCATCACCTTCTTTATAGGTCTCTGATGGGCTTTTGACTTTCTTTGCACTAAGCTCAGAAACGTGTACAAGACCTTCGACGCCTTCTTCAACTTCTACAAAGAGGCCAAAGTCGGTAACATTGGTGACGATACCTTTGACAATATTGCCGACAGGATAGAGATTTGGCACATTAAACCAAGGATCTTCTGTAAGCTGTTTGATGCCCAAGGTGAATTTTTCATTTTCTTGGTCAACGGTCAAGACCTTTGCTTGAACGGTGTCGCCAGTTGCAAAGAGTTCATTTGGATGACGAATTTTCTTTGTCCAAGAAATGTCAGAAACGTGGATAAGACCGTCGATACCGTCTTCGATACCGATAAACATACCAAATTCGGTGATGTTTTTGATAACGCCTTCAAGTACCGCACCCTCTGGATAGCGCTCACCAAGAAGCTCCCAAGGATTTGGGCGTACTTGTTTCATGCCAAGAGAGATGCGTTTTTTCTCTGAATCAACGCTAAGGATAACCACCTCGACCTCATCACCTTGGCGAACCATTTGTGATGGGTGTCTGAGTTTGCGTGTCCAAGACATTTCAGAAATGTAAACAAGGCCTTCAACGCCAGACTCAAGCTCAACAAAGACGCCGTAATCGACAAGGTTTGTGACCTTACCGTTGTGGCGTGAGGCTTCGGGGAAGCGGGTGGCGATGTCTTCCCAAGGATCAGCAACAAGCTGCTTAAGACCCAAGGAAACTTTTTGGCTTTCTTTATTGAAAGACAAGACTTTGAGCTCAAGCTCTTGGCCAACAGTAATAACTTCACGTGGATGACGAATGCGCTTCCACGACATATCGGTAATATGCAACAAGCCGTCAAGGCCACCAAGGTCAACAAAGACACCGTATTCGGTGATATTTTTTGCTTTACCTGTGACGATTTGCCCTTCTTCAAGGGTAACAAGCAAGCCCTGACGTTTTGAATCGCGCTCTTCTTCCAAAAGCACACGGCGTGAAATAATCACATTGCTTCTGCGGCGATTGATTTTAAGTACGCGGAATTCGCATTCTTGGTTGACAAGGGCGTCCATGTCTGGAACAGGGCGCAAATCAACGTGCGAGCCGGGCAAGAAGGCTTCGATGCCGCCAAGATCAACGGTATAGCCGCCCTTAATGCGACGAAGAATGCGACCTGTGACAATGCCATTTTGCTCTTGCATTTCTTCAAGCTGATCAAAAAGCTGCATGCGCTTGGCTTTTTCAAATGACAAAGCGATTGTGCCTTCTTGTTCATTTTTGTTTACAACAAAGACATCGATTTCATCGCCGACTTGTACGTTCACATTGCCTTCTGAGTCAAAAAACTCCGTCACAGGGATTTGCCCTTCTGACTTAAAGTTTACATCAACAAGCACATGATCTGCATTGACACGAACAACTTCACCTTTGATTATGGTGCCTTCTTCAAGGTCACCAAAGTCATTGCTAAGATAGCTTTCAAGTTCACTGCCAAAATCAAGTTCAGCGTCCATAGAGTGATTTTCCATAGTTTCCATAATTTTTCCATCCCCAATACGATATTATCTGCCTGCATCGCAAACAGACAGATACGAGTACCACAAAAGTACACACTAGGCAAGCTTTTTTAAGCCTGCTTTTTGGGGCAAAGACGGCAGTAAATGCTGCCAATCGCTTGACAGCTCCCTCTTCTTGTCGTAATTTAAGACCACTACACAATTGTTTTTTTACCAAAAGTTGGTGCATAATTGTGCGTAAGCCTCTATTTTCAAAACTTTGCTGTGCAGTGGTAAAGGCACAAAAATTAATCACTTAACGGCGAAACAAAGCTCCGCCTATTCTTAATTTTTGCTCGCTTCGGCTGACGCCAAAGCTCCATAAGGCTCCGCACAATGAATTGTGCAGGAGCCTTAATTTACCAAAAATGCAAAGTTTTTTACTAAAAGAGGGCAAAAAGGGGGGATTTTCATGCAATCTAAAAACGCCATAGGCAATTTAATCAATCGTTACAGGGCTGTCTTAAAGAAGTGTCATCTTATAAATACCTTTGGGTCTCTTACTCTTGCGGGGGCTTTGGCTTGCTCCCTTAGTCTTGCTGCTCTTGGTGCGCCTTTGGTCATGCCCATGCAGGCAGAGGCGGCGGCCTTTGTGCCAACGCTGGACAGGGCGGAGACCAGGGGCTATTTGAAGGCCTTAAAGAAAGACGATGGTTCGTTTGTGTATGATGCAGCTTTCATTGACAGCATATCTTCTGCCTATACGGTGACAGATATCACTGATGACCCAGGCACTGCTGGCAACTACTACACCACCTTCACCACCAAGGAAAAACAGGCTGATGATACATATAAGGACGTAACCTATGGTGTGCTCTTGAAAGGCTATGACTATGATAGCGCCCCAGACCCTAACAAGCTTTTTTCCTCTGTGGCAGCTTTGCTCGCTTATAATAAAACAGAAGGCGGCCATGCGGATTCTCGCCTGGAAATCACTACAAGCATAACGCAAAATTTTTATGAAAGTTCTAGTTCCTCGGCAGGCGGCGCCATATATAACACTGCCCATAATGTGAGCATCACAGGCGACTTTATTGGAAATAGTGCTAACAACGACGCTGGGTCTATTTATAATCAAGGCACCATCACCACCCTCACAGGCGATTTTATTGGCAATAGTGCTAGCGTCTTCGGCGGGGCTATTTATAATACTAACGGCGGTAGCATCACTACCCTCACCGGCGACTTTATTGGAAATAGTTCTACCTACAGCGACGGCGGGGCTATTTATAGTGATAATGGCAGCACCATCGCCACCCTCACAGGCGACTTTATTGGCAATAATGCTAGCGACGACGGCGGGGCTATTTATAATAGTAACGGCATCATCACCACCCTCACAGGCGACTTTATTGGAAATAGGGCTGACGACGGCGGGGCTATTTTTAATGCTAAGAACAGCATCATCGCCACCCTCATAGGCGACTTTATTGGCAATGCTGCTACCAACGGCAACGGCGGGGCTATTTCTAATGGCGGCACCATCACCAGCCTCATAGGCAGCTTTATTAATAATAGTTCTGGCGGCAACGGCGGGGCTATTTATACAACTAAGAGCCTCACTTTCCAAGCGGACGGCGAAGCTTACAGCTTCAGCGGCAACTACACTGGCACTGGTG
>CAYJIB010000132.1:0-4334 GCA_964370125.1 uncultured Desulfovibrionaceae bacterium
ACTGCTCTAGTGAGTGGGGCTACAGGACGTAGCCCCCGAACGTCATATGTAATGACACGCCACAAAGTGGCCTTCTGATCGTTCTTGATAGAGCGGTCTTTCTTCTTTGCAAATAGGCAAAGCTTTTGGGCATCTGGGGTGGAAGGCACAGCCTTTTGGCGGCTCAAAGAGGCTTGGCAACTCGCCCTGTAAACTTTCAGGGACACAAGGCTCTTCGCCTTCTTTATAGGCCAAAAGTGCGTTAAGCAGGGCTTGCGTATAAGGGTGCAAGGCTTTTGTTAGTATGGTTTCAGTTGGGGCAAGCTCGACAATGCGGCCAAGATACATGACAGCAATACGATCGCTCATATGTCCAACAACGCTCAAGTCATGAGAAATAAAGAGATAGGTCAAAGAAAAAGCTTCTTGAACATCTTTTAAAACATTGAGGACTTGAGCCTGCACAGAAGCGTCAAGAGCAGAAACAGCTTCATCACATACCACAAGAGAAGGGGGCGTAATGATGGCACGAGCAATGGCCAAACGCTGCCTTTGTCCGCCAGAAAAAGCGTGCGGGTAGCGGTCTGCGTGTTCGGGTAAAAGGCCGACCTTTTCTAAAATAGCGTGTAGCCGCTCTTCTCTCTCTGCCTTGGGAACGCCAGCGACTAAAAGTGGCTCTGTGATTGAATAACCCACTGACAAGCGGGGATTAAAAGAAGAAAATGGGTCTTGAAAGACCATTTGCATCTGCATGGCCCAAGTATTCTTTGCACAGCTTGAGCCCTCTTGATTTGAAATTATTGGTCTTTCTTCTTGAATGTCTTGACCTAAAAAAGAAATCTTGCCAGAAGTTGGCTTAAGCAATCGCACAATCATGCGAGCAAGGCTTGATTTTCCACAGCCCGACTCGCCAACAAGGCCTAAGGTCTCGCCCTTATAGATTGTTAAGGACAAGTCATCAACAGCCTTAAAAAGGTGTGGGGCCTGCATAAAGCCCTTGCTCAAAGAAAATTCACGGCTTACACAATCTATTTCTAAAAGGGGCAAAGGCTTTTTCATGGCTTTCCTTGATCAATCCTTAATCAGTCCGTTGAAAAAAGGCCATCTGTTGCGTTAGTGATAAAAGTTAATCGGACTGCTGAGATTTGAATTTTACAACAGACTTCAACGGCTTTCAACAGGCTGGGGTGATTATTTGAACAAAAACTATTCTCTTGTATAAATCACTTCAATATCGGGGAACTCTTCGTCTTCAACCACAATGTCTTTGTAGTGAATGAAAGGATCGCTCATAGATAGACTGTCATAAGAGGCCCACATCGCCAAAACCAAAGGCTCAAGGCCAATACCCTCTTTTGCAGAAATAAAGAAAATATCTCGCCCGTCTGCCTTGGCTCTTTCTTGCAAGGCCTGAAGGCGCTCTGGGCTTAACATGTCGATTTTATTGACAACATAGAGCTGCTTGCGGTCGGTAAGGCCTTCATCAAAAAGAGCCAGCTCTTCATTGATAAGGTCAAAGCCAGCCCAAGGTTCTGCCTGTGGGCTGTCGAGTTCCACAGAAATGTCTTCGGCTGAAAGAACATGCACAAGGAAGCGCGTGCGCTCAACATGCTTCAAAAAACGCTGACCAAGGCCTTCGCCCCTGTGCGCCCCTTCGATAAGGCCGGGAATGTCGGCAATGACCATGCGTCTGTCTGGGTCAAATTCGTCGATAAGCACACCAAGATTTGGCGTAAGTGTCGTAAAAGGATAATTGGCAATTTTTGGTTTTGCTGCAGAAACAGCTGAAATAAGCGTGGATTTCCCCGCATTGGGCAGACCGATAATGCCGGCATCGGCTAATATTTTGAGCTCAAGGCGAAGACGCAAATATTCGCCTTCTTCGCCGGGCTGGGCAAAACGAGGGGCCCGCAAGGTGGCGGATTTAAAATGTTCATTTCCCTTGCCTCCACGGCCGCCTTTTGCGACCAAGTGCGAAGTGCCAAGCTCTGCTAAGTCACAAAGGACTTCTTCTGCTGTGTCTGTCTGCACAAAGACCAAGGTCCCCACAGGCAAATGCAACATAAGGTCTTCACCTTTGCGACCATGACATTGAGAGCCCTTGCCGCCTTGGCCGTTTTCTGCCTCATAGTTCCGCTTTAAACGAAAATCGTACAGAGACAAAAGACGAGAATCAGGCACAAGATAGACAGAACCGCCATCGCCCCCATCGCCCCCATTTGGTCCGCCACGAGGGACATATTTTTCACGGCGAAAAGACAGACAGCCGTTGCCGCCCTTGCCAGCCCGAACAGAAATAACCGCTTCATCAACAAAACGCATAAGAAATCCTGTAAAATAAATGAAACACAAAAAGGGAAAGAGTGCGTTAGGCACTTTTCCCTAAAAAATTTGTGGACTTAAAGAAAATACAAAAACAAACACAAAGCGTACTAAAAGCCAATTCAGGCTTAAAGCCCCTTAGCAAGCAGGTACAATATGCACTCTTGTGTATTCTTTTAGCTTGCGTGTGTATTTTTCGTATTGAACAATGCCGTCAATTTTTGCAAACAAGGTATAGTCACGCCCCATGCCTACATTGGTGCCAGGGTGAACTTTTGTGCCAAGTTGACGAACAAGGATGTTGCCAGCAAGAACACGTTGCCCGCCAAAACGCTTTACTCCACGTCTCTGGGCATTACTGTCGCGACCATTGCGGGACGACCCGCCAGCCTTCTTATGTGCCATAACTAAGCTCCTTTATACTCTATCACATTCATTTTGCCTCAAAAATTGAGACGAAAGAATGTCAGTTTAGGATGTGATGTCGGTGATCTGAATAGTGGTATAGCCCTGACGATGCCCTTGCAATTTGCGGGAATCGTTACGACGCCACTTGTGGAAAACAAGAATCTTGTCGCCACGGCCATGCTCAAGCACTTTTGCGGTAACCTTTGCTGACTCAACATAAGGAGTGCCAACTTTGATTTCTTCTCCACCAATCATAAGCACTTTATCAAGGCTGATTTCGCTGTCAACGGCATCATTAAGTGAAGCCACGCGCAAAGTGCGGCCTTTTTCTACGCGGAATTGTTTTCCGCCTGTCTCTACTACTGCGTACATGTAAACCTCCAAAAAAACGAAAGGGAACAATAACGCCATGCGCAAAGCTTGTCAAGCATTTTTTGTGCATGATTCATTTTTTTGTTTTTAAATTGATCTGGTTTTGAATGAAGTCTTTCTGCGGCTTGCTGAAAAAATGTGCCCTTCCAAAAAAACAAATTGTTGAAATTCTACCTGTTTTTGTTCTGTTTGAAAAAATAAAAAGTTCTTTTAAAATTTTTTTACTTTTAATCTTCCTTTAATCTTTGGGCGGTATAAATACTTTTAACAATGAAATACATTGTTGAAAAAGAGGAGATTTGCACGAAGATCTTGTACAAAAATCCCATCAATTATAAACCTTTAACTCACAGGAGTTTACTATGAACAGGTATTTGAAAACTATTGCCGCCGTGACATTGGCTTTTGGGCTTTTCTTTGCTGTTAACAAAGCACAAGCTGCTCAAAACATTAGCTTACAAAAAGCACAAGAAATCGCCACAGCTCATGCACAAGTACCATTAAAAGAAGTTACCTTTACCCAATCAAGCTTAGACCAAGACTTTATGCATGCCGAATACGAAATTGAATTTTTCCATAACAATACCGAATATGAATATGAAATTGATGCCGAGAAAGGCAAAATAAAAAACTATAGTCAAGAAAACCATGCTAATAAGCAACTAGGCGTCAATTCTCAAAAATCGCATTATATCAGCGAGGAGCAAGCTAAGCAAGTCGCCCTCAAGCACGCAAATGTAAAATCACCCTCCTTTATTAGGGTGAAATTTGACCTTGATGATGGCATAGCCCTTTATGAGGTTGATTTTGCTGCAGAGGCTTCAAGATTCGAATACGAAGTAAACGCGATAAATTCTAAAATTATCAAGATCGAGAAAAAATAAGAACAAGCCTTTAATTCAATGTCTAAGACCAGTGCATAAGTGAGCTGGTCTTAGACAAGCTTTTCCCTCTTGCTTTATTCACCTGTTTTGCTTTACACTCTAAGAAGTCGGCACTGAAAAACAGAGCAAGCTATTGATATTGAAAGTTTTTAGCTTAAAACACGCTAATAAAATTGCCAGAAAAATGAGTTTGAAATACGAATTTCTTGCAATTTTATGGAGTCAAAGAGGTATTTTTCAGAGCTGGCTACCAACATTTTTGCAAAAGCAAAAATGTTGCGCCACGAAAACAAGCCAGAACTTGCTTCTGGCGGCTGCGAAGCAGTGTTTGGAGTGGGCGTGCCTTTCTGAAAAAGGCATGAAAATGCC
>CAYJIB010000133.1:0-4258 GCA_964370125.1 uncultured Desulfovibrionaceae bacterium
AACTTGCGAGGCGAATATCCTCCCCACCATAAGCCCCTAATCTCCCTCGAACAATAATAAAAGATAGGTATAGTTAATAAGTCAAGTCATGTGACAAAAAAACTTCCTCTCAAAGATAAACCCAAAAAAACAAAAAAAGCCATTTACGTCATACAAATAAAGGAAAAAAATATGAACAACATCATCATCATGGGAGCTTCAGGCCGAATGGGCAAAGCCATTCACACACTTGCCGAAGAACAAGGATTCACCATCACAGCCTTAATCGAAAGGGAATGTTCCCTCGAAAAACTCGCCATTCACGCAGAGCATTGCCTCATAGGTTCAGATGTCGAAAAAATTCTTGCAGAAGCGCAAAGCTCTGTTATTATTGACTTCACAGCGCCAGAAGCCAGCGTTCAGCACGCAAAACTTGCCGCAAAATACGGACACGGTATTGTTATTGGGACAACAGGCCTAAATCCCGAACAAGAAGCCGAACTGACAGAACTCGCCAAAGAACATCGTATCTTTGCAAGTCCAAACATGAGCGTTGGCGTCAATGTCATGTGCGAAATCTTGCCAGCCCTCGTGCGTATGCTCGGCCCAGATTATGACCTTGAACTCGTCGAATTGCACCACAATCGCAAAGTCGACTCGCCCTCTGGCACAGCTCTTCGCCTTGCAGAAGTCCTCGCAAATGCTAGATCGTGGAAGCTAAGCGATGTCGCCTGCTATCACCGTGAAGGCCTCATCGGCGCAAGGAAAAACGAAGAAATCGGCGTGCAAACCGTGCGTGGCGGCGATGTCGTAGGCGTCCACACAATCTATATGATGGGGCAGGGCGAACGCCTAGAATTTACTCACCAAGCCCACTCTCGTGACAATTTTGCCAGAGGGGCCCTAAGAGCCGCAAAATGGCTGCCCACTCAAAAAACAGGAAAAGTCTACAATATGCAAGATCTCTTGCGCATTGAAGAGCTTTTGGGTACAAAGTTATGAATATCGTAGCCTTGCAAATCCCTAGCTTTTCTGGAGACTTAGAGGCTAATGCAAAATCCTTGGTACAGGCCACACTCAAGGCCGTCGTGGCGCACAAAGCAGATCTTTGCGTGACATCTGCCGGCTTTTTAACAGGTCTTTCCCCTTCCTTTACTTTTGGTCTTAAAGGCCATGATGAAAAAGTGCTCTCTGCCTTGCAAGAAGCGGCCAAGGCCTTACGCTTGTCTGCGGCTGTCTTAGTAGGGGCAAGGTGCGAAATCTCTGTGCCACCATACCACGAAGAAGCTGTCTACTTGCTATACGGTGGCGAAGTAAAGCGCATCTGCACCTACACTGAAGGCTTTGGCCTTTTAAATCTTGACGGGAAAGAATTGCTCATCTGCTTGCAAGACGGTCTTGAACGAGCGATTGCCAAGGGTTTTGATGCTATACAGGCCATGATTCATCTTGAAAGCCGCCCCTTTGTGCGTGAAGCCGTCTATGAGCACGAAGCGCACAGGCGGGTCTATGCCATGATGCTGGCCTGTCCTTGTGTCTCGGTCAATGCTCTTGGCTTTGCTTCGGGGCGTGTGTATCACGGCAATTCCTTGGTATTGGACAATTTTGGTGTGGTTCGAGGGCGTGCGCCTCTGTATAAAGAAGCTCTTTTCCCTATTTTTTGTGAATTTACAGAAGGCGAAGCCCTTATAAAAGCCCCTTGCGAACCGCAGCAAGAAGACGCACTTGAACTTGTGTGGGAAGCCTTAGTTTTTGCTCTAAAAGACATGGCAAGAACAAGCGGCGATCCTTCTTTTCTTATCGGTCTTTCTGGGGGCATAGATTCGGCTCTTGTGGCGGCTTTAGCTGTGGCGGCCTTTGGAGCAGAGAAGGTTTCTGGCTTGATTATGCCGTCGAAATGGTCAAGCGAAGGTTCTGAAACAGACGCTCTTCTCTTAGCAAAAAACTTGGGAATTGAGGCACATACCGTGCCGATCAGCGACTTGATGCACACAGTTGACACAGCGCTTCCCCCTCTTTTTGCAGGAAAAGCACCCGACCTTACAGAAGAAAATGTCCAAGCCCGTTTGCGCTGTCTTTTGCTTATGGCTGTGGCTAACAAAAATGGTTATATTGTCCTAAATACGGGCAACAAGTCTGAGCTTGCCCTCGGTTATTGCACCTTATACGGCGATATGGTGGGCGCACTTGGCCCTATTGGCGATTTGTACAAGGGCGATGTCTATGCTTTATCGGCTTGGTACAATGCCTTTATGGGGAAAGAAATTATCCCAAGAGCCATACTTGAAAAAGCGCCTTCTGCCGAGCTTCGCCCAGGCCAAAAAGACCAAGATTCTTTGCCGCCTTATGAAGTGATTGACACAGTACTTTCTGCCTTGCTTGAAGAGCGTACTTTGCCAGAGCACATAGTGAAAAAATGCGCAGAAAGCGGGAAAAGACCTGAAATAACAGAAAAAGATGTGCAAGAAATTCTCCGACTTTTTACTCACAATGCCTTTAAGCATCGTTTGGCAGCCCCTTGTATTCAGTTGACGTCTTGTGTTCTTGGAAAAGAAGCCGTCTTGCCTGATGGATTTACTTATACAATGTGAGTTTTTCTTCGCACAAAAAACTTGCCAGACAATAAAAAAAGCCTTATGTAAAGATTTTGCACTGTTGTATTCTTTACCAAACATTTTGAGGAGTCTTCCCCTTTGTCATTTCCATCTGTTATCAGTACCTTTGATATTGTCCTTGTCGTTGTTTTAGGTCTCTTTGCCCTTCGTGGGGCTTTTCGGGGTCTTATGCAAGAATTTTTTGGTTTTGCAGGACTTTTTCTGGGTCTTGTTTTCGCCAGCACCTTCGCTAAAGACGGCATTCATTATATTTATGAATATGTAGGGACCATCCCTTTGGCCTATACGCTTTCGTATATTGGCATCATTCTTATTACTTTTTTGGGCGTGTATTTTGTCTCTATGGCCGTTGAATCTATTGTAAAAATTCGCCCAGCAAAAAGCCTAGACCTTCTTGGCGGTGTGTTTTTTGCTTTGGCCAAGGGCTGTTTATTGATCTCTTTGTTGCTCATCTTTTTTGGAGAATACTTTGGAGAAAGGCCCTTTATGAAGGCTTCACAAATTGTGCCTTATCTTGACAAAGTCAGTCAGTATTTTAGCGATTATTTGCCTTATTTTGTATAAAAAAACACTCTATTTGGACGTAAAATATGAAAAATGAAACAGAAATTTTTGCCTCATTAAAAGAACTTTCAGGCGTAATCGACAGCCTTGTTGGGCCTGCTGGCTGTGATTGGGACAAAGCACAGACCCCTTCTTCGCTTACCGAATATTTGCTTGAAGAAAGTTGTGAATTGATAGACGCTATTCGATTTGGCGAAACAGCAGATGTTTGTGAAGAGCTTGGCGATGTCTTTTTCTTACTTCTTCTTATTGCGCAACGCTTTGAAGAAAAGGGGACGCTTAGCCTTGCAGATGCCCTGTCTGGCGTTGCGCAAAAAATGATACGCCGTCATCCGCATGTCTTTGATAAGGCTGAATTTCCGACACTTGCCGATCAATTTCGTGCTTGGGACGCCATTAAAGCCAAAGAAAAGCAAGAAAGACACGGAGACGCCCCAAAAGGCTTGTACGATTCTGTGCCCAGCAATGTGCCGCCTATGACAAAGGCTTACCGCATTCATTCAAAGGCGGCTTCTGTGGGCTTTACTTGGCCAGAGGTCCAAGATGTTGAACAGCAAGTTGAGGCTGAATGGCTAGAAGTGCTTGACGCTATGGCCTTGCCTAACAGTGAAGAAAAGAAAGAGCGTGTGAAGCACGAGCTTGGCGATCATCTCTTTAGCCTAGTTGAATTGGCACGCAGAAATGGCATAAAGGCCGCAGAAGCCCTTGATAGTGCAAATAATCGCTTTTTGGAGCGTTTTAAGGCGATGGAAGCCCTTGCCCAGAGTCGAGGCCTCACCTTCAAAGACTTGAGTTTGGACGAGCAGGACAGTCTCTGGGAAGAAATAAAGGCAGGCTGTTGAAAAAGGGTAATCTGCGGCGTTAAAGGCAAAAAGGCAATGCCTCCGGCGGCCAAAGGGACTGAGTCCCTTTGGAAACCCCAATAAGCATGAATGATGGGTAATGTAAATTGGTGAAAGCCCCGATTTGGTCGAAGGTAGGGAGAAGACTACCGCAGGCTGCCGCCTGCTCTGTTGAGTGAAGAGCTAAAAGGCCATCCTTATGACCGACGGCAGTCGCTCGCGGTAGCGAGCTTTGAGCGAATGCAGGCAGGCAAATGG
>CAYJIB010000134.1:0-4233 GCA_964370125.1 uncultured Desulfovibrionaceae bacterium
CCCTTCATCTCTACTTATTAGGGTTTCAAAAGGGGATTATCCCCTTTGGCCGCCGGAGGCACTGCCTTTTTTTGACTTTTATTCACATCTTTTCTTTAAAATACCGGCGATTTCTGCGCCCAAATCATAACATTCTTTGAGTTTGTCATGTTTTGGTACAAATTGAGCAGCAAGAGGATCGCCAATCATTTCAAAGTTCATACCAGCAAGCCATTCATAGACATGCTTTGCACCTTCGCCAGACCAGCCATAAGAACCAAAGGCTGCTCCAATGCGATTTTGTGGACGAAGACCTTTCATGTAGGTGAGTACATCGGCAATGCCTGGCATAAGGGTATTGTTGTGAGTTGGTGAACCAACAACAACCGCACTCGCATCGGCAAGAGCTGTCATCACATCAGAGTGATGCGATCTTTGCATATTGATGGGAATACAGGGAACACCAGACTCTTCAAAACCAGAAGCAATGGCAAGTGCCATTTTTTCAGTAGATTTCCACATGGTGTCGTATACAACAATGGCTCTTTTTTGCATTTTTTGCTCAGCCATTTGACGGTACATATCCAAGATATAGGCAATGCATTCTTTCTTTCTAAAAATGAGACCGTGATCAGGTGCAATCATGTCAATATCAAGCTTCATGCTAACAACAGCGTCAAGAGCCTTTAACACTTGTGGTGAATAAGGCAAAACAATATTGTAATAATATTCTTTTACAGCAGCACCAAAAAGCGAGCGATCATATTCGTCGACAAAACGCTCAGAAGAAGCAATATTTTGACCAAAGGCGTCATTGCTTATAAGCAAGGTGTCTTCTGCGACATAGCTGAGCATACTGTCTGGCCAGTGAAGCATAGGTGTTTCGACAAAATGCACATTGCGTGCACCGATATTTAAAACATCGCCCGTGCGCACTTCTTGAATTGGCCAGCCACAGGTGTCAAATTGCAATTCCATAAACTTCTTACCCATAGGGGAAGTTATGATTTTTTCGGGTTTTGTGGCTTTTACAAGCTCAGCCAAGGCACCGGCATGGTCTTTTTCTGTGTGATTGATAACTAAATAATCTACAGAATCAAGAGGACCAAGCTTTGATAGGCGACAAAGCATGGTGTCAACATAGTCAAGGTCTACAGTGTCAAAAACAACTTTTTTTTCGTCTGTAATGCAATAGGCATTATAGGTTGTTCCACGTGGAGACAAGCTGTAACCATGAAAGTTGCGCTTATTGTAGTCGGTCGCACCAATCCAATAAACATCTTTTTTAATTTCAAGCGGTTTCATAATAACCTCATTTTTTATTACACAGTATAATTTAAGGCGCATAGAAAAACTATACGCCTTGTCATCCACTAAGTTTAAGCCACTTCAAAATCGTCTTTACCAACACCACAAAGGGGGCAAAGCCAATCTTCAGGAATGTCTTTAAAGGCTGTTCCAGCATCAACACCGTGGTCTGGTGCGCCTTCAGCTGGGTCATATTCATAGCCACAAACTACGCATACATATTTTTCCATAGCTAATCCCTTTAAAAATTATTGATTTTATTATTATGCAAAGAACCTTACTAGGGCAACAAGGTCAACCATAAGCCGTGCAAATTGCAATATTCACGAGCACAAATCACATTTTCTAAAGGCACGTTCACAAAAACTTCTGGAGCGTCACCAGGCTTTAAAAACTTTCTGATGTGAAGGCCGTCTTTTGTAAGCACTTCAATCCATTCGATATAATGCTCTTCGGTCATGGCGTGTGGGTCAGAGCCGACAACAACCTTTGTGCCGCCTTCATGAGCCATGATAGCAGGCATATGTTTTTCTTTTGAAGCTTCAACAGTGTTTGGCACAAATTCTTCAAAAAGATCACAACATTTTGGGCTAGTCTCACAATTTGACAAGATTTCTAAAATAGAATCGCATTGCTTACATTTGTAAATACTAAATTGTTTCAACATAGTAGCGTCTCCTTCGCATCGTTTGGAGTGAATAAGATTGTATAACATCGCCACAAAAACATTTTTTTACGACTGTATGCATTTTTTATAGCCTGTATAGCTTTGCTTTTCAAGTATTTTTTGCAAAAAATTATTTTTTGAAACAAAGTTTTTTTTTAAATAACCAAAATTAAACACTTTTTTAAAAACAATAATGAGAATTATTTGTGAGAGTTAAAAAAAAGTCTGAAATCTTATCGACTTTTTATGCACTTTCGTGATTGCACTATGAAGCTTTTTTTGATACATAAGGGCAACAAAAGCTTTAGACACATTGGAATTTTGCCATGAAAGTATATAGAGACCATTTTTTTTTGAAGGCCAAGCAAGAAAATTATCCTGCTCGTTCGGTCTATAAACTTAGAGAAATAGACAAGAAATTCAGTCTTTTAAAAAAAGGCATGAAGGTGCTCGAGCTTGGCGCTGCGCCCGGTTCTTGGACTCTTTTGGCAGCAGAAAAAGTAGGACAGCACGGAAAAGTTGTCGCTTGTGATTTACAATCAACAGAGACAGCTTTTCCAAGAAATGTTCTCTATTTTCAATCTGACATTTATGAGCCAACTGAAGAATACAATGAAGCTTTAGAGCGCTTTCGCCCTTTTCAGCTTATTATGTCCGATATGGCACCTCAAACAACAGGCACACGCTTTACCGATCAAGCACGCTCTCTTGATTTGTGTCTATCTGCCCTTGAAATTGCCAAAGAACAGCTTGCACCGGGCGGGGCTTTTCTTGTCAAAATTTTTATGGGGCCTGATATTGACGAATTTTTGCAAGGCCTTAGAAAAACCTTTACAAAGGTAAAATCTTTTAAGCCACAAAGCTCGAGAAAAGAAAGCAAAGAGACCTTTTTTGTCGCTCTTGGCTTTAAGCCTGAAACAAAAACAGATACTTCATTTGAGACAGATACTGAAGCACAAGCAGAATAAACTTTACAAAATTTTGGGAGAAGACTATGGCAGGACACAGTAAATGGGCTAATATTCAACACCGTAAAGGGCGCCAAGACGCTAAAAGAGGGAAAGACTTTACCAAGGCCGCAAAGGAAATCATTATTGCGGCAAAGGGTGGAGGAGATCCGGCTAACAATTCTCGCTTACGTACCGCCATTGCCTATGCAAAATCCATTAACTTGCCAAAAGACAAGATTGAGACCGCTATTCGTAAAGGCACTGGCCAAGAAGCAGGCGGCGATCTTTTTGAAATGCAATACGAGGGCTATGCTCCAGCTGGCGTAGCTGTTATTGTTGAATGCGCCTCTGACAATAAAAATCGCACGGTCGCCGATGTGCGCCATCTCATGAGCAAGCTTGGCGGCTCTATGGGCGAGCCTGGCTGTGTTGCGTGGATGTTTGAACGCAAAGGCCTCTTGTCCTTTGACAAAGAAAAATATTCTGAAGACGATGTCATGCTTGTTGCCCTTGATGCTGGCGCTGATGACTTGCACGATGAAGGCGATTCATGGGATATTCATACCAGTGTGAACGATTTTGCCACTGTGCGAGAAGCCTTTGAGGCCGCCGAAATGGAGCCTTTGCAGGCTGAAATTTCGATGATTCCGCAAAATGTTATTACCGTCAATCAAGAACAAGCCCAAAGCCTTATCCGCTTTATTGAAGCTCTTGAAGACCATGACGATGTGCAAAAAGTCACCACAAATATGGACATTCCTGATGAGGTTTTGGCAACACTTGCCTAAGCCTTATTATATATAATGATAAGTTCACAAAAAAAAGATTGCAAAGTTTTGGGAATTGACCCAGGTTTGCGCAATACAGGTTGGGGCATAGTTCGTGAACGTTCAGGCGTATTATCCCTTGAGACTTGCGGAGTTATACGCCCACCAACGGCTGAAGAATTTTCTCAACGCTTAGCCTATATTTTTCACTGTTTACACAGTATCGTCACCTTACATAACATTGACGAAGTGGCTATTGAGGACGTTTTTACGGCGAAAAATGCAGCTACGGCTTTGAAACTCGGACAGGCAAGAGGCGCAGCTATTGCAGCTTGTGCATATTTTCGCTTGCCAATGTTTGATTATTCTGCAAAACATATCAAACAAAATATCACCGGCTATGGAAATGCAGGGAAAGATCAAGTAAGCTTTATGGTGGCCCGACTTCTAAACACCAAGGCTGATTGGGCCGTTGACGCCGGCGACGCACTAGCCGTCGCCATCTGCCACCTCACACAGCGGCGCTTTAAACAGCTCGCTGAAAAAAGCAGTGCCTCCGGCG
>CAYJIB010000135.1:0-4227 GCA_964370125.1 uncultured Desulfovibrionaceae bacterium
AGTCCCCTGTCCCCCCTCACACAATAAAATAAGATACTAACAAGCTATAAAGTGAATAAAGTGAAATAAGAACTTTCATTCAACGAAAAAATTCAAACTAAAACTAAAAAAATAAAAACTAAAAACACCCTTATCTCTTCGCTTGAAGCTTTGCTTTACGACTGCTTTGGGCTTTGTTGATGGTTTGCACCATGCGATCATAATGTTGGCGGCTCATAAGGGGCATTGTTTCATCATAGCCACAAAGCTTCAAATAACCTTCTTTGGTTAGTTCATTGTGTGTTGCTAAATGACGAGTGGTCAAAGTCTTAAATGTTTGTCCACAAATACAACAAGCAATGCTTGTGTCGGTAACAGCGTCTTCTGGCTTTACCTTCAAGCTTCTTTTTGTATAGCCACGAGTGATTGTTAGCTTTTTGGGCTCAGCAGCGACGGGGAGTTCTACGCTTTCATTCGCTTCTTGTGAGGCCGCAACAAAGACATCACCCTTTGCGAGCTTTGCATTGATTTCGGCAATACCAGCTTTATATTGAGCGAATTCCTCAAGAATATATTGCGGGCTTTGTCTCAAGTTCCTGTCCATAATAAGCTTTAACAATTCAATGTCGTTCAACATAATAAACTCCTTCTAAATAATTGAGTAAGCTTTACACTTTTATTACATTTTGTCAATAAAACTTTACAATAAGCACATGAGAACATTTTTATTCATTGAAGAATTCGATAGTTAAAAGCAAAAAATATATCTTTTAACAAAGTGTATATAAAAAAACAGTGCAGAGAAAGCGAGCCTTCTCTACACTGTTTTTTTATATGGTCAATAAGGCTTAGAAGAAATGCCCCATGGTAAAGTCAAAGCGACCGCCTGGATTTTCGCCAAATACGTTGTCATCAAGAGGGTAGCCGTAAGCAAAGCGAAGGTCTCCCATTGGGGAACGCCAGCGAAGCTCAAGACCAACAGATTTCTTTAACTCACTGAAAGGATCGGATGTTTGGTCAGAGTCAATCTGGAAGCCGATGTCAAAGAAAGGCACAATAGAGATACCAAGGTCTTCTTCAAAGAGCCAGATATATTCAAGGTTTACGTAACCGATGCGGTCACCACCGATCTCATCATCAGAGCCTGGGTCACGAGGCGCAAGGTCTGTGTCGTCATAACCACGAATGGAGTCCATGCCACCGATAAAATAGCGGTCAAACACAGGCACAGGCTTATCGGTATTTTTAAATACACCTGCAAGGCGACCGCGCACGTGGAAGACATGGTCTTTATTGGTAAAGGGCGCGTAAAAAACGCCGTACTCGAGACTTGGCCTAAAGAAGTTGTCATTACCGCCAAGGCCGCCACCACCATATTCTAAGAAGAGTTCAGCGACTTGACCTCTTGTTGGGTGTGTTCTGCTGTCAGTAGAGTCATAATTAAAGTTTGCGTGTACAACACTTGAGAGGTTGTCGCCTTCATAATCTCTATACGATCTTGGGGCGTCATCGGGGACATTTTCTAAGCGGTATCTGTCAAGACGGTAACCACCGCCAACAGAGCTGTATTCACCAAGGGGATAGAAGAAGCGAATGGTATTACCGACGGTTCTTTTTTCAAAGTCGTCCCATTCGTCCCACAAAGCATAGGCATTGTTACCAAAGCCAAAGTCGGTGTCGTAGACCCTTGGATTGACAAAATTGAGGTTAAAAGCTGTTCCGTCGCCAGAGGTATAGCCAGAAAGGCCAAGCTGATAGCCACGCCCAAAGAGATTGCGCTCTTGGATAGAAGCGGTAAAAGCCATGTTGTATGAGGTAGAATAACCAACACCCGCCTGAAGCGCCCCTGTGCGGTCTTCTACAACGCTTACTTTCAAGTCGACTTCGCCAGGCACACCTGTTGGCACAAGGCTTGTGTCAACTTGCTTAAAGTAGCGCAAACGCTCAAGCCTTTCGTTTGAACGGCGAAGCTTTGAGCCCTCAAACATATCGCCATCGGCAAGACGCATTTCACGCAAGATAACATTGTCTCTTGTGTGTGTATTGCCATCAGTGATCAAGCGACGGATACGTACACGCTCATTTTTCTTGGCAACATAATACACGTCAATCGTTTCAGTTTCTGAATCTTTTGGCGTGTCAAAGTTGATTTCTGCAAAGGCATAGCCATAGTCAGTGTAATAATTGGTAAGGGCTTTGGCGTCTTCTTGCAAGACGGTGAGCGAGAAATAGGTATTGTTTTCTTTTTGCTCATCAAGGCCGATGATTTTGTTCATTTCTTCTTCGGTGTCGATGATATCGCCTTTAAAGCCGATAGTGCCAAGCTTATAGCGTGGGCCTTCTTCAACAGGGAAGTCGATAACAATACCGTCTTCTTCATAAGTGATTTCTGGTGTACCGACTTTTACATCAACATGGCCTTGCTCCATGGCATAGGCTGCGATAGCAGAGCTGTCACGTTCGAGATCTTCTTCATTTAAAACGCCAGTGCCAGTAAACCAAGAAAGGATACTGCGCTCAGAGAGTTTCATATAGGCTTCAATGTCGCTTTGATCAAGGTGTGAAAGTCCAGAGATTTTTACTTCTTTAATGTAGAGTTTATTGCCTTCATTTACGTCAAAAACAAGGCTTGCCATGGTTTTGTCAGAATTCGTTTCAAGGCGGTACTTTACATCAGCAAGGTAAAAACCTTCTTTTCTGTACAGGTCGGTGATTTTTTGAATGTCTTGGGCAAGAAGACGCTCGTTCAGTACAGAGCCTGTCTTTGTGCTCATAACTACCAAGATTTCGTCTTTGTCAAGCTCGTCAGAGCCATTAATAAGAACATCGTTAATTCTTGGCTTTTCTACAACCGTAAAGACAAGGCTTGTGCCTTCACCGCTTTGCTCTATGCTTGCGTTAACATCAGAAAAATAACCAAGATCCCACACTCTTTTGATTTCATTGTTGAGGCTTGCGGGTGTGATCACGTCGCCTGTGCGGGTTTGTAAGCGCATAAGCACAACATCTTCATCAAGGACTTTGAGGCCTCTGATTTGGATATTGGCGACAGCACCTTTGTGTGCGGCGTCAACATTAATGCGCTCAACCAAGGTATTAACTGCAGGAAGAAGTTTAATAACGGCGTCTTCTTGTACAAAGTATGGCCGGGCTGGAGCGTCAGAATTGGCGGTAACAAGACGGGTATCGATACTGAAACTTGTCCCTGTTTGGTTGTACGAGCCATAAAGGGCATAATCAACACCGGCCTGTTTGGCAAGCCTTCTTGCCGTGGCGATATTGAGTTCTTTAATATTGCCTCTTTGCAATAAACTTACTGCGCTTTCCATTGGCAATACTTCAAAGCCAGCGTCTCTTAGGCTTTGAGAGATAAGGGCAGGAAGCTCTTGGTTGAGATTTGCCATCTCATCAGACGCATTGATTTGAAAGGGCAAGATCAAGATTGTTCTTGCGCCACTGTCAAGCTCTGCGGCTTGACTTGCGGGTGCAAAGACAAAGAGAAAGGCCATACAAAGACTAAAAATCATAAACGAAAAACGGTTCATAAAAGTTCTCCTGAGCGCAGTTCAAGGCAAAGCCCCATTTGTTTTGCCATTTCAATATTATGGGTAACAACTACCAAAGTCATATTGTGTTTTTGGTTGAGTGTCAATAAAATATCCGTAACGCTTTTTCCGATGTTTTGATCAAGATTGCCTGTTGGTTCATCTGCTAATAACACAAGTGGTCGCAAAAGGATAGCCCTTGCTATGGCCACTCTTTGGCGCTCGCCGCCAGACAAATTTGTCACCTTATGATCTATTCTTGCAGAAAGTTCTACAAGATCCAAGGCCTCTCTCGCTTTTTCAAGGGCTTCTTTTTTGGGCATTCCGCCAATAAGAGCCTGCATGGCCACATTTTCAAGGCTTGAAAATTCGGGTAAAAGGTGATGAAATTGAAAGACAAAGCCGATTTTTTTGTTGCGAATATGAGCTTTTTGTTCATGTCCCATACTTTCAAGGGCTTGTCCTTCAAAGAGGATACTTCCCTTTGTTGGCGTATCAAGCGCCCCAAGCAAGTGCAAAAGGCTTGTCTTCCCACAACCAGAAGCCCCAACAATGGCGAGGGACTCGCCCTGCTCTATCGTCAAATCGATATTGCGCAAGACGCTAAGCTCTCCCCCTGCTCCCTGAAAGCTTTTGCTGACGTTTTTAAGTGTGTACAAGGCCATTGTTTTTTCCTATCAATAAAACAAAATATATCTGCAAA
>CAYJIB010000136.1:0-4124 GCA_964370125.1 uncultured Desulfovibrionaceae bacterium
TTGCTTAGATAGTGTGATTATGCCCTACTGTCCGAACTATTTTTGTAGAGAATACACAAAATCCGGCCACAAAGCGATGAGTTTTTTTACAGCCAGCGCACGGTGCAAACGTGCCATCTTAACAGAAGGCTCCATCAAGGCCGCCGAAAGGCCAAGCTCTTTGTCTAAGAAAATAGGGTCATAGCCAAAGCCACCCTCCCCTTGTGCTTCGGTGAGTATTTCCCCAAACCACTTTCCTGTAGCAACAAGCTCTTCTCCGCTTGGCGCAACAAGAGCAAGAACACAGACAAAGTGCGCGCCTCTGTCTTTTTCTGAAAGATGCTCAAGCTCGGCCAGCACCTTGCGGATATTTTCTTTGTCAATGTCTTTTTTGCTAAGTGTTTTTTTTTCAAGAGTGGGGCAATCTAAAAGAGCATAGCGAGCTGAAAAGAGGCCAGGCCGTCCGTCAAGCGCATCAACACAGAGACCAGAGTCGTCGGCAAGGGCCAAAAAACCCGTATGCGCAGCGATAGCCCTGGCCTTTATCAAGGCATTTTCTGTAAAATCTTGGCCATTTTCTTCTGCTTCTGGCGCATCAGGGAAATTTGCCAAAGAGAGAATATTCAGACCAAAATCTTGAAGCGTTTTTTCAAGCTCTTTCACCTTGCCTTGATTGTGTGTGGCAAGGACGAGGGTCTTTGTACTCGGGCTTTTGGGGCGATTTTCTGGCATTGTCTTTTTGTCCTTTATATGCTAATTCTTGCGCAGACTATAAAGGATATTGTCTCCCTTAGCAAGTCATACTCCCCCCTAAAAGAAGCTAGAAAAAAAGGAAATGTATGAGTCTCAACTGCTTTGCCATCTCGCTTGGCTGCCCAAAAAATCGTGTGGATACTGAAAGGGCCTTGGGTTCTTTGGGCGTCAATATTGCCTTACTTGAAGAAGTCGAAGGGGCCGACCTTGTTTTTATCAATACTTGCGGCTTTATTGCGCCAGCAATTTCAGAATCCATTGAAGTGATTGTGCAGGCCATTGACGATGCTAACGAGGCAAAGAACAGGCCTTTCCTCGTTGTGGCTGGCTGTCTTGTTGGGCGTTTTGGTATAAAACAGCTTGCGCCAGACCTGCCTGAAGTCGACCTTTGGCTTGACAAGCAAGACAATGAAGCCTGGCCCTTGCACTTACAAAAAGCCTTGGGGCTTCCAAATATTCAAAATCATGGGCGTTTCTTGAGCACTGGCCCTTCTTATGCTTGGTTAAAGATAGGAGACGGCTGCGAAAATCACTGCTCTTTTTGCACTATCCCTTCTATTTGCGGCAAAAATCAATCGCATTCGGCTGATTTTTTAGAGCAGGAAGCAAGGAGGCTTCTTAACCAAGGGGTGAAAGAACTTGTCCTTGTTGGGCAAGACCTTACGGCTTGGGGGCGTGATTTTGCAAAAGATGTCCGCTTGCCGCACCTGCTAGACAAAATTGCAAAACTCAAAGGCCTTGAGCGTTTGCGCCTTTTATATCTCTATCCTAGCGGACTTACAAAAGAATTTCTGTCTTATCTCTCTGACATGCAAGAGGTCTTTGTGCCTTATTTTGATGTGCCTCTGCAGCATTCGCACCCAGAAATTTTGCGCAAAATGGGGCGGCCTTTTGCTGGCAATCCAAGGGAAGTCATCGATCGCATTCGACATAGCTTCCCAAATGCGGCCTTGCGTACAAGTTTTATTGTCGGCTTTCCCGGTGAAAAAGAAGAGCATTTTACAGACCTTACAAACTTTATCGAAGAGACAGCCTTTCAGCATTTGGGCGTCTTTAGCTATGCCGCAGAAGATGGCACAGCCGCCGCAAAAATGCCCGAACAAATAGAAGAAGCGGTAAAGGAAGAACGCAAAGACATTCTTATGGAAATGCAGGCAGATATCAGTGCCGAGCTTTTAGAGGCCTTTGTCGGAACAGAACAGACATTGCTTGTTGACGCTGTCCACCCCGAATGGCCGACCCTCTACATCGCCAGAACATGGTTTCAAGCCCCTGAAATTGATGGCATAAGCTATCTTAGTGGCGAAAATATTGAAGTGGGGAAGATGGTTAAAGCCGACATAACAGAAAGCAAAGAATATGACTTGATTGCTCTTGCTTAAAAGCAAAAAACACATTTGCCAAATACGGTACAAAAATTTTGCCTTATTTTCAAAGAAAATGAGGCAAAATTTTTTACTCTGACGGCAACATGCTAGAAATATTGATATAAATCAAAAAAAACTCTTTCAAAAAAAATGAAAATTTTTTGACAAAAAGCTTGCCAAGGCAAAAAAACTTTGCTATCTTGACTTTGGTTGATAATGATTATCTCTTACAACTCTGTAGACTTTTTCTTATAAATGTCTAAAAAAGACTGTTATCACAAACATTTTCAACCTTGGCAATGTACAACAATCTATGATTGTAGAGATAGCTCTTTGGCAATGGTGCCAAAAGAGCGCATAGCATATATTCTTGGAAAGCAGAGAGAAAACTTTCTAAGAATACAAAACCCTAAAACAGGAGACAAGATCTATGAAACGTTTAGCAACCCTTCTTTTGGCTGCCGGCCTTATCTTCGGCGCAAGCCAAACAGCCCAAGCCGTTGAATTTAAGGGCTCCGGTATCTTTGAAGCCTATTTTGGCTGGTCTAATGTCTACAGCGGGAAATTTGTAACCGAAGGTACAGAAAACTCTGACAATTTCCGTCCTTCACAGCGTGTACGCTTGAAATTGGAAATGATCGCCAGCGAAAACCTTCGTGCGGTCTTCCAAATCGAAAACGATATTCTCTGGGGTAGCAGAGACGGTACTGCAGGTGGTAACGGTGGTGCGCTCGGCGGCGACGGTATCAATGTTGAAGTCAAACACGCCTATCTTGACTGGGTGATCCCACAAACAGACGTACAAGTCCGCATGGGTCTTCAGCCTTTCGCCTTGCCTGCTATGGCTCTTGGCACCCCAATTCTTGATGATGATGGCACCGGTATCATTATCTCAAAATCTTTCAACGAATATGTTGAAGCCACTCTCTTCTGGTTGCGCGCCTATGCTGACAACGTGAGCTCTGACGGACACGACGCTGTTGACCTCTTCGGTTTGATTGTTCCTTTGACCTTTGAAGGCTTTAACGTAACCCCTTGGCTTGCATACGGTATAACTGGCGACCAAAGCGGTGGTTGGCATACTACTGGCTCTCACAACGATTTCTACAAACCAAATTCTGCCGATGCGGGTGCGTTCTCTAACTTCCCAGATGCAAGTGTTTGGTTTGCAGGTATCTCTGCTGAACTCGTAGCCTTTGATCCTTTCCGCTTTGCTATCGACTTCAACTACGGATCTTTTGATTCTGACGCTCGTTTGTACAATACCGCAACTTTGCCAGTCGCTGGCGGCTACACCATCGCCGAAACTGACGGCTACTATGTTGGCGCCATCGCCGAATACACCTTCGACATGGTGACCCCAGGCCTTTTCGCTTGGTACGCTTCTGGTAACGATGCTGACGCTGCAACAAGCGGCGGCGGTGTTTTGCCTGACCTTGGTGGCGGCTTTGCTGCAACAAGCTTTGGTTATGCTGACTATGTTGGTTCTGGTAACGGCTCTGAAGAAGTCATGGGTACTTCCCCAGCTGGTACATGGGGTATTGGTCTCCAATTTAAAGACCTTACCTTCATGGAAGACCTCACACACCTCTTCCGTGTAGCCTACTACAAGGGAACAAACGAAGTCGGTAGCCAAGGTGTGCTTAACGGTGAAGTTGTAAATACCTATCTCACCGACGAAGACAGCGTATGGGAAGTCAACTTCAATACCCAGTACGACATCTATGAAAACCTCGCCTTCATTCTTGAGCTTGGTTACATGCACGCCGATTGGGACGAAGTTGTTTGGGGCAACAACAGAGAAGACAGCCTTTACCGTGTAAACGCAACCTTCGCTTACTCTTTCTAAGAGCTTAACACTGTAACTAAATACAAAAGCTAAACTTTCTGGCCTTGGAGAATCCGCACAAATTCTCCAAGGCCTTTTTTTTGCGCCAGCACTATATAGTCGACGCTGAAAAACGCATTTTCATGCGCTTTTCAGAAAGGCACGCTCACTTCAAATACCCCTACGGGGCCGCCAGA
>CAYJIB010000137.1:0-4096 GCA_964370125.1 uncultured Desulfovibrionaceae bacterium
CCCAGAAGCTTTCACCTTTGCCAGTGCGCTTGCTCTCAATAAGTACACAGTCGAGCCAGAAAGTGGCACGCCTTTTTTGGATACAGACACTTTTAAAACAGCTGGTACGTATACCGTCAAGGTGCAAGTTCCAAACAATCCAAATCAAAATCCTCAAGAAGTCACTACTGGAATCATAGACTCAAATTCTGAAGCAAACAAAGTCCGCATCAACTTTGTCTTTGTCTCTTGGTACAGAGCTTCTTACCTTTCTTGGGCGCAAGATTCAAGCATTGCCCTCTACTCAATTAAAGGCCAAGCTAATCTTCTTAATGAAGCCGAACTAACAAATCCCGCCTTTGTACCAAAAGACAGCCTTGTAAGCACACAAAAAAACCTTGTGCCTCTTGCAGGGCAAACTGTGGAAGTGCTCGATATGCGCAAAAGTGGCGACACAGAAAGCAATATCGACACACAGAAAGTCCTTAATTTTGAACTTGAATACACTTTTAAAGACCTCGCCGAAAATACCTACACATTTGGCGCAGACAATCATTTTGTGCCACAATTTAAAGAAGGCGACAATTTTGTCTCTCTGCTCGCAACGAACCAACAAAACATCAAGAGCAATGTTCTACTGAGCCAAGCCGGGCAATTTGTCATTTATGAAGGCTCAACAGATCAAGCAAATTCAGCAACAAGCCCGCTCTCTGCCGTTGAAGTAGGAAGCTTCATTAAGCCAAACATCACCTATACTATACGCTATGCAGTTTTAAGCGATGAAGCAAAACCGTACACCCTTGAGAACACCATGCGCCTTGTTGGGCCAAAAAATCCCCTCACCTACAATGCCAGTGACTATCTCAACTATCCCCAACTTGACCCAAAGGCAGACTATAAGGCCCTAGCAGAAAATACAACACAAAGCATCTCTTCAGAGCGTCTTAGTGGCATAGGATACGGCTTCCTGAAAATCCAAAAGCCAGTTAGCCTTGGCGGAGAGAATCATTATTATGGAGACCTAAGCTACCCTCTTGTTCACCTCAAAACAGACATTGTCGGCCAAGAAGGCTTAAAATTTGTGACCTATGCGGTAGAATTTTCTGTGCCGGACTATACAGGCTCAAGTGACAATGTCCCTGAAGTCGCGGCTGTCAAAAACCTTGGAGGCATGATCGTAAAAAAAACATATATCGACTTAAAGCCAACAATCAATGACATAAAAGTTAAGGATTACTCTAGCGGCGAAGAATTCACACGCGTGAGTGACATAACAAAGCTCACAAAGGGCGGGCTTTTCTTGGTGACGGACGGTGATAGCAACATTGTCCAAGACCTTGACAATGAAGGAAATCCAACAGCGCTTACCGCAACCAACTCCCCCTATACCGTATATTATACCGTGGCCGTCAATGCCGAAGGGACAGCTGCCGAGAGCAGTGTGGCTGTGCTTGCAAAAACAGCACAATTAAGCAATGAACTGCCAGACTTGTCAGGCACTGGTTTTACACAACGTACAACTGGGACAATCACCATTGATGAAGATAGAAACGGTGTGCCTTGGTTCGTTGAAGACGAAAAATTTGAACAGCTCTCTTCAGCGTATGACGAAAGCATCTATTTTTTAAGTGACACAAATATTGATAGCTCTGCGTTTAAAAGCCCCCCCGTTCAAAGCTTTGCCTATACAGGCTTTGCCCCAGGTGATGCCTATATCTTTAAAAGACAGTTCAAGTTTGCCTCTAAAGCCGATGAAAGCACTGGCGAAAGAGAAGCCTTGATGATCAATAAGGACAATTTACGACTGGTAAAATACGGCCCTCACAACGAATTTGTTGCTGAATTTGAACTCATTGATGTGCCAACTCCGCCCGCAAACATGGACGAATTGAAGCTTTTGAATGGTAAGTTTTGGGTAACAAAGGATAGTGGTGACGGAAGTGTCAAAATAGACGGCACAGAGCCTTTTGGCGAAGATGTTACCTATACTGTGCTTTTTGTCATCCAAGACCAGACAAAGTTTGACAATGAACATGGTGAAGCCGCAGGCGATCCAAGAGTTATCCAAGATCCAAATGGCCTCTTTGCCCAGCCAAGGCCAAGCGGTGGCAGCTCTGGCTGTTCTGTTGGAGAGAATAGCGTCTATGACTTGACCTTGTTGATGCTCTTTGCCCTTGGCCTTGTTGCCTTGAGGGTGAGAACTCGTAAAAGTTAAATATAAAACAAAGCTCTAATTGCTTACCAAAAGTGCCGTGTTTACTTGCCAGACACGGCACTTTGCTTTGAAAAAAGGCACAATTCTACTGCTCTACTGGCTCTTGTAAAGTCCCTAAAAATAGCGTAATAAGGTACTTGCAAGCAAAATTTTTTGCCTACTAAATTCTATCGGAGAAAGTCTCATGGCGTACAAAACAGATATCGAAATAGCCCAAGAAAACACAATTTTCCCTATTGAAGAAATAGCCAAAAATCTTGAAATACCATTAGAATTTGTAGAGCATTATGGCAAGCACAAAGCAAAAATAGCCCTCGACATACTTAAAGACTCAAACAAAAAAGAGGGAAAGCTTATCCTCGTTACCGCCATGAGCCCAACGCCCCTTGGCGAAGGCAAGACAACGACAAGCGTCGGCCTTGCAGACGCCCTTGCAAAGCTTGGAAAAAAAGTCGTCACAGCCCTGCGAGAGCCTTCACTTGGCCCTGTTTTTGGCAGAAAAGGCGGTGCAACAGGCGGCGGCTATGCCCAAGTTGTCCCAATGGAAGACATAAATCTGCACTTCACCGGCGACTTTCACGCCATCAGTGCCGCAAACAATCTCTTAGCCGCCATGCTCGACAATCACATTTACCAAGGCAATGCCTTAAACATCGACCCCTCAACAATCACTTGGAAAAGAGCTGTCGATATGAACGACAGGCAGCTGCGCTTTATCGTCAGCGGCCTTGGCGGAAAAATAAACGGACGCACCCGAGAAGACGGCTTTGATATCAGCGTCGCCTCTGAAATCATGGCCATTTTATGTTTGGCGACAAGTATTGACGATTTAAAAGAACGCTTTTCAAAAATCATCATCGGCTACAATTACCATAATGAACCTGTCACCGCTGGCCAGCTCAAAGCCCAAGGCGCAATGGCCGCCCTCTTAAAAGAAGCCATAAAACCAAATCTCGCACAAAGCCTTGAACACACCCCAAGCCTTATTCACGGCGGCCCTTTTGCGAATATTGCGCACGGTTGTAATTCAGTCCTCGCTACAAAAATGGCATTAAAATTAAGCGATTATGCCGTTACAGAAGCAGGCTTCGGCGCAGATCTTGGCGCAGAAAAATTTATAGACATTAAATGCCGCTTGGCCAATTTACAGCCCGCAGCCGTTGTTATTGTGGCAACAATTAAAGCCCTCAAATTTCACGGTGGCATAGACAAAGACGCCCTCTCAGAGGAAAATCTTGTCGCCTTAGCCGCTGGCCTGCCCAATCTCTTGCAACATATCGACAATATGCAAAATGTTTTCGGTCTGCCCGCTGTTGTCGCCATCAACAAATTCCCCACAGATTCAGCAGCCGAGCTGAACTTTGTCAAAGAGGCTTGCGCACAAAAAGGCGTTTCTGTTTGCCTATCAGAAGTATGGGAAAAAGGCGGTGAAGGCGGCCTTGAACTCGCACAAAAAGTCGTTGAACTGGTAGAAAATGACAGCACGCTGAGCTTTGCCTATGCCCTAGAAGACAGTATTGAGCAAAAAATCGAACACATCGTGCAAAAGGTGTATCGTGGCGACAAAGTGATTTTCACACCGCAAGCAAAGAAACAAATAGAAAAATTTGAAGCCCTTGGCTTTGGCAATATGCCAATATGTATGGCAAAAACACAGTACAGCTTTAGCGACAATGCCAAAAGACTTGGCGCGCCCAGAGGCTTTAGCATTACCATCAGAGATTTAAAGATTTCTGCTGGTGCCGGCTTTATCGTCGCCTTGGTCGGTGAAATAATGACGATGCCAGGACTGCCAAAAATCCCCAATGCCGAAGGCATCGACATTGATAATGAAGGCAAGATTAGTGGTTTGTTTTAGGTTTTGTTTTTTAATTTATAATTTTTGGCTTTAAAGCTTTAGGT
>CAYJIB010000138.1:0-649 GCA_964370125.1 uncultured Desulfovibrionaceae bacterium
TAAATTAGACAGGCAAATAGCGAGGCGCATAAAGAAATATCTTGATGAGCGCATAGCAACAAGTAGCGATCCCCGCAGACTTGGAGAAAGCTTGACGGGGAATTTAGCTGGCTTGTGGAGATACCGCATAGGTGATTATCGTGTTATCGCAAAAGTTCAAGAGGAAAAAATTGTCGTTCTTGTTGTGAAAATCGGTCACCGCAAAGACATATACAAAGGATGAAAAATGATTGCATGGCTTATTTGGCTAGGTCTTATCCTTTTTGCTGGCGGTTACGGCACCTATATCGGCCTCAAGCTTAAACGCCCGAAGTCCTAAGTTTGGCCTTATCTGTATACAAAATCCCCTGCAAGCCTTGCAGGGGATTTTTTGTAGAAAGCGAAAAGCCACAAAGCCTTGCAGTATTGACACGCTTGCCAGAGATGTATACTGCTTATATAAAGTCAATAGGAACATCGTATGCCAACAGCAAGAAAAATTGAACCCTTAGCCACTCATGTTGTCATAGACGGTGCAATGTTGCGTATTGACATCGCAGACGGAAGAGAGCTCGCCGTGCCGCTTGAATGGTTTCCAAGGCTTCGAGACGCAAGCCCACAAGACCGCAATGTTTGGCGGCTTATAGGCGGTGGCGAAGGCATACATTGG
>CAYJIB010000138.1:659-4062 GCA_964370125.1 uncultured Desulfovibrionaceae bacterium
TCTTACGATTGTTTGGATTAAATGATTAGAGAATTTTCGTGTTTTTCAAAGCCTTTAAAAAACCTTAATTGATGATGAAGAATCCCCTGCGAGACCCTTGCAGGGGATTTTTTTGTATTGTTCCTAAAAATTTGAAAAATTATTTTTTTGTAATTTATGGTGTTTATGGTAAAAATATGGGAAAGAATCCGCTGAAGAATAAAATTTCTTCAGACTCCGCTATTGACTTCTGCCAAAAGTGTGTTATATTCTTTTCGTAAAATGAAAAAAGCCATGGAGGTTTTATGGATTCAATAAATTTGAACAGTGGCGAAGGGAAAAAAATCTTAGATATGTTTTCTTCCCCCAAAATAGGCAAAACAACTTTTAAGCTTCCCCGCAACGCCATAGAAGTATTAGTTTCTTTTTCAAAAGAAAATATGTTTGCGTCTAATGCCAGGAGCTTTCTTGATCTCCTTGCAGAATTTGCTGATAGCTTGGATAAGAAAAACGAGCTACCCGAAGTAAGGTCTATTGAAGACGGAGAAAGAAAAAGCTTTGCGATTAGCGAGAAGGCAAAGGAAACATTTAAGCGCATAGCCTTAAAGCGTAAAATATCAAGAGATGAGCTTTTGCAAAGTGTTTTAGATTGGTTTTGCAAAGAGGCTTTGAAATTAGCTACTCAAAAAACACCAGAAGAAAAGATTAAGTATGCAGAAACCCTTAAAGAAGCGGCAAATAAAATGCTTGATATTCTTTATGAGGACGAAGTTAGAGACGCAATCAATAGTTTGAAAAGAACACAAGACAAAGATTTTGAAAAATGCAGTGAGCACCTTGCCTATATCGAAACATTAAACGAATTTCCTGACTATCTCGATGAATTTATAAGGAGAAAAAAAAATGAGGAAGAGCAAGCACCTGGTTAAACGTATGCAGCAGCGTGGTATTTGCCATGATGCGGTCTTGTTGATTGCCATGTTTGGCGAAGAAATAAGAAGCGAGCAGGGTTGTGTGAAGCTTAAAATGACAGAAAAAACAATACGAAAACTTATTCAATTATTAGACAAATGCCGAAATACGGTCGTTCTTGCCAACAATGAAGTTTCAACACTTATCACAGCGTATTCGTGTGCTAAATAAAACATAAACAACAAAACTCTTACAACAAATAACATGGAGAAAAATTATGCTTAGAGAAGAAACAATGCCTCAATTCCAAAATTTTTTGTTAGAATTGTCTTGTTTTGCACAGCTTGGATGTTTGTCAATAGAGGATACAAGAATATGTGCGCTTCATTCCACGGCAACAAAATTTAACACAAGGAAGGAAACAGTTCAAGATATGCTTACTAGGCGCTCTAAAGTTAAAGGGATAGTCCTGCTTGACAAAGCCTTAGAAGAACTTTTCAAAGGCGATTCTACTAGATTTAAAGGAATGTACTATCAGCATGTGCCCAAGTCCTATCATATCGCCATTGATGCTATTTGCAATAAAATAATACTTTCAAAATTTGACCTTCCCAAACAATCTTGCCAAGACGCAAAGTCTCTATTAAAGCAATTCGCAGAGGGCACGGCAGCAGAAAGGCGCAATTTGATTGCAATGCTGGAAACAGCCCAAAAGAAATAAACTCAACAATAGCCGCCGGCCTCTTTTATATGTCACACATCAACCCTGGAGACCGTATGAGAAAACTTTGCTACCTCTTTCTATTTTGTTTGTTTTTATCAGGCTGTGCTGTTTCAAAGAAAGTTATTGGGCCAGACGGGCAAGAATTGCATTCAATAAATTGCTCTGGCTCGGCATCTAGTTGGGGATATTGCCTTGAAAAGGCTGGGGAAATATGTGGCGCAAGTGGCTACACTATCCTTGGACATCAAGATGATGAAAGTCTCATGATGAACGCTAATCAGTTTGGGTCAATGATGATGCCAATGGTTACAAGGGAGATGATGATTCAGTGCAAGTAGTCGAACTCCTCCTATTTTTGCAAAACCCTTAAAAACCTTAATTGATGAACATAAAATCCCCTACGAGACCTTGCAGGGGATTTTTTGTTTTCACACCTTTATTTTACTTTCTTCATAATATTTCCATAACATTTCTTTGACTTGACAAAGTTTTATCCTCTAAAGTATTCTTCTTTTAAGAGCTTAACAACTCTTCCGACGACAAAAAGTCACAGTTTAAACTGTGGGCTTTTTTGCGCCTTCAAGTAGGCGGGAGTGGACTAATACAATACCCTCACCAGTGAGGGGAATATGTCCGCTGTTCGTTGGCAGTTGTTAGCTCCCGCCTTGCATTCTTTGGTGTAGGGCAATTAACAAAACAACGAGGTTTTTATGAGAAAGATTGACAAACAAGAAATGATCGACTAGGGAAATTGCTTTGCAAATGCGCTTGCACCAAACAAAGTCAAAGAACTTTTACACAAAAAAGACAGACAAAATCTTATAGTCTGCATTGAAGCTTTGCACAGTGTGAACGCTATGCTCTGCTTTTTAGACTCAATGTATAATCCAGCAAAAGCAAAATGTCATGTCCTGCCCGAAAGCCTAGCACGAAAGGGCGGCCGAGAGATTTTTTCATACATCAAAAGCAATCTTCAAAAAGTTATAAAAACTTTGCGAAGCATGGAAGCACAAGAGAATTAGCAATATATATTTATTCTTTTTTCAAATCCCCATAAGTGAGCGGCGCTTTTACTTCTGAAAGAAGTGAAGGCGCCGCTCACTTATTGAGGGGGTTCGGGGGAAATCATTTCCCCCGAAAAAAACAAAAAGCTATTTTTCACTAAGCTCGAGGGCAGAGGCGAGGGCTTTTGCGGCTTCTTTTGTATCGAGTTTTGGCAGGGATTTTGGCATATTGACAAGATTTTCTTTTGCTTTTACGCCAAAAGCCGGGTCGAGTGTGCCATCGCAGTACATGGTTTGGAAATTTGCGAATTTAAGGCTATGGGCTGTGGCGTCAAGAATGGAGAAAGTCCCTTCTTTTACATAGCCTTTTGCTTTGGCTTCAATGAGGCCTGCCAGGCATTCTCCGCCTTGTGTGCAAGAGATATGTCCGTGAGCGGTGGCTTGCATTGTGGCGTCCATGATGGCTTGTTCTGTGACTTGCACAACATGGAAAGTGCCGCCGGCCTTTTCGTATTGATCGACAAGGTGTTTTACTCTTGGGAAGGAAACAGGATTGCCGATCATGGCGGCTTGAGCGACGCTTGCTTGTACGGTTACGGCTTTGAAGGCACGCTCTTCTTTTGGTGCGTCATAATAACGCCATACGGGGTCGGCGTGGTGTGATTGTACGCCAATAACGAGGGGAAGTTCCTTTATTGCTCCGAGGGCAAAGAGTTTTAAAAGTCCAGACATGATGGCGCTGATATTTCCTGCATTGCCTATAGGCACAAAGAGGGCTTTATTT
>CAYJIB010000139.1:0-3931 GCA_964370125.1 uncultured Desulfovibrionaceae bacterium
TCAGTGAGTGGTAATGATACTATCACAGTTAAAGGCATTATGGGTGGTAGCACAAACGCACCAGCCATTGATGCTGGTGAAGGTAATGATACCATCATCATTGGCGGTGACAACATGGGTGCAACTGGTGGCAGCATTACAGGTGGAGCAGGAGCAGATAACATCACTGTCTATGTTGGCAATACGGGTGACGGTGATGACCTTATCATTGATGCCACTGGAATGCTAAGTACAGGGGAATTTATTCATTTGCATGATGAAGGGACAGGAACGATCCATGTGGGCATTAAGGGTCTTGATAAAGATGCTGATTATGTTAACAATACCTTCACCTTTAATAATGTGGATATTAGCACGGGGATCAATGATGCACTGGATAATTTGCAAAGCACATACACTGTTGGTGATTTGACTATTTATTTTAGCTCTTAGTCGAAATTAAAAACAGCCTCGAGGTATATTATGACACAAAAAAAATCTGCAAAAACAATGTTTACTGCCAGCCTCTTGGTGTTTGCCCTCTGCTTCTTTTTTACGCAAAAAGTCACAGCCGCAGAGCAAGCCATGCTTCGCTTTCCTACAGCCTCAACAACTGGCGCTCTCTATCCCCTTGGTGCGGGCATAGCCAATTTGTGGAACAAGACCGTCAAAGGTGTACGAGTGGCCGCACAAGCCTCAAATGGTGGCCTGCACAATATCAACTTGCTGCTAAGGGGTGAGGGCGACATATCCTTTGCCATTTCAAGCAATGCCTTTGAAGCCCTGCACGGCAAAGGCCCCTTTACAGGACGGCCTTATGAAAATTTACGCGTGCTTACAGGCCTTTATTATAATCCCAATCAGCTTGTTGCACGCAAAGACAGCGGCATTCATTCACTAAACGATTTGCAAGGAAAAAAAGTCTCTGTCGGGCCTATCGGTGGGTCAACCGAAGCAGAAAGCAATAAGCACCTTACAGAAGCGGGCATTGACTATCCAAAAGGGATAGAAGGCCAATTTGTGGGTTTTACCGAAGCCATTGACCTTATGCGTAACAAACACATCGACGCCGCTTGGATCATGGGGGGCATCCCTACAGCCGCCGTCACGGAAATGTACGCCACAGCAGACAGCAAGCTTATTGGAATCGACAAAGAACTTATTGCAAAACTCAAGGCAAAATACCCTTGGTACACAGAAATGACCATCCCCGCACACAGCTACAAAGGCCAAGAGGCAGACATTCAGACCACAGCCGTAAAAATGCTCATGCTCACAGACGCAAGACTGTCAGAAGAGCTTGTCTATGAACTGACAAAAAGCTTTTGGGACAATTTGCTTATCGTAAAAAGCCTTCACAATGCCGTGAAAGATCTACAAATAGACATGGCTGTTTCTGACCTTGCAGGCATTCCACTGCACAAAGGGGCAGAAAAATATTATCGTGAGAGAGGCTTGTTGAAATAAAGCTTTACAAAGTTGCTGATTAAAGACCTCTGCATAATTCCAAAAATTGACAAAATACATGAATGCTCTGCTGTCCATTTATGTATGGCTCATTCTTCGTCTAACATAAACGCACTTTGTGCACCCCTTAGATGGTTGCTTCGCTATGCTCACAATGACTTTCGCAAGAATATCAGGTCATCGCGAGGAGCGAAGCGACGTGGCAATCCATGCCTTGTTGAATTATGCAGACATCTTGATTGGCAAAAAAGCAATTTCCTATAAAAAATTGCCTTGTCTTTAGGGTGCATTAGTGCTAAAATACCGCATATTTTTGAATGTGTAGCTTTTGCATTTTTTTGCGAGTGTTTTTATGACCCTTCTTTCACGCCAGCTTTTCAAAGAATTTATTAGCGTCTTTGCTATAAGCCTCTTGGCGCTCTTAAGTCTTGTCATCATCGGGCGTGCGGTGCAGCTTCGTGATATGTTCCTTGGCCTTGTCATTGGCCCACTCGATACGATCATGCTCTTTATCTACATGATCCCTGTCTCGCTCTTGCTCATTATCCCTGTTGCCTGTATGCTTGCGGTTTTTTTGACTTTTTTAAGAATGAGCACAGACAGAGAACTCATCGCCCTGCGTGCTGGCGGTGTGCATATCCTACAAATGCTCTATGCCCCAGTCATTTTTAGCCTTATCTGCACAGCTCTCACCCTTTGGGTCTCGCTTTTTTGGCTTGGCTTTTCTATGGAGCAATTTCGCACACGCATCATGGACATCGCCACCACAAGGGCCCGTATCGTCGTGCAAGCTGGTGTGTTTAATACCGATTTCCCTGGACTTACCCTCTTTGCAAGACAGGTTCACCCAGAAACAGGGCAGATGGCACAAGTCCTTGTTGACGACAAAACCCATCCAAAAAGAGAAGTGCTCTTGCTTGCCCCAAGCGGTCTTATTACTATGGATTATGAAGAAGGCGATGTTGTTTTTCGCCTTGAAAACGGCAATATTTATAGCATGAACGACAAAGGGGCTTCTGTCCTTGCCTTTGAAGGCTATCAAGTGCGCCTGCCTGTTGAAAAATTCTTTAAAGGCCTGCGTTTTTCGGCCTTTCGCCCACAAGACATGAGATGGTCGCAATTAATAGAAGAAAAAGAGAAGGCTCTGACAGAAAATGACACAGAACTCGTCTCTCGCCTTGAGGTCGAGCAACAAAAACGCTTAGCCTATCCCTTGGCCTGCTTGGTATTAACGCTCTTTGCCATTCCTTTGGCTGTGGCCTTTCAGGGTATGCACCGCCAAATGGGCATGATGTTTGCCCTTGGCACTTTCTTCATCTATTATTTCCTTATGTCCATTGGCTTTAGCCTTGGCGAGCTTAGGCATATTCCGCCCACTCTTGGCCTGTGGTTTCCCAATGCCCTCTTCTTTGCTGGCGCACTCTATGGCTTGCACGCCACAAGAAGAGAACAACTCCCCCAAATCTTCATCTTTTGGCAAAAGCTCAAAAAATCTATAAGCCATCTCTTGCCAAAGAAAAAGGGGGCCGTAAGACCATGACCTTACTTTTTCGCAAAATCCTTCTTGATTCCCTTCGCTTTGTTGGCTCTATCCTCGCTGTCGGTATTATCATTTATTTGCTCATCGACATCTTTGAACGCCTTGACAATTTCCTTGAGGTTGCAGCCCCTGCAAGCCTTATATTGACCTATTTTCTTGTGAAAATCCCGCTGGTTATCTCACAACTCTTGCCTGTTATCTTCTTGCTTGCCGTGGTTGTTCAGCTCTCGCTCATGGCCAGAAACAGAGAACTCATCGCCCTGCAGGCTTCGGGCATTTCTTTTTGGCATGTCCTAAAGGCCATTCTTATTGTCAGTTCCTTGTGGGCCCTTGTGCAATTAAGCTTTTCAGAATGGCTTGGCGTAAAGGGCGAACAAGCCTCGGTGCGTATTTGGGAAGAACAGGTCAGAAAGCGCAATGTCAGCAATGTGAAGCTTGACAATGTCTGGTTTGCCGAAGGAAATTGGGTGGTGCACCTCAAAGAACTTCGTGCAGACGACAGCGGTGATGGCTTTGTCGGCTATCAGCTTTCAGAAGACGGCTTGCAAGTGCGCTCACTCATTCGAGCAGAACGATTTAAGGCTGAAGTGGGGAATTGGCTCTTAGAAGACCTTGTCAAACACAATCCCCAAAGCTATGAAAGAAAAGAGCACAGCCTGCTTAGCCTTCCTTTTCAGCAAGATCCAGAAACATTTCGCCTTGTTATCCCCGGAACAAAACCAGGGCAACTTTCTTTAGAGCAGCTAGACGGCGCCATAGACCAACTCAAAAAAGCGGGTTCAAATGTCGAGCGTTTGCGGGCGGCTTGGCACATGAAACTTGCCTATGCGGCCTCCCTTGTCGTTATGGCGCTTATGGGCACTGTCCTTGTTATGTGGAAAAGCTCAATAATGGTGGCCATTCCTCTTTCTTTGGCCAGTACCTTGATTTATTATGCCCTTTTTA
>CAYJIB010000140.1:0-3923 GCA_964370125.1 uncultured Desulfovibrionaceae bacterium
CACACACGATAGGAGACCCTATGCATTTTTCAAACAGTCGACAAAGCACAGCTTCTTGGAGGAAGAGTGACTTTCAATACAGCAAGCAACTTTTCAGGGCAGCTGCAAAATATGTATGTTTGATTTTGGAGAGGGAAAAAGCCAGGCGCCTTAGGCTTTTTTTTGTTTCGTTTTTTTGACAGGATAGTGAGGCATTTGAGGGCTTCATCAGAAAGGGGGATATAGCGGGTTTTTCCAGATTTTGAAAGGGGCACAGTCAATAAGCGTGTTTCAAAGTTTACATATTCCCATCTGGCAAAGAAAATCTCTGGCCCAGCTCCGTTTTTTGTATTTTACATGAGGCAGATAATGGTTGAAAACAAGTTTATTTAGGCAGAAGTTGTGTGTTTTCAAGGCCTTTTCTTCTCGGGGGTCGCCGCCTCCCTCTCGAACAAGGGCAAAGGCTGATAGGCCCGCTCACGAGCAAGAAAAGCGCAAAGTTCTTTTGTGCTTCCTAAACGAAAATAGCAAGTTTTTATGGCAAAGTCGCGCAGATTTTGATAGCGAAAATACCATGTCCCCTTGAAGGCCGATATTTCAAGAGAATGCCGGGCAATGCTTTGTCGATGTATTGGACAATCTTGTTGGGCGTGCTTACTAAAAGGCTTTGTAAAAATTCTTGTGAGAGGTGGCATTGTGGCATGGCAAATATTGTAGGCGACCCTGAAAAATGTATTTTGGCCCATACACTTGCCAGAAAATTGTAGCCTAAACGCATTTTTCTGCTAATTGTATTGGCGTGTCTTGAGTTAAAAAGTTTTTAATCTCAAGGGCTTGCTTTGTTTTTCGGTGCCGACTAAGAGGGCGAAACTGAAAAAGCCTTTTCATGTCTTTTTTTATAAAGATATGAAAAGGCTTTTTGAGCTTTGCTAAGGCAAAATCAGTGACAATTCGATTTATTGCCTTTTATTTTTTGGCGGAATGATTTCATCGGCCGCGTCTCTAAGGAATTTTTCGGGCCCTGCAAATTGGTAGCAGGCTAGGAATACCAAGTCTGTATCGCCTACATTCATGGTGGAATGGAACTGTCCATCGCCAAGGGAGACTAAGGTTCCGGGACCCATGATTTTTGTTTCTTGAGTGCCGTCTTCGTATTCCACCATTTGTTCTGCTGTGCCTTCCATAAAATAGATAAATTCTTCAGAACCTGGGTGGTTGTGCCTGGTGTGTCCATCTCCTGGCTTAATTCTGCCCACGCCAACAGCCATGTTGTTGGTTCCTGTTACTTCGGGAGCGTTCATCCATTGAAATTCACCCCAAGGCAATTTTTGGGTTTCCACATCGTCAGGTGTCACAAGACTTAAAAATTTTTGCATTTTCCATTCTCCTTTTTTTGAGTCATTAAACTTTATTGTTTAATTTGCTTAAAAGCCTCCGTCTGGGCTTTGATGCCAGTTTCAGCGGCAAATCTTTCTATGCTGGAAGCTCCAAAAAATCCATCAATGCTTGGCAATTTGGACATAACATATGCGGCGTCTTCTGGCTCGGCAATGGGGCCTCCGTGGCAGATAACCAAGACTTCTGGGTTTATGGCTTTTGCGGCCTGAATAATTGCGTCTATTTTTTCCACACAATCGTCAAGGGTCAGCGCGGTTTTGGCGCCGATGGTTCCCTTGGTTGTTAGGCCCATGTGGGCAACAATGACGTCCGCTCCGGCCTCGGCCATAGCCGCAGAATCCTCGGGGCTAAAGACATAAGGGCAGGTCAGCATGTCTAAGTCGTGGGCTTTTTTGATCATTTCCACTTCTAGGGCATAGCCCATGCCGGTTTCTTCGAGGTTTTGCCTTAAAACACCGTCGAAGAGGCCAACGGTTGGGAAGTTTTGGACGCCATTAAAGCCTTGTTCTTTGAGCTGCTTCAAAAAAACGTCCATGATTCTAAAGGGATCGGTGCCACATACCCCAGCCAAAACAGGTGTGTGTTTTACGACGGGGAGCACTTCTGAACCCATTTCTACCACAATCTGATTGGCGTCGCCGTATGGTAGAAGCCCAGACAGAGAGCCCCTGCCAGCCATTCTAAACCTTCCAGAATTATAGATAATTAAGATGTCAGCACCGCCAGCTTCACTGCTTTTGGCAGTGATCCCTGTGCCTGCGCCAACGCCAAGCAAAATTTTGCCGTCTTTTCTTTCTTGCCGAAGTTTTTTAACGATTTCTTCTCTTGATTGTGTATTCATCTGATATATCCTCCTTATTTTGCATTCATCAATTCTAGCAGTTTTTTTGCGGCTGTTAGAGCAAATTCTTGATCATTGATGTTGTTGTCCATTTCAATGAGTTCAACTTTTTTGGTGTCCAAATTTTCGCGAATAGCCTGAAAAAGTGCTTTGTCCTCTTCAATGCCGTGAAAGGGTGCCCCTGGGCTATCTATGGCAGAAACACCTTTGAGGGGGAGCATCATAGCGGCCTTGCCTGTTGACATATTTAATTTTTCAGCCAATTTTTTCCCAAGGGCGGTGTTTTCAGCTGTGCTGGTTCGCATCAGGGTAATGGTCGGATTGTGCTTGTAGAGATTTCTTTCTTTGTATTTTGTTGGCACAGTTTCATAGGGGCCAAAATTGACCATGTCCAGCGCCCCAACAGACATTACCGTTGGTATGCCGTTCTTAGCGGCAGCTTCGCAACGATTTTCCCCACCCGGAAACATGCCTCCAAAAAGCTCGTCGCACCATTCTGTCGTGGTTATGTCGAGTACACCTTTAACAAATCCATTATTTATTAAAAATTCCATAGTCTTACCGCCTGTTCCCGTAGCATGAAAGACTAAAACTTCATAGCCTTGCGCTTCCAGATATTCTTGAGCCATGCTTAGGCAGGGGGTAGTTACTCCAAACATTGTGGCGGTAATAATGGGCTTTGGCGCGGCTTCTTCTTGTTCAAAATTGTCGTTCAATGTCGTCATGCCAACCACGGCCGCCGCCGCATTTTTAAAGATAACTCTTGAAACGGAATTGAGGCCTTGCACATCGACAATAGAAGGTATCATCACAATATCGCTTGTGCCAACATAAGGCGTGGTATCTCCAGAAGCAACTGTACAGGCAAGAACCTTTGGCACACCAAGGGGCAAGGCACGCATGGCTGGGCTTGTTAGGGAGGCGCCACCACTGCCCCCAAGGGAAATAATGCCTTGGAACTTTCCTTCTTTGTAGAGTTTTGGAACCAAGACTTCCATGCCTTTGGCCAGCACGGCTGTCGCGTGGGCACGGTCGTTTTTTTCACGGAGATCTTCAATGCTTTCACCGATCGCTTCGGCAACTTCATTGCTGTCCACATCGGGCGTAAAGCTTGGCTCAAAAACGCCCGCGTTAATGGTGAATGTTTTGCAACCCAAGGTTTCAATCAGCCCTTTTAGATAGGCAAATTCCTCGCCCTTTGTGTCAAATGTTCCCGCAATGGCAATGGTTTTCATAGTTTATATTCTCCTAAAAATTATTTTTTAAGCTCGGCAATAAAGTTTGATGGCTGTTGGTCTTGTTTGTTTGGCATGAATTGTAAACAATTTCAAGGTGTTGCCTCTTGAAATGAGGCAGTTTTAAGCAAACAAGTTACTGCTAGAGTTAAACTATATTCAATGAATAGTCAACTCTTATACTGCTCCCTTTCCATTACTTTGTTGGAGCGATGAAGAGGCAAATTATCCAGCAGTAGAAAGCTTTTCTTGCTTGCACATTTTATCAGACGGCCTATAAAGTCCAAAAAAAAGATGTCACAACTGCTTGCTGTTACATTTTGCAATAATGAGTCGGTGCTGAGAAGTAGAATAAGCCTTTGATATTGAAATTTTTTTATCTCAAAGTGAGCTTGTAAAATTGCAAGAAAAATGAGTCAGAGATATGATTTTCTTGGAATTTTGTGGAGCTAAAGAGATATTTTTCAGGG
>CAYJIB010000141.1:0-3854 GCA_964370125.1 uncultured Desulfovibrionaceae bacterium
ATGTATACTTATTGGGGTTTCAAAAGGGGATCATCCCCTTTTGCCGCCGGAGGCACTGCCTTTTGCCGCCGGAGGCACTGCCTTTTGCCGCCGGAGGCACTGCCTTTTGCCTTTCTACATCAAATGCTTCACAAAGAAATCAACAAGGGCTTGGTTGACAGAAAAAGTATTGCTTTTTCTTTCCGCCAAGTCTTCTCTTTTTGCGACACCCATAATTTCTTGAAAAAATTGTGTATGCTCGCCAGCAACAAAGGGGAGGTCGTTTTCTGTAAGGGCATATCGGCTTGGTGCTTGTGGGAAAAGTGTGGCTATGGCCTCTGTGTGTAAAGAAGGCAAAAACACGAGGTCTTGCGAATTGCCAAGCATTAAGGTTGGTGCCTTGACCATCTGCAAAGAATGTTGTGAAAAAAACATACCGTACACAGGGAAGGCCAAGGCCAAGGCCTGCACATGCAGGCGAGCATAAGAAAAATCGCCACCTTGAACACTTTTGACAAAATCTTGCATTTTCTCTCTTGCCCAAGGCTGACAATAAGGCTCTGCAAGTACATCGATTTGCATATCTTCTCGTACTTTTTGCGCTCTTTGGCAATAGCCTTCCCAGGGACCAGCGTCAAGACTTGCCCCAGCTAAAAGCAAGGCGGCGTCCGCCCCAGAACCCGCGCCAAAAAGGCCAATACGAGACATATCGAGATTTTTTTGTAAGTCAGGATAGGTTTGTAACCACAATAAAAAAGCCTGCGCTTCCTGTCCCTTGGTAAAAAGCTGTACAGGCGGCATGGTATTGCTCATGTCATAATCATTGTCGCCTGTAAATGTGGGCGCCACCACAATAAAGCCACGCTCGGCAAGTTCTCCCGCTAAAGAATGCCAACGAAAACGCGACTCGCCCGTGCCATGAACTATAAGAACAATAGGGAAAAGCCCCTCAGCAGGCTTGGCATTGCGGGCCACAGAAAAAGCGTGTCGACCGTATTCTACCCTTGAAGGATAGCGATTGCTTGGATACCAAATGGCTACATCAAGACGCAATGCATTTTCTTGCTCCCAAACACCAACAGTGCGAAAACCCGCAGTCCACTTGCCTTCTTGCGCATAAAGCCTTGAGGGGAAGCCGGAAGCTAAAATGCATAAAAAAACAAAAGCAAAAAAGCACTTCATAAAAAAAGTCTTTGTATTGCTAGCTTTTTCTCTTATATAAAGCATCTAAAATCCTTGCAGGCGTTCACAAAGCCAAGTATAGCGTTTTTGTGTGGAATTGTTTTTTACAGCCATGTGAAAGGCCTTTGGCTCGCCGATAAGCACCACCAATTTCTTGCCCCTTGTCAGCCCAGTATAGACAAGATTGCGTTGCAAAAGCATATAATGTTGCATCATTATAGGTATGACAACAGCAGGGTATTCTGAGCCCTGCGACTTGTGAATAGATATGGCATAAGCGGGAGCAAGGTCGTCGAGTTCTTCAAAGGCATAGGGCACAACACGCTCATCAAAGGCCACAGACAAACTTCTTTCTTTTGTATCAAGATAGACAATGCGCCCCATGTCGCCATTAAAAACATCTTTGTCATAATTATTGCGGATTTGCATGACCTTGTCTCGAAGACCAAAAACACGCTCGCCACGCTGAATGACTTGACTTTGCTTGTTCAAAGTGGCTTGCAACTTGCTGTTTAAGGCCATTGAACCCACAGCCCCCTTGTGCATGGGGGTCAAAACCTGAATGTCATTTACAGGGTGCAGACCAAAGCGACGGGGAATGTGCTGGGCAACCAAATCAACTATGCTTTCGGCGACTTTTTCTGCGTCATTTTGCGGCATAAAATAAAAATCTGACAGGCGATCTTTCGAAGAAGAAAGAGGCGGCACTTCTCCACGATTTATCATGTGAGCATAGCAAACAATTTCACTGGTTGCAGCTTGACGGAAAATTTCGTGCAGCTCTACAACAGGCAAAATGCCCGAGGCAATAAAGTCTTTTAACACATTTCCAGGCCCCACAGAAGGCAGCTGATGCACATCGCCCACAAAAATAACCGTCGCCCCCAAGGGAATAGCTTTTAGCAAGTGATAAGCCAGCATAATGTCCATCATCGAGGCCTCATCAATGATCAAAAGACCGCAAGCAAGAGGGCTGTCTTCATTGCGCAAAAAACCGTCTTCTGTTGGTGAATATTCAAGCAGGCGGTGAATGGTAAAGGCATGTTGCCCCGCACTTTCTGCCATACGCTTTGCCGCTCGCCCTGTTGGCGCAGCCAGCAAAATCTTCGCCTTTTTTTGGCGATAGACCTGAATAATGGCATTGATAATCGTGGTTTTCCCTGTGCCAGGGCCACCTGTTAGCACCATCATCTTGGCCTGTGTGGCGCTGTCAACTGCCTTTCTCTGTTCGCTCGCAAGCTCTATCCCTAAATTTTCGACAACAGTCTGCACATTTTCTTTGGCATTTTCAAAGCGCACAGTCTTTGGAGAATGCATAAGCCTTTGAATATAAAAGGCTATTTTGCTTTCATAATGATGAAAACGCCGAACATAGACGCCCACATGGCCTGTCAATTCATCAAGGACAATGCGCTCTTCACGCTCAAGCAAGATAAGGGCTTCTTCGACAAGTTCTGGGTCGACTTGTAATTGCTCAGAAGCGTCTTTAAGCAACTGCTCTTTTGGCACATAGACATGGCCACGATCGACAAGACGGCTTAGGGTATAGAGTGTACCTGCCTGCACACGCAAGGGGTGCGAACTTTCAAAGCCCAATTTTGTTGCAAAGGCATCAGCTGTTACAAAGCCAACGCCATGAATATCCATGGCGAGGACATAAGGATTTTCTTGTACAATGTTAAGGGCTTGCACGCCATAATGACGGTAGACTCGCACAGCTGTAGCCACAGAAATGCCGTGTGGTTGCAAAAAAAGCATCAGCTCACGAATGCCCTGATTTTGTCGCCAACACTCCATGATACTCTGCAATTTTTTTGGACTTATGCCTCGAATTTGCAATAACTTATCAGGGTCTTCATCAAAGATTTCAAGGGATTTTTCGCCAAATTTGTCGACTATGGCCTTGGCTGTCACCTTGCCTATCCCCTTAATAAGGCCCGAAGCAAGGTAGAGACGAATGCCTTCTTTTGTGGCGGGCATAAGGGCTTCATACTGTGTCATAGAAAACTGCTTGCCAAAGCGGGGATGATTTGTCCAAGTGCCCTCAACAGAACAAGACGAGCCGACTTGCGGACTGTCCATATAGCCTGTAATATTAATAGCTTCAAAAGAGGGCTTTCCTTCAGGAACAAGACGAAAGACAGTATAGCCATTTTCAGGATTGTGAAAAACTACACGCTCAATTGTGCCCTTAAAGCTTTCTATTTCGATGTCGGCCTTGGCTTTATCTGCCATACTTGCTGTCCTGTCCATGGAAATTTTGGGAAGTTTTTGGGGATTTTTTTGAAACCCTCAGGAAGCATAGTACATTTTTTGCCTTTATTTCACAAGTGCACTTTTTTTAATTTTTTGGGATTTTTCTTTGAGAGGAAGTTTTGCTTTTTTATATAGAATATTGTAGTTTGATTTTGGGCGATCCTCCGAGTTTCAACAAGGAGGATATGCTTATGATGAAGCATCTTCTGCTTGATTTCCTTGCTACGATTGTAGCAGGAATTATAGTTGGTATGATACTGAAGTTTATCAACAAATAAACCACAAGTTTCAAGCCCGGCAGAAGTAGCATTCCGTACCGAGCTTGAAACTTGTAATTCAATATAATTACAGGATGGTCGCCCAACCTAAGGGCAGGGGTGTTAAGCGCACTTCTGCCCTCTCTTTTTATATACACATAAAAAGGCCTTTTGTCAAGG
>CAYJIB010000142.1:0-3742 GCA_964370125.1 uncultured Desulfovibrionaceae bacterium
AATTCATACTTATTAGGGTTTCAAAAGGGGATTATCCCCTTTTGCCGCCGGAGGCGTTGTCATTCTGTTTTTGTCTTTCTGTGCAGGCTGTTCAAAAAGGGCTGGATGCAAGGCAAATTCTTTTTTTGCGGAATGAGCATACTCTTATGGTATGTGACATGGAGCAAAAAAAGAATTTAACGCCGCAGACAGTCCTTTTTCAACAGCCTGCCATAAATTCCGAGCCAGCTGGCGGTAGTTCCTAGCCTGCCGCCGGAGAAATAATGTAGGTAGGCGAGGCCGAGGTTGCACAGGCGGCAGACTTCTTTAAGGAAGGCTTGTCCTTTGTAGGGGGGCGTTGGGTAGAAGGAACGCCATTCACGCAAACGCCAGCTATCTTTGAAGAAATAGATGTCTTCGAGGCTCATGCTGTAGTTTGAGCGATAGGCTAGGGGGGTATTGAGGTCTCCCATCATCATCCACAAGCTTTGCGGATAATAGGGGCGGATATGCGTGGAGTCGTAATAGAAGCGGGCGCCGAGTACGGGTGTAATGACAATGAGCTTGCCATGCTCTTTGAGCAGGGGCAGGTAGGTATTTAAGAATTCGGTGAGTTCGTGCGGGTGGAGATGCTCGATGATGTGCGCCATAAGAATGATGTCATAGCTCTTGTCTTTTGGCAGATTGTCATTTGTGTAGACGGTAAAGCCTTCTTCTGTAAGAGCCTGGATTTGCTTGGGATTGATGTCAACTCCAACAGGGTTGCACTGCATTTTTTGCAAGAGGCGCAAATATTTTCCGTGACCACAGCCCACGTCAAGCACGTCTTTTTCTGTGGAATGCTTGAGAAGCTGGCTGAGAACTTTTTTGAGGCACAATTCTTCAAGGACTTGATAATGTGTTCTTTGCAAAATATTCATTTTTTTGTGCCTTTTTTATTGAAATGTTGTCTCTTGCAAGATTTTTTTTAGCGTGTCAGGCCCATAACGAGCGAGCATATCGAGTATTGAAACATAGGGAGTATAGCTTTTGGCGAGGGGATTGTCTATAGAAATTGCAGAAGGTGGGCTGCTTTTTTCTGGGGAAAGAAAGAAAAGCGTGATGCCTTCATTTGCAAAATGTTCTTTCTTGTAAAGCTCTATTCCGCCAGAAAGATTGATATATTGTCTTGCATTCATTTTTTTGCAGAGAGCAATGATGCGGTCTTGCCCAAAAAGTTTTTCGCTTTCACACTTTTCATTTTTTTCGCAAAGAACATCAGAACTTTTCCCTATTTTTGGCAAGCAATCAAGCAGGTCACAAGTCAGCTCAATGCTTTTTTGTGCGAGGTCGGCAATGCTTTCATGTTTACAAGAAAAAGCCCTTTGTGCGAGGTCGTGGCTTATTTCAAAGTGTGGCATTTTTTTATAGAAAGAAGTGAAGCTTTGAAAGAATTTTTTTTGCCAGGCTTCAAAAAGGCTTTGCTCTATAAGGATATGGCGGATTTCTTTGTTTTGACTGACCTTTTGTAAAGGCACGCTGAACCAGCTTTCTTGTCCGTTAAAGACGAGTTTGTTCCTGTGAATAAAGCCCTTTTTGATGAAGTTGACGTCGTCAAGGCAAAGAAAGTTATCAACAGAATGCAAAAGACGAAAATAGCCAATGTAGGGAAAGAGGTAGGGCTGCATGATGGCAAGTTTAGTCATGCTGTTTTCCTTGGTAGTGACAGCTTTTTTGCAGAACTGCTTGGATTGATTATTTCCCCGAATGGGCAGCAGAAGCTAACATTTCACGGCGCAAAATGGCGTTTATCTTGGTCTGGTAACCCTTCCCTTGTGAGCGCAACCAAGCTAAAATATCGGCATCAATGCGAATGGTTGTCATTTCTTTGAGTGGGCGATATAAATGGCTTGCACCCGCTAAGTTTGGAATGTCGCTGTAGTCAATGTCTTTATCAGGTATTTTTGCCAGATTTTCTATCTCGGCTCTTTCTTCTGCAGTGAGTGGAGGCAGATTGTCAATATCGAGCTCAAATGTTGTGATAGAGTTTTTTTTCTTGTTCATTGGCCTTTCTCGCTGAAATAATTCGGATAGTGTTATTTACAAGTTCAGTGGCTTTGCGCTCTGTGTAGATGACGACGAGCATAAGCCCTGCATTGCCCCTGTCTATAATGCCGATAGTCTTCCATCGATCTTCTTCATGGCTGTGGTCAGCATCGTAGACATCGATCCTGAATGGGTCGGTAAAAACACGGACTGCGAGCGCAAAGCCAATTTTGTGCTTGGCTTTATTCATTTGATTTTTATGTGTGTCCCATTCAAATTTCATAGCACTTGTGTTGACGTGTTTGTTACTACAAGAAAGTTACTATTCAGAAATAATTTTGTCAAGTGTCGTTGTGGCAAAATATTTACAAACTTTCCATAACAATTTGTGCAATCAATTCAGCCTTTTCTTCGTGTAAGTCTGCGTACAGGGGCAGGCAGGCAATACGGTTTGCGATGTCTTCTGATAGGGGGCAGGGGCTTGTTTCTTTCAAATAGGGGAGGGTGTTGAGGCTTGGGAAGAAATATCTGCGGGGGAAAATTTCGGCTTTGGCGAGCTTTGCAAAGGCATTTTCTCTTGCTTTTTCTGTTGGAAAAACAAGAGGATAATAGGCATAATTATAGTTCAGCCCTTCTTGCTGTCTTGGTCTTTGTAGAGCCTCACAAAGCAAGCTGTCATAAAGCTTTGAAAGCGTTTTGCGCCTTTCGATAATGGCCTCTATATAGGGAAAGTTTGTTAAGCCCATAGCGGCTTGTAGTTCGGTTGGTTTTGCGTTGATGCCCAGGCAGAGATGCTCATCATTATTGTGGCCATAGCGTTTTTGTAAGTCGTATTTATAAGCTATTTCAGGGTCTTGTATAATGCAGGCCCCGCCTTCGGCTGTGTGGAAAAGTTTTGTGGCGTGGAAGGATGTGATTGTCAAATCGCCATAATTTAAAAGGCTTTTCCCCTTAAAGGTAGCTCCAAAGGCGTGCGCACCGTCATAAATCACAGGCAGTTTGTGTTTTTTAGCTATATTTTCTATGGCCTCTATGTCGCAAGCATAACCAAAGACATGAACAGGCAAGATGGCCTTTGTGTTTTTTGTGATGGCCTTTTCGATTTTTTGTGGGTCTATGGTGAAATTGTGCGGCTCTATGTCTACAAAGACGGGTGTGCAATTTTGCCACAAAATACTTGAAACTGAGGCCACATAAGAAAAGGGGCTGGTGATGATTTCGCCTTTTTGTATGCCTAGGCTTGAGATGGCGAGCTGGAGGGCGAGGGTGCCATTAGTGATGAATTGAAAATGCGGAACATTCAGATAATTTTTAATAAGCTCTTCAAATTCTTGTACAAGCTTGCCATTGTTTGTCAAGATACCCTCTTCAAAAAGGGGCTTTATGCGCCTTGTGTATTCTTCAAAAGGCGGGATAAAAGGTTTTGTTACGAAAACAGCTTTTGTGTTTTTCTTGCTCATGCCCCAGTATCCTTTGAAATGAGGGCAATGTCAATAGGGAGGAGAAGGGGGCTTGGTTTTTTGGGGGAAGAAGTTTTTTGTTCGAGAGGAAGTTTTCTATCTCTGTGAGGTTTTTCCTTTATCTAAAGTCATCGTTCCTTCTTTGTGCGAGGGAGATTAGGGAGATTTTGAGACTTAGGGTTTTGGGGAGGAGATCTCTTTGAGAAGAGCTTACCATTTCACTTTACTTGCTTTATAGATTATTAGTATCTTATATTATTGTGCGAGGGAGATTAGGG
>CAYJIB010000143.1:0-3728 GCA_964370125.1 uncultured Desulfovibrionaceae bacterium
CGGTAGCAGGCTTTGAGCGAATGCAGGCAGGCAAATGGAATTTATTTCCATTTGCCTACATACTGCCAAAAGAGCGGCCAAAAGTCGCCAAAGGGGATGATCCCCCTTGGAAGCCTCAAATCAGGATATATTGAGACTTAGTCCAAGCACAAAAACCTCTCTCTGTACAAAGCTTGGTCGAAGACTTCCGCAGGCTTCCGCCTGCTCGCTTGAGTGTTTGATAGAAGGTTTTGACTTTGAACCTTTGGGAAGTCAAAATCTTTGTGCTGTCAAGACCTTTGTACAGTCAGCCTTTTCTTTCAGTGCCTTCTTGACAATAGTAAAAAAAAGAGTTAAAGCTTTACTCTCTTTATGTCTCCATGGTATGTGCGTAGAAAAAGACGAGTTTCTTCATTGAAGAAAATAGGCTACACCATTGACCATGCCAGTAGGTTTTGCTTAGAAAGACACACTTACTTTCATTTACCCTACGGGGCGCAAAAGCACAGCTTTTTGCTCTCATTCGGCGTGCAAAGTTTTCACTTCGAGATGACTTTGCTGGAAAAACGCTTTGATCAGACTTTTCTAAAAACACAACTTTTTTCCATAACAGTATCTTTTGCTGGATAGAGCTTTATGGTGGCACATCAAAACCAGCAAAGAGGAGTGCAGTAATGATAGTTTCAAAGATTGGGAAATGGGCCTCGCTTTTGTTGCTCCCGCTCGTTGCCGTAATTCTTTACAGCTCAACAAAGGCGTATCTGCTCAACGATACTCCCATATGGAGCTTTGAAATAACGATATTTCTCTATGGTGTTTTTTTCATGATGGGATCTGCTTACTGTCATCAACAAAGAAAGCACGTTGCCGTTGAAGCGCTCACAGCCTATGTCTCCCCACAGTGGCAGAAAAGGCTTTTTATTTTTTCAGAAATTGTCGTCTTATTTGCTCTATTAGTAATAATTTGGGTTAGTATTCCTGTTGCTTATCGCTCAACCTTGATGGTAGAGCGTTCAACGCACCAAACACCTTTTAATCCACCCATATGGTGGTATCGTTGGATAATCCCCGCCTCTTGTGCACTTATGAGCTATCAATCCATTCAAAATATTCTTGGGGCTTTAAGCGGTAAAAAAACAGACAAAGAACAAGTGGAAGTAAAAGAGGGGATTTATAATGGCTAGCGAAATGTATCCACTCTTGATGTTCGTTCTCCTTTTCGTTCTCTTAGCTGCGGGCGCTCCCATTGCCTTTTCATTAGCCACAGTGGCGATAATCTTCTCATCTGCCCTTTGGGGTTTTGGAGCTCTAAACTTGGTGGTGTCTGCTGCTTGGGGCTCTATGAACAATTTTGTTATTGTTGCTGTCCCTTTGTTCATCTTAATGGCGTACATATTGCAAAAAACCAATGTTGTTGAAGACCTCTATGATGCAATATTCAAGTGGTCGGGCGGCTTAAATGGTGGACTTGCCATTGCAACCATCTTGGTCGGTGCTGTCCTTGGGGCGGTTTCTGGAGTTGTTGCTGCCGGTGTTATTGGGCTTGGCCTTATCGGGCTTCCCCAGATGCTAAAACATGGCTACGATAAAAAGGTAGCGCTTGGTTGTGTGTTGGGTGGCGGGACATTGGGGCAACTGATCCCCCCAAGCACAAATATGGTCTTATATGGTAGTGTTACAGGAGTTTCCATTGGTGGACTCTTTGCTGGTGGACTTTGCGCAGGCGCTCTCTTGGCACTGAACTATATCCTGTATGTTGTCATCATGGGAAAGATAAAGCCCTCATTTGCCCCAGCCCTGCCACTCGAAGAGCGCGCAACATTTAGTGAAAAACTTTTAGCATTTCGTCAAGTATTCTTTCCTGCTCTGCTCATAGTAATGGTATTGGGCTCAATCCTTTCTGGGCTTGCCACGCCAACAGAAGCCGCCGCATTTGGTGCCTTTGGAGCCATGTGCATAGGAATGGTGAAAAAGCGCCTCACATGGAATATTGTGAAAACGTCTTGTTGGGAGACCATTAGCATTTCTGCAATGGTTGGCTGGACAATGATTGGGGCTGCAGCATTTGGTTCTGTCTTCTCCGGGCTTGGTGGAAACACAATCATTGCAGACATTGCAGCCAATATGCCCGGTGGTCCCAATATGGTATTCTTTGTCACAGCTATGTTCATTTTCTTTCTTGGAATGTTTCTTGAGCCGGGAGCCATCATCTTCTTAGCTGTTCCAATTGTGGCACCCATATTGGCAAAGCTTGGCTTTAATCCCCTTTGGGTTGGCCTTGTATTTAACGTATTGCTTCAATGTGGCTACCTTTCACCTCCATTTGGATTTAGCCTTTTCTACTTGCAAGGCTGTGCTCCAAAGGATGTGGATATAATGGACATCTATAAAGCATCCTTACCCTTTATTGGATTACAAATTTTTACTATTGTATTGATATTCCTATTCCCGCAACTTGTGCTTTGGTTGCCGTCTATTGTCATGGGCGGTAATTAGCAAATATAAACCTTTTAAGGAGACAATAATATGAAGAAAAGTGGAATTTTAGCATTTTTGCTGGCTGTTGCCGTCATTTGCTCTGCGCAGTCAGCAATGGCTGCGACCAAATGGCGTGCTGTAACGCACTCAATGCCCGGCACAGAGCAGCAAAAAATTGTAGAGGATTTTTGTAAGACCGTTGAAGTCCTATCAGAGGGCGAACTTATCATTGAACCATACGCTGCAGGCGTTCTTTTCCCTGTATTTGAAACATTTGATAATTTGGCAAATGGTGTTGTAGACATGGGAATGGTCTATGGTGCGTACTGGCCTGGAAAAGACCCTGGCTTCGTGCTTCAAACGCGTCCTGGTTGCCCTTTGAGCACTTATGCCGAAGGTGCCTATCTTGACGAAAAGCTCTTCTCCTACATGGACAAGCTTTACGCAAAGCATAGAATGAAATATCTTGGCCATTTCATGAATAGCCCCCTTAAAGAGCAGCTCATGTCTGTTGTTCCCCTCAAAGGGATTGCCGATATTAAGGGTAAAAAAATCCGCACATCAGGATTTGGTGCGCTTTATTATAGAGCGCTTGGTGCCACAACCGTATCCTTGTCTGCACCTGAAATCTACACAGCATTCCAAACAAAGAATATCGACGCAGCAGAGTGGACATTTTGGGATGAAAACATGAGAATGGGCTTTCATGAAGTTGTTAAGTATGTCGTAGACCCTGCATTTCAGAATGGCACATGCGAATACTTCCCTCTTGTTGTCAACCCTGCTAAGTGGGACGCGCTTCCTCAGCACTTAAAGGACATCGTCTTAGTCGCTCGTGACCAAGCACGTTATCGTTCAGCAATGGTGTATGTTGCAGAAGTAAAGGCACGCGAAGTTTGGAAAAACAATAAGAACATTGAAATCATTAGCTGGAGCCCAGAAGATGAAGCAAAGGCTCGCGAAGTTGGCATGGGACTGATTTTGGCAGAAGCCAACAAAACAGCTGAAGGCAAAGAATATCTTAGAATTTACCGTGAGACACTCTTTGAGCTTGGCTATAAAAAAGAAGCCGCCGTACTTGGCCACAAAGCTGCCCAGTAATATGGCTTGGGCAAACGCTGACTTTTAAGTAGCAGGGGGGCTTCATAGCCCCCTTTTTTTATGCGTGAAAGCTTGTTTTTGAATATCAAAGAGTGTTATTTGCATTTTTTCCATGTTCTGCTAAGTCGGGGGAAAGCAAAGCGAAAGGTTTAGGTTTTAAGGTTTTTTCT
>CAYJIB010000144.1:0-3674 GCA_964370125.1 uncultured Desulfovibrionaceae bacterium
AATGCCAAACACTACAAGCTCGCCACAAAAAGGCAAATCTTGCGAAGTGCTAAAGCATGAGTACATGTTAGAAAGCTTAGCACTTATTTGAGGCTTTTGCAAGTTTTTTGTGGGGGATTTTTAGTTCTATAGCTTTTTAGGGTTCAACTTTTATCGAGAGTCGTCGTTCTCTGGCACAATGAAGGAACGAAGACTTTAGATAAAGGTAAATGTAAAAAGGGATAGAAAACTTCCTCTCAAAGAAATCCCCTATCCCCAAATCCTAAATTTCAAAAAAATCCTTATTTCCCGCTCACAAGCTTCCTCGCAACCTCAATAACAGCCTCGCATTGCTCTCTTCTGCCGACAGCCATGCGGACAAATTGCTCATGCGGGGCAGCGTAGTTGCCTCTGATGTGGATTCCTGCATCAAAGAAAGTGTCAACGACTGTTTGATAGTCAAAGGGCGCGATATCGACAAAGAGGAAATTTGTTTGCGACTTGAGCACGGGCTTAAAGCCAGCGTCAAGCAGGCCCTCTGTAAGGAAAGTGCGGTTTGTGCAAACATCTTCATAGACCTTTCTGTAATGCTCATGATCGTCAAGAGCCGCAATGGCCGCCGCTTGAGCGACAACATTCACAGGATAGGTCGGTGTGGCACGGCGGAAAGGCTCCATGATATGCTCTGGGCCAAAAGCATAACCAACACGAAGCCCAGCAAGGCCATAATACTTTGAAAAAGTACGCAAAAACAAGATATTGCGCTCTTCTTGGAAAAATTCGAGAGGTCTTGCCGCTTCTTTATCGTCAACAAATTCGCCATAGGCTTCGTCAATCACAACCAAGATGTCTTCAGGCACACGCTCCATAAACCACACAAGCTCTTCATGCGTGATGATCGTCGTATTGGGATTGCCTGGAGTGCAGAGCATAACGAGCTTTGTTTTTTCGTCGATGGCCTCATAGACGGCTTCAATATCGGTAGTAAAATCAGGGCGATAGTCGATCGCCTTTACAATGCCGCCAACAGATTCAACACCACGGCTTTCTGTCGGATAACAAGGCAAGCTGATAACAGCATTGTCGCCCTCTTCGATAAAGGCCTTGCCTATCATGTGCAAAATTTCGTCCGCTCCATTGCCCATGATGATCATATTTTCTTTGATATTTAAGTGCTTTGCAAGGGCTCTGCGTAAGAGAGTGCTTGTTGGATCTGGATAGTAATTGACATTTTGAATGGCCTCTTGCATGGCGGCTAAGACCTTTGGCGAGGGAGGAAATTGGGTCTCGTTTGTCGCCAAGCGAGAAATTGTTTTGACCCCACGCTCTTGCATTAAATCGCCGACATAAGGGTAGGGGGCTAAGCCAGAATTGTACGCACTTTTTCTGGCAAGTGTGTGGCCATTTTTTCGTACTTTCATGAGTGCAGCTTCCTTCAAAAATTTGGTTACTCTGCCAATGCAATAGCTCCTGTAAAAAATCAAAAAATGACTTTCTAAAGTGCAAAAAAACAAGGCAAAGCTATAAAGAAATGAAGCTTACACCGCAGGCCTTTTCATTGTCAAGAGCCTTTTAGGGGATTTAATAGAAGATGGTGAAAAAAAGAGAGTTTTTAAAGACTCCTGCACAATTCATTGTGCAGAGTCTTAAGGAGCTTTTGCGGTAGCTAAAGCGACCAAAAATTATGAATAGGCGTAGCTTTGCTTTGCCGTTAAATGAATAATTTTTGTGCCTTTACCACTGCACAGCAAGATTTTGAAAATATAGGCTTGCTCACAATTGTATACCAAGCTTTGGTAAAAAAAACAATTGTGCAGTGGTCTTTTTTATAGAATGATGATTATGAATATAGATGACAAAGGACAATTTGCTTGTCTTTTACACTCTTTGGCACAGGATTTTTGCAGGCCTCATGTACATGGCTGCAGCGTGATTGAAAAGCACAACCCTGTGGCAAAGCATAAAGAGGCGGAACTTGTCCCGCTATCGTCGGCAAACGAGCTTCACGGCTTTTAAGTTTTGGTTGGGCTTCTAAAAGTCCTTGTGTGTAAGGATGAAGAGGATTTGAAAAAATGTCAGCCCTTGGCCCGTATTCCACAAGAAATCCAGCGTACATAACACCCACCATGTCCGCCATGTTGGCGACAATGCCAAGATTGTGCGTGATGAGCAAAAGCCCCATATCGGCGCTTTCTTTGGCCTTTAGCAAGAGGTGTAAAATGTGGTTTTGAATACTCACGTCAAGGGCCGTTGTAGGCTCGTCAGCAATAAGCAGCTGAGGCGCACAGGCTAGAGCCATGCCTATCATGATGCGTTGCCTCATGCCGCCTGATAATTGATGAGGAAAGGCCGCCAAACGAGACTTTGCGTCGCTGATCCCCACACTTTCTAAAATGTCAAAAGCCCTTTCTCTGGCTTGAGACTTTGACAAGCCCTCATGAAAAATCAAGACCTCGGCAATTTGTGTTTCAATGGTCAAAAGAGGATTGAGCGAGGTCATAGGCTCTTGAAAGACCATGCTCATAGCTTGGCCTCGTAAGCTATTGTATTCTTTTGAAGAAAGATCGTTAAGCTCTTTTCCTTCAAAAAAAACTCGCCCAGAAGAAAGGCTGGCGATTTGCGGCAAAAGTCCCATGATAGCAAGAGCTGTCATGCTCTTTCCACAACCAGATTCGCCAACAAGACAAAGACATTGCCCCTTATCTAGGCTCCATGAAATGTTGCTTAGCGCAAAAAAATCGTGCCTGTCTGTAGAAAATTGTACAGAGACATCGTCAAGGCAGAGCAGGGCTTTTTTTTGCATAATAGTGGGATTTTTTTGTAGGTAGTGTCGACACAAGTGTCTTTTTGTTTCTCTCTGCGTCAGATTTCATGGGCTTTTTCGGACATTTATGTCTGTATAAAGTCCTCAAAGCCCACTCGCCTTTTTAGAATAAGACTTGAGACAATTCAAAAATCCATCTTGTGTCGACACCACCTAGATTTTGAAGAAATCTTTTTAGTGAAAAAAATTTGAGGCGCACTTTTACAACACAGTACGCCCCAAAAGTTTTTTTGTTCAGAAATTATTTTTTTTGTTCTTCGGCAGCTTTGTCTTCAGCTTTTGCGCTGTCGGCTGGTGTTGCTTCTGGGGCAGCTTCTTTAGCCTCTGCGCTCTGGGCTGCTTCTGGAGCCGCTTCTGGCGTAGCACTCGCTTCTGGCTGAGTGGCCGCAGGCTCTGTTGTTGTCGGAGCTGGCACAGGCTCTTCTAATTGGATATTGAGGATGCTGGACTCATCGTCCTTGGCTGTGCTTGTAAGAATTGTGTAAGAAAGTGAGGTGATTACAAATAAAACAGCCATAAAGCCTGTCAATTTGGTGAGCAAGCTTCCAGCGCCGCCAGCACCAAAAACCGAATTGCCGCCGCCGCCAAAAATTACGCCCATTCCCTCTTTACCCGCTTGCAAAAGCACGAGAATAACAAGCAAAACACACACAACAATATGCAAAGTTAAAATCAAAGATAGCACAAAACACTCCCTTTTGTGACACAAATACCTTCTTTGTGTCTATATTTAGTTAACGCTGAAAAAGACATTTTCATGCCTTTTACAGAAAGGCACGCTCACTCCAAATACCCCTTCTGGGACGCCAGAAGCAAGTTCTGGCTTATTTTTCGTGGCGCAACATTTTTGCTTTTGCAAAAATGTTGGTAG
>CAYJIB010000145.1:0-3659 GCA_964370125.1 uncultured Desulfovibrionaceae bacterium
TAGACTTGCGAGGCGAATATCTTCCCCACCATAAGCCCCTAATCTCCCTCGAACACGAATATAAGATACTTAAAAACTATAAAAAAAGTAAAGTGAAATGGTAAACTGCTCTCAAAGAAAATTCCTAAAAACTTAAGGCACCCCCCCCCTAATCTCCCTCGAACAATGAAGGAACGATGACTTTTGGTAAAGGAAAAAACCTCACAGGGATAGAAAACTTCTTCTCAAAGAAAATCCCTAAAAACTTAAGGCAAAAACCCCCTAACACTGCATCACGGTAAAAACAATGCCAGATTTTTCAGCCGCTATTAGCCGCTTAACCGTTACGGCCATTCCCTTACTCTTAGGCATCATCTTGCACGAGCTTGCCCATGCCGTGGCCGCTCGTGCCTGCGGTGACCCAACAGCCGCACGCATGGGACGGATCACCCTTAATCCCATAGCCCACATTGACCCAACTGGTCTTGTCTTCTTTGTGCTAACAGCCTTAACAAGCCCCTTTGTTTTCGGCTGGGCAAAGCCTGTTATCATCAATCCGCACAATTTCCGCAAACTCACAAGAGACACCATGATTGTGGCCTTTGCCGGCCCTTTAAGCAATTTTATCATGGCCTTTGTCTTTACCTTTCTCTTGTGGCTCTTTGTGACGACACTTCCTTCTACAATTTCAATGTTTTTTGGGCATCATGAATTTATTGCAAAAGTCCTCTATGCCGGCATCCAAATCAATTTTGTCTTGGCATGGTTCAACCTTATGCCCATTCCGCCGCTTGACGGAAGCAAGATCCTTTGGGGTGTTTTGCCAGCAGAAATTGCCACAAAATATATGCGCCTTGAACGCTATGGTTTTATAATCATTATGCTTTTGCTTTTTACTGGGGCTTTCCGCTTTGTCCTTTGGCCCCTCGTGCGCTACTCTGTGCAATTTAGCCTAAGCCTTGCGCAACTGCAGTAAGCCGTAATTTATCCTTTTACACAAAATACTCTTGTCAAGGCAAAGAAAAAGCGGTATAGAGACTTGAATTTGTGAATTGGCAATGTTTTTTATACAATATGCTAACGCAAAGAATTGAAAAAATAGGAATTTGGAGTTTATATGACAGCTGAACGCACCCGCACTCTCTCAGGAATGCGCCCCACGGGGCCTTTGCACATTGGCCATTATTTTGGCGCACTCAACAATTGGGTTCCCATGCAAAAGGAATGCGAGGCCTTTTTCTTCGTGGCCGATTGGCACGCCCTTACCAGCGATTATGAAAACACAAGCCTTATGCAACAGCATATCAAAGACTTGGTGATTGATTGGCTTGCCGCTGGTCTTGATCCAGAGATTTGTGCGATTTTTCAGCAGTCAAAGGTGCTCGAACACGCAGAGCTTAACCTCTTGCTCGGCATGATCACCCCAACAAGCTGGCTTTTACGCAATCCTACATATAAAGAACAACAACAAGAGATAACCACTAAGGATTTAACGAATTTTGGTTTCTTAGGCTATCCAGTGCTTATGGCGGCAGACATTTTGATGTACCGCCCAAAATGGGTGCCTGTTGGACAAGACCAATTGCCACACTTGGAGCTGACAAGAGAAATCGCCAGACGTTTCAATCATTTCTATGGAGAAATCTTCCCAGAGCCACAAGCCCGCCTAACACCAGCAGCAAAATGCCCTGGTCTTGATGGCAGAAAGATGTCAAAAAGCTACAACAATGCGATTTATTTGAAAGACAGCATGGAAGAGCTCACTCCAAAAGTGCGTGGAATGTTTACAGATCCAGCCCGCCAACGCAGAACAGATGCGGGCAATCCCGATGTTTGTAATGTCTTTCCTTATCACGAGCTTTTGGCAGATCCTTCTGTGCAAGAAGAAATCCGTCAGGGCTGCACGAGCGCAAGCCTTGGCTGTGTAGACTGCAAAAAGATTTTCATGAGCAATCTTGAAGCTTTCTTGGCACCGCTCCACGAAAGACGTGCTTATTATGAAGGTCGTCCTGGCCTTATTGAAGAAGTCTTGCAAAATGGCAACGATAAAGCCAGAAAGGCCGCCCAAGAAACCATGCAGCTTGTGCGCTCTGCTATGTCTCTGTAAATCAAAGCGAACAAGAGCCGCGCTCCCTCGCTTCTGCTGACAGCTAGACAGAACATGGTTAAAAGCTTACGCAGAGCTCGCAAGAAACATGCTCTTGAGCTTAATGTGCTGAAATAAAAAAGCTTTTTCTTGCGAAAGAGCGAGTCCAAAAAGGTGCTTGACTTTTGTCTGACCTTTGATATATTCCTACATTGACGTGCCCATAGCTCAGTTGGATAGAGCAACTGCCTTCTAAGCAGTGGGTCGGGAGTTCGAATCTCTCTGGGCGCGCCATATATTTCAAGGCCTTAGAGGAATACCCTCTAAGGCCTTTTTTCTTTTCCCCACACCATTCCCCACACGGAAGGTGAAAAAGTGTAGCACGCAATGATAAAGAGTTTGAATGCTGAGGGCGTGCTTTTATGTTTTGGGCTTTTTTTGCTTGGCGAAGTTTGTAGGGCTTTTTGCCTCAAAAAGGCCTAATTTAGAGCTAGTGGAAAAGTGGAAAATTTTTTAGTTACTCGCCGGAAATAAAAACTATTTTTTGCTGTGCTGTCTGGAAAGCTTTTGGAAAATTTTTCTCAAGTGGGAAAATTAATCGTAAAAGGCTGAAAAGGTCTTTTTCGTATCAGCAGTTTCTTTGTTTAGAGCCTTTTTTGACAATGCTCACTTTCCTGTTGCTATGCGTTTTGCTTTTAAAGTAGCCTTTGGCTAAACATTGCTCTTAGTACTTTTAGCGCTCAAGAACGAAAGCAATAGTTTGCTAGATCAGTTTTGTAGAGAGCCTTTTTGCGTGTATTTGATGCACTGATGAGTCCAACTTTTCCGCCACTATACTATGGTCATCATACACGGAACAGTCAGTTTTTTTCTTCTTGCTTTCTGATTTTTTCAGGTGCTGGCCATCTCGGTTATTGGTAGTACCTAAAGACCTATGAATACATCTTAATCACACGCTAGGCACATCCAGCACAGACCAAAACATAAGGCTAGAGGCGAAGAGACTTGGCTAGGCAATGGAAGTATCCCATAAAAGAACAAGCACACAGAAAACCCAAAGAGGTCATCATGAAGAGGTCAACATGAAAATGACAACAGACAACACTTATGGTGGATTGGCGATAAACACAGACAAGGCCAAAGGGCAAGCTTGTTTTACGAAGGTTTTAGACAGGTATCACGCACACTTGAACGATATGACAGGCAAGCGCAGCAAGGTCATGCAGGTACGCTTTGATCTGCATTATCCACAAGACAGCAGTGTCGAACCAAGCCCACAGCATCTTCAGGACTTCAACTACAACGCTAAGGTCTTGTGCATATTTATAGGTCTTGTGCGCACAAAATAAGGGTGTTGTCCTCAAGAGACAGCACCCTTTGTTTATTGTTAGCTATACGCTGAGTTTAGCTTTAGCTCTTGCGTGTACGGACACGAAGGGCTACGAGGCCAAGAGCCCAAAGAGCTGCGATGGCGAGCAAGAGAGCCATATCGTAAGCATTTGTGCTACCTACAGAACAACCAGAGCTGCTGCTTCCGCCTGGGCGAGCTTGAGCATAGAGGCCGTTCGGGTCAGCGATGACGTTTTGGCCTGCG
>CAYJIB010000146.1:0-3658 GCA_964370125.1 uncultured Desulfovibrionaceae bacterium
GCGTGCCTTTCTGAAAAAAGCGTGAAAACACTTTTTTCAGCTTCGACCATTTAGTCGGCAAAAAAGAACATGTAAAGCGTTAAAGAAACAAAACTTTTTAAGTAAAATAGTGTAAAGAATGCTTTACATATATTAAAGGAAAATTTATGCAAAATTCATCAAATTCTTTGCCAAACGAAGAAAAAAAGGCACAAGAAAAACCAACAAGTGACATTGTAGTTCACATAGAAAATGTCGCTCAAGAAGAAATTTTATCACCAATAAAGCTTGAGGACACGCCAGAAAGCATCCAAAAAGCTTGCGCCAATGCAAAATGGGCAGAATGTATGCCCGTGCAATCTCGCTCGCTCCCCTATATGCTCGCAAAGCGTGACATTATGGTGCAATCTCGCACAGGAAGCGGAAAAACAGGGGCCTATCTCTTGCCCTTACTCGAACACCTAGACCCTGCCCTCCCCGCCGTCCAAGCCCTTGTCCTTGTACCGACTCGTGAACTTGCCGTACAAGTTGAACAAGAAGCCCGCCAGCTCTTTCAGGGGAGCGGTCTGACTGTTGCGGCCGTCTATGGCGGTGTTGGTTATGGGCGTCAAATGGACAAACTCCGCCAAGGTGTCAGCCTTGTTGTCGGCACCCCCGGCGGTGTGCTTGACCATCTCTTGCGACGCACCTTACAATGCGATGCTGTCCACTCTCTTGTTTTTGACGAAGCAGACAGAATGCTCTCGATCGGTTTCTATCCAGACATGCAAGAAATCCAAAAATATTTACCCGAAACAGCTAGACATTCCGCACTTTTTTCTGCGACCTATCCCCCCCATGTCTTGCGTCTTGCCAAAGAATTTTTGAACAATCCCGCCTTCCTCTCGCTCTCAACCAATGAAGTGCATGTCGCCGACGTGCAGCACATGTATTGCGAATGCAAGGCCATGGACAAAGACAGAATTCTTGTGCGCCTTCTTGAAATGGAAAATCCCACCTCAGCCATTATCTTTAGCAATACCAAAGCAAATGTGCACTATATTGCCGCCGTATTACAAAATTATGGCCTAAACGCCGACGCCCTTTCTGCTGACCTCTCACAAAGAAACAGAGAAATTGTCCTCTCTCGCTTAAGAAATGGCAAAATCCGCTACCTTGTCGCAACCGACGTAGCCGCAAGGGGGATCGATGTGCCAGATCTCTCTCACGTCATCTTGTACGAGCCGCCAGAAGACAGAGAATCTTACATTCACAGAGCAGGACGCACAGGCCGTGCAGGTGCGGCTGGTGTGGTTATCTCACTTGTCGACATCATGCAAAAATTTGAATTGCAGCGCATCGCAAAGCATTACAGCATTAACTTAGACGCCTTCCCTGCGCCAAATGAAAAAGAAGTTGATCACATCGTCGGACAACGCCTTCTCGCCAAACTCGAAGGCCGCCACCGCCAAATGCACGCCACAGACCGTGAACGCTCTGGCCGCTTTGACAAACTCGCAGGCGAAATCCTTGCCGATGAAGCGACAATCCCTCTTTTGTCCATGCTCTTGTACGAAGCCTATCAACACGATTTGCAACCGCAAGACGGCCAAGCAAAAGGCCCAAAGCCCTTGCCAGAAAAACCGCTCATTCGCACAAGGAAAAGCCGCCCTCCACGTGGCGAAGGCGACAAAAAAGGCCCCCGTGGCAATTTCAAACCACGCTCTGACAATGCCGCTGGTGCAAAGAAACGCATCAGCAAAAAAGGCAAAAAAGACGATGTCTTAGCAGAACTCGACAAGGCCTATCCAGAGAAAAAACCAAGAAAACCCTTCAGAAAGAAGAGAAAGGAAGACTAAGAATGAACCAATCTTCACACTCTCCCGTGCAAGTCAAAGAACAAGACTTTGTCGCTGAAGCACTTGAGCGCTGTACGCTTTTTTTGCAAGCCTACAGCTGTGAAGATATTCTTGCCTATCTCTCTTTTTCACAAATTCGCTTCGTCCGCTACAAAAGAGCAGAAAGGCTTTTTTACGCCTGTATGCTCGTTTTGTGGTATTATGCCCTTTGCCGTTCTTTTCCAAGTTCGGCAAAGGCCATGCTCGAAACCTTTATCCAAGAGCATTTGCCAGAGCTCTATTCGCAAAAACACAGCGAAGAAATCACCAAAAACGTGCAAATTTTGCTTGAAAAAATGCAAGAAAAAGGCGATACCGACTTTACGGTTATGGCGCAATATATTTTTACAACTTTTGATCTAAGCTCGCGCAAGCTTGCCAAAAACCAACAGCTCAAGCTGGTACTCTATTTTCGCACACAATACGCCGCTCTCTATGAAGGATTGATTTAGTCGGCGCAAAAAGGGGATTGTCATGATTTTTGATATGGAAAAAGAAACATTGCCAAGAGAAGACTTAGAAAAACTTCAGCTCAGACGCCTGCAAGACTTACTTGCCCGTGTCTATGCAACTGTGCCCTTTTATCGCTCGCAATTTGACAAAGTCGATATGCCGCCAGAAGCCGTGCGCGCACTAACAGACATACAAAAACTCCCCTTCACAACAAAGCAAGACCTGCGGGACAACTACCCCTACGGCCTCTTCGCCGTACCCCGTGAAAATATCGTACGCATTCACGCCTCTAGCGGTACAACAGGCAAAGCCACAGTCGTTGGCTATACCCGAAGAGACCTCTCAAACTGGGCAGATTGCGTAGCCCGCTGCTTTGCCATGGCAGGCATCACCCCTAAAGATATGATCCACAATGCCTACGGATACGGCCTCTTCACAGGCGGCCTTGGCGTGCATTATGGCTCAGAGCGCTTAGGCGCAACAATCCTTCCCGTTTCTGGTGGCGGCACAAAGCGTCAAGCGCAAATCCTGCGTGACTTTGCCGCAGACGTCCTCTGCTGTACCCCCTCCTACGCCCTTCACCTCTATGAAGCCGCCCTCAAAGAAGGTATAGAATTTTCCACACTCCCCCTACGTGTCGGTATCTTTGGCGCTGAACCCTGGTCAGACTCCATGCGCAATGACATCGAAACAAAATTGCACATCGACGCCGTAAATATCTACGGCCTCTCAGAAATCATGGGACCAGGCGTCGCCATGGAATGCCTCGCCGCAAAGCACGGTATGCACATCTTTGAAGACCACTTCTACCCTGAAATCATCGACCCCGATACCTGCGAAGTCCTCCCCGACGGCGAAGTCGGCGAACTCGTCATCACAACCATCACAAAAGAAGGTATCCCACTCGTCCGCTACCGCACAAGAGACATCACCGCACTAAACCCAACACCCTGCAAATGCGGACGCACACACCGCCGCCTACAACGCATAACAGGACGCTCTGACGATATGCTCATCATCCGTGGCGTAAACGTCTTCCCCACACAAATTGAATCGCTCCTCCTCGTAGAAGGCGGCCTAACACCCTACTACCAACTCGTCGTCGATAGAAAAAATAACCTCGATACACTCGAAGTACAAGTCGAACTGTCAGAAAATATGTTCTCAGACGAAATACGAAGCCTACAACACCAAGAAGCCGAAATGCAAAAGAAAATCAAAGAATTCCTCGGCGTCACCGCAAAAGTAAACTTCGTCTCGCCAATGAGCCTGCCACGCTCAGAAGGAAAAGCCGTAAGAGTCATCGACAAAAGGACTTTTGATTAAGCAAAAAGGCAGTGCCTCCGGCG
>CAYJIB010000147.1:0-3556 GCA_964370125.1 uncultured Desulfovibrionaceae bacterium
CCACTTGCATTGTTAATCGCCCCGCCGAAGTCGCGAGCAGAATTGTTGAAAAAGGTGCCGCTGATCTTGCCTATCGTGCCTTCATTCCTAATCGCCCCGCCGTCGCCGCTGCTAGCAGAATTGTTGATAAAGAGGCCGCTGATATTTTTGCTTGTGCCTTGATTATAAATCGCCCCGCCTTCGTAACCAGAATTGTTGATAAAGGTGCCGCTGATATCTTTGCTTTTATTGGCTTCAATTGTTTGACGCCCACCAAGACGACTTGTTGCATTGCTCAAATCATAATATTCGCGATAGGATTGCCAGAGGCTGTCAATATCGCCAAAAGAAAGGTTTGGATTATAAGGATTGCGGAATAAGAGCCCGTATTCTTTGCCGTCAATGCTGAAGGTATCGATATATTTCTGGCCTTCAGTTGGATCTGCTACAATGGCAAAATCCTTGCCCACATAAGGCGCAAAAGCCTGCGCCTCACTCGGCAAAAGGCTATTTGCACAAAACAGCGAGGCACTTAAAGCCGAAACAATAGCTAAAGAACCAAAAACATTTAACATTCTGCATTTTTTTAATACAGCCCTATAACGATTTATGAGATTGCCGATGGCGTTCTTACTTTGCATATTTCCCTCTTATTGGCTTGAACTTTGGCCTGATAGCGTGTTCCTCTTAACAATCTAACAAGAAAAGAAAGAAAAAGCAAGGAACGAGGGGGAAAGAGAGGACTTTGTGGGGTGATTTTAAGGTGTCAAAAAGTGGCTATTTCAGGCATTTGTAGGGGGTCCCCTTGCTGGTGTTTTTTTGAACACAGTGTCTTTTTCAGAAAGGCACGCCTTGCTCTCGATTCTCGTAAAGCTCGAAGACTCGCTTAACGAGAACACTCCTTCGGAGTGGGCGTCGGCTCGGTCCCACTCCAAACACTGCTTCGCAGTCGCTAGAAGCAAGTTCTGGCTTGTTTTCGTGGCGCAACATTTTTGCTTTCGCAAAACTGTTGGTAGCCGGCTCTGAAAAACAGAAGAGGCTTTTGATATTGAGTGCTTTTTAGCTTAAAATGTGTTAATAAACATGCCAGCAAAGTATATCGCTATCCTTTGCGGGCATGTTATTTTGTTTTCGACTAATAAGTCTTTCTATTTTAGAAAGCTATCGTTATCAATCTTCCTTGCGGCGCAATGAACGCACAAAGACAAGGCCAAGTGCGGCAAGAAGCAAAATCGTCATGTCGTACATGGATTTTGTGCCAACACTACAGACGGCGATGTCTTCGTCGTCATCTGTTCCGCTATTCGTTGGAAGGGTACCGCTAGCGCTTACAACTCTCATTGGGTCTTCAATTTTACCTTCTTCTTCCTCAAGGTCAAAGTCACTGTTATCTTCAATTGAGAAATGAAGCATATACATTTTATTGAGTTCCAGAATTCTTGTAGCAGGAATTACAGTATGTGGGCTGTCTGCTTCAGTAAACCAGAAATGTCCGTCCGTAAATCGTTCGTCTTGAGCCGCATAAGTATACTTGAGCATTGTCGTGGTATCGACAAGTTTGTGCATTTCAATGTCTGAAATTTCCATGCCATTACCAAGCGCGTCCATTTGGAAAGTCGCTATTCTGATATCAGCCGAAGAATCTAAACTTGCTGTAAATTTATAAGCAGCCAAAGACTTAGCAGGCTCGTCAAGAGCAGGCGCACTGCTTAAGTCATTTGCAGAAAGTTGCGTCACCTCGCCCATCGTTACACTGCTTTCACCACTGAAATATTCACTTTTTTGAGTAATAGAGGCAACAGGCGCTCTGGCAAAAGTCGTTGACCCAGGAAGGACACCATAAACGGGCTCATTATTGACGATTGTTGTTACGACACGAATATCGGCAATATCTTTAGCGTCAATCTTAAAAGGATCTCCTGCTAAGATGACAAAATCAGCGTATTTGTTTTCGGCTATACTGCCTTGAACATGGTCTGTTTTGTTTGAATAGGCGGCATTGATGGTCACAGCTTTTAAAGCTTGAAGAACATTGACTCTTTGGTCATAATCCCAGAAAGTCTCTTGCGTAGATTGCGTTGGAAAGTCAGTAGGGTCGGCAAATTCAATAGTTGCACTAAGCTCCTTAGATGATCCTGTGAGAGCGTATTCATTTACTCCATTTGCTATATCTTTTTCTGATAAGAAAGGAATTCGCGTTGTGGCTGTTTCTACAGAACGCAATGGAAGCATGGGGCTTGTTTGAGCATTGCTCGTGATGTAATAATGGTCATAAGCGACAGCCCAGGCAAGAGGGCTGCTTTGTTGCGCACGACCCTGGCCCATAAAGAGGCTTTTGTGACCTTGTCCTTTGTAATAGACTTGGTCAACAGAAGAAGCGCTCACATTGTTTTGAGCTTTCATTAAAGAAGCGAGTTCATTTTTGTCACTATTTATAAAGCTTGTGCCTTGTTCTTGTTCAGGGTATTCAAGGCTAAATGTTTCACCTACCTTACTTGATTGAACATAAGAGCTGTAATTGTTATTAGGATTGGCAAAGCCTTCTAAGTTCCAATAGTTCACAGGAAGTGTTCCTGCCTCTTGAGCCGCAATATCAGCAAAATTGCCTGTAAGGCGTTGCGTTTGTAGACGTTCTTGCATTTGCGCATCAATGATGGTGTTGCGTGTATCGCTAACAGTGAGATTGTTTTGAATGGCTTTCCAAAGAGCGTATTCAAGGGCTGCTAAGCTCACTTCATTGCCCCATGAACCGCTTGCCTCTATGCTCAAACCTTGATTTTGAGAAATATAGCCATAAGCAATTTCGTCTAATTTATCAAAGGGCGCATTGTCTAAAGCTCCAGATGTCCCCCAAAGCTGATAGGCTGCACCATTGGCGGGATCATACAGCTCAATACCCGCATTTTTGATTTCGTCTGAATTGGGAGCTCTGCCGGTCACAGGATCATTTGCTGAGAGCTTATTTGCAGGATCTGTGCCCAATGTATAATAACCGGGTTGCTTGAGATAGGCCGTATAGGCATCGCTTTGGCCGTCAAATACAAGCTTGTGTTGACCGAGGAAAAGCCTTTCTTGCAATTTGTCAATTTGGGCAGCGATTAAAGATGCCCTAGATGAATGAAAAAGGCATCGCATCGCAAGGAAACTTCACAAGGCATGAGGCAAAGCTGTCTCACTCGAACAAACACAACTTACAAGGAGTAAATCATGAGCAAAAAATGGACTTTCACCGGCGGAATGCTAGCAGGCATCGCTTCGGTATTCACTGCCGCCACTGTCGCTGTATGCCTTGAAGATACACGAGCGAAAGACGCTATTCTTAGGGACAGTGAAGGCAATCGATGGCATGATGTACCGCCACACGAAGAAATAGAGGCACTGCCAGAGCTGAATGAGCCTTCAGATATGTAAGAAGATGGAAAAGTGCCATCGTTAAAATGGCTATGTAAAACGGAATGAACCGTGTGAGTGCCCAAAAAGGGCCCGCACACCCGTGGGGGCTTTAATAGTTTTACTGTTTGGAATATTATGTTAAAATTTTGACAAAAATCACATCCGCGCCCCTTGTTTCATAAAA
>CAYJIB010000148.1:0-3551 GCA_964370125.1 uncultured Desulfovibrionaceae bacterium
GCCTTCTCCCTGCGCCTGTCTTGCTGTCGCCATTTCCACGGAGATATAGCTTTGTCGTCTTCCCAAAGACCTTTTTTTGTCGCCTTGGCCATGCTTTCAAGGGCTCGCCATTCCTTACAAATATCTTCCTTGCAGTATCTTGAATACAGCCAAGCCTGCCCATTATCAAGAAGGGCCTCTTGCACGCTTTTTGCCTCGCTTATATAGGGTATGGCAATAATACGCCCGTATCTGTCAAAATCAAGGATTTCTAATTTGACACCGTCTTTTAAAGGGACAAGAAGCTCGGCAAGCCTTTTTGTGGCTTCTTTACCGCCTGCCTGCCTTTTCTCAGGTGCGTCAATACCATAAAGACGCACCTTAAAACGATAGCCAAAAAATGAAGCCGTTAAAGTATCGCCATCAATGACCTTTTCTACTTTTACACTGATAAAGCGAATGTTTTGAGCCTGCACCAATGAAACGCTGATGCAAATCATGAGCAAACCAATGCAGAGGACATATTTCATAACGAGTTTTCAACCTTTTTCTAAAGCTTTCTTGATACATTGTTATAAGCAACTTTTTATCAAAAAAACTATGAGTATTTTTATGATTGCTAAAAAGCCAGAAAGGCATATAAGGCCAATAACTTTTTTATGCAAGGGGGCAAAAGACACAAAAAAACATCAAGGTTTCTTGACCTTGATGCGAGGGAAATTGCAACAACTCTATTGTCTTAATTTTTGTTAATATATATCAACAAGCCACCTAAAAGCATATTCTTAGCCCTCACGACTTTCTTCTTTGCTCGCACCAAAACCAAGATATTGATTGACAAGTGCGTGATGTTCAGCGTTAACAAGCTTAAGCCCTTCTCGTCTTTTCGTGTAAAAAAGCTCTTCAGCAGGTGTCAAATCACGGCCAGCGATGGTGCGTATTTTTCGTAAGAGCGAGTTAACGGCTGTCCGCATAGCCGTATTTTTTATGGGCTTTGTCGGCTTATCGATTCCGCTATGGGCGTCTTCTATATCGGCAATAACGGCCTTTTTATCTTGCCCCTGCGTCCATTCTTTCTTTATCAATTTCAATGAAGAGAGGGCGTCTCGGCAAAGTTCTTTGTCTCTTGCATGCGTAAATTTATGAAAATTGTATTCAAGGGCGTCTTTTTCTAGGGCGAGTAAGGCTTCGATATTTTTGTCTTTAATGGCGGCGTTCAGCTGTGTGGAGAATTGTTTGAGCATTTTTCCGTAGTTTTTTCTGTCTATAGAGCGCCTTTCAGCACTCACAGAGCTTTCTATGGCTGCAGACAAGAAAAATCCTGAAGGGAAATTACTTTTCAAGCCAATCTTGTCCATACGCCTTCACTGCCTTTGAAAGATTAACGCCTTTTTCAATCAAAAAATTGATGCCATAAAGTTGTTTGTAATTGTTCGCAATTCCAGGAATAAGAGGAATTTCTAACATAACTTTCTCAGCCGCTTCAAAATCCCCAGCTTCTTCAAGCTCTATCCATCTTGCGCCTAAGTCTGCAATCTCAAAAGAGGTATATTCCCTCAAATTTGGTTCCAATTTTGTGACTTGTGCTGACATCGCTTTTCCCCCCCTCCAAAAAAAGATATATTGTGAAGCCATTGCTCTTTCCTGAAGCTTATAGTATGCTTCTTTGCTCTTTTTGTCTAGGGCAGAGTTTTTTAGGTTTGAATCCTTTAACAAAACTTCCCACAACAAAAAAAGGACTTAGATCTTACTCTAAGTCCTTGTGCTTTCTTGGCATCCCCAAGGGGATTTGAACCCCTGTCGTCGGCGTGAAAGGCCGATGTCCTAGGCCAGCTAGACGATGGGGACGCATTTTTTGTTGCCCTTGTTGCCAAGAGCTCCATCGTCATGTCACTTTTCAGCAACACAAAAGGCACTATACACAGACGAAGCCAAGCTGTCAAGCTTTTTATTGCATTTTTTTTAAAAAACGAAAAGTTCTTTTAAAAATAAAAACTTACAGAAAAGTGCTTCCTCTCGCTCATAATGGGCACAAAAAAGCTTGCAAGTTTTTTTAAATGCGAGTACCTTCTATATTCAGAAAAAGGGAAAAGAATACATCAAAGCATGTAACGATTACAGCAACAACCTTTTAATGAAACGCAAATGGAGAGTTGACATGGATTACATTGATCGCATTTTAGCAGAACAAAAAGCACTCTACCCCAATGAAGACGAGTTTCACCAGGCCCTAGAAGAAGTGCTCACAAGCTTGCGCCCTCTTCTTGAAAAGTGCCCGCACTATGAAGAGCACGCAATCCTTGAACGCATTGTTGAGCCTGAGCGCACCATCATGTTCAGAGTACAATGGCTTGACGACGCTGGAAAAACTCAAGTAAACCGTGGCTATCGTGTGCAATACAGCTCAACTCTCGGCCCCTACAAAGGCGGCTTCCGCTTTCACCCAAGCGTAAACAAAAGCATCTTGCGCTTCTTAGGCTTTGAGCAAGTATTCAAAAATTCCCTCACAGGACTCGCCCTCGGTGGCGGCAAAGGCGGATCTGACTTTGATCCAAAAGGGAAAAGCGACAATGAAATCATGCGCTTCTGCCAAGCCTTCATCAATGAACTTTACAGACACATCGGCGCAACAACCGACGTGCCAGCCGGTGACATCGGTGTCGGACGCCGTGAAGTCGCCTATATGTTCGGACAATACAAAAAACTCAAAAACTGCTTTGACGGCGTTCTCACAGGAAAACCCATTCCCTTTGGTGGCTCACTCGTCCGCACAGAAGCCACTGGCTATGGCGCTGTATATTTCGCAAAAGAAATGTACGCAAGCCGCAATGAAGACCTCAAAGGCAAAATCTGCACCGTTTCTGGCTCTGGAAACGTGGCCATCTACACCATCGAAAAACTCCACCAACTCGGCGCAAAAGCCGTTACCATCTCTGACTCCAGAGGTATGGTCTACCACGAAGAAGGCATCGACCTCGCCGTCTTAAAACAAGTCAAAGAAATCGAAAGAGCAAGCCTTACCCGCTATGTCGAACTTTGCCCAAGCGCAAAATACACACCAGTCAGCGAATACCCACAAGGACGCAACGCCGTTTGGTCTGTAAAATGTGACGCAGCCTTCCCTTCAGCAACACAAAATGAACTCAACGAAGAAGACGCAAAAGCCCTGCTCGCAAATGGCTGCCAATGCGTAGCCGAAGGCGCAAACATGCCCTCAACTCTCGAAGCAGCCCACCTCTTCCTTGAAGCCAAAATCCTCTTTGGACCAGGAAAAGCCGCAAATGCCGGTGGCGTAGCAACAAGCCAACTCGAAATGGCACAAAACGCCAGCATGCAACAGTGGACATTTGAAGAAGTTGACGCAAAATTGCAACAAATCATGAGCAATATCCATAGCATAGCCTATGCGACAGCCACAGAATTTGGCGAGCCAACCAACCTCGTCCTCGGCGCAAACATCGCCGGCTTCCGCAAAGTAGCCGACGCCATGATCGAACAAGGCGTATAACAACTAGCTAAATATACAAAAAAAGGGCGCAAAAGCGCCCTTTTTTGCGCCCTCGGCCATAGGC
>CAYJIB010000149.1:0-3543 GCA_964370125.1 uncultured Desulfovibrionaceae bacterium
GAAGAGAGCCTTTCACCAATTCAAATTCCCTACTATTCATACTTATTGGGGTTTCAAAAGGGGGTCACCCCCTTTTGCCGCCGGAGGCACTGTCTTTTACTTTTTCAGCCGCCTGCTACCTATTAATAAAACGATTATACGAAGGCTGCTGCTTCTTCCCACTTTCTAAAAAATCAATATATTGCACAATAACCAATTCATTCGGATAAATTTTTTGAATAGCCCGCAAAACAACAATAGCGTCTTTCTTTTTCCCAAGCGCGCTTAGGCAATCAGCCAGCATAAAGCCAGCGTGCGCCCGTAAAGTGTCTGAAACGCCTTCAGCAGTGTACACTTTTTGTACAATAGCCAAAGCCTCATCATAAAGACCTTGCACATAATACACATTTGCAAGGTCATAATGACATTCAAGATAGCGTTCATTTGGCAAGTCAGAAAGGCCAAGACACATATTCAAATTGTCTATCGCCGCTTTAAATTCATTGAGATGAAGCTTTGACGTGCCCATATCTTGAAAAATTTCAGACTGCTTTTCTTGTGTATGCAAATTTTTCAGGCCTTGCTGCTGCTCAAGAATGCTAAAAGCCCTTTCATAATGGCGTGTTGTCAAATAAATATGCGCCAGTTTTTCCAAAACGATATTCAAATATTCTGGCGAATCCTCAAATTCTGTCAGCATACTTTCAAGATATTGCACCATCATATGACTATAAGCGTCTTGATTTTCTTGCACTTCAAGAAGCTGAAGCCACAAATCCCAACGAGTTTCCCTGTCGGTATTTTCATACAAAAGGCCCTGCAAAAGTCGCTCTGCAAGGGGCCAGTCTATATTTTCAATAGCTTGCTGAACCGCTTGCATTTCAGAATCTAAAGCGGTCTTTTCAAAAAATTCGCAAGACGCTAACAGACTAGAAGATCCAAGCAACAAACAAAACACCTGGGAAAGCAATAAATGGCGAGAAAATTTTTCCTTTATCATTATTGATCGCTGTCAGTATCTTCTTTTTCGCTGTCTTTTGCAGCCGTTTCTGGACCTATTTCTTTTGTATCAACAAGATTATCACCCTGCTCGTCGCTGTTTTTGCCCTGTTCAAGCTGATCAGAACTGTCAACCGTATCAAAGCCAGCAACCAAAGCATTTTCATCAAGACGAACAAGACGAACACCCATAGTCGCTCGACCAATTTCACGCACATCATCAACAGGAATACGCAAAATCTTGTTCGTTGAAGTCAAAATAACAAGGGCCTCATTGTCACTTACAGGCTTTGCGCCAACAACCTGACCCGTCTTTGACGTGACCTTAAAGTTGATAATCCCCTTTCCGCCACGAGATTGCAAACGGTAAAGGCTCAAATTGCTGCGCTTCCCATAACCAAGAGCCGATAAAGTCATAATGGCCGGCGCCGCTTGATCGTCATCACCAAAAACAAGACAAGAAACAACCTTGTCGCCATGGCGCAAGCCAATACCCTTAACACCAGCCGCCCCACGACCCATAAGACGCACATCTTTACATGAAAAACGAATAGCAAAACCGTCTGCAGTCACCAAGACAATGTCCTTATTGTCCGTCACCTCACAAACCATGATAAGCTCATCATCGTCACGAAGATTGACCGCAATAAGACCCGTCTTGCGTGAACGAGCATAAAGCGATGTCAAAGAACGCTTGACCATGCCCTTCTTTGTCGCAAAGAGCAAAGAAGTGTCCTCGGCAAATTCCCTCACCGTCAAAATAGTCGTTATCCATTCTTCCTTTTCAAGAGGCAATAAATTGGCAATATGCAAGCCCCTTGCCGTACGAGAACCTTCTGGAATTTGATGCACCTTTAACTGATGCATTCTTCCCCTATTCGTAAACAACAACAAATACTGATGATTTGTCGTCGTAATAAATTCTTGAATTGAATCGTCCTCAGACATCATAAGCCCAGCAATACCCTTGCCGCCTCGCTTTTGCTGCTGATACACACCCATATTCGTACGCTTAATATAGCCACGCCTTGAAAGCGTAATAACCATATCCTCATCAGGCAAAATATCTTCAATATTGATACCCGCTGGCATCTCACGCACAATCTCACTGCGCCTCTTACTGCTATAGGTATCCCTTATATGCACAACTTCATCACGAATAACAGACCAAAGCACCGTCCTGTCACTCAAAATAGAAGTAAAATACGCAATCTTTTCTTTTAATTCTTTCAACTCATCTTCAAGCTTCGCTCTCTCAAGACCCGTTAAACGCTGTAAACGCATATCAAGAATAGCCTGCGCCTGAATAGCCGATAAATGAAAACGCTCTATCAAACCCTCTTTCGCCTCTTGCGGCGTCTCAGATGCCCGAATAAGCTTAATAATCTCATCAATGCTGCCAAGAGCCAAAAGCAAGCCCTCAACAATATGCGCACGATCCTCAGCCTTTTTAAGGTCATATTTCGTACGCCTCACCACCACCTCACGGCGATGATCCAAGAAATACGTCAAACTGTTCTTTAAATTGAGCAAAACAGGACGATTGTCAGCCACAGCCAACATATTGATACCAAAAGACACCTCAAGTGGCGTAAACTTGTACAAAGAATTGATGACAATATCAGGAATAGTGCCACGCTTCAAATCCATAACAATGCGAATGCCCTTTCTGTCAGACTCATCACGCAAATCCGTTATGCCCTCAAGCTTACGACTGTTCACCAAAAAAGCAATCTTCTCAACCAAACTCGACTTGTTCACCGCAAAAGGAATTTCTGTAATAATAATCGATTGAAAATCCTTCTTACGCTCTTCAACACTCACTATCCCACGAATTTTCACCGAACCACGGCCATTCGTATACGCATCAATCAAACCCTGACCCGCATACACCGTACCGCCAGTCGGAAAATCCGGCCCCTGAACATGCTCCATCAAATCATGAACACTGCTCTCAGGCTTGTCAATCAAACACAATAAAGCCCCACAAAGCTCACCTAAATTGTGCGGCGGAATATTTGTCGCCATACCAACCGCAATACCCGATGAACCGTTCAATAACAAATTCGGTACCTTCGTCGGTAAAACCGTCGGCTCCTCCGTCGTATTGTCATAATTTGGACGAAAATCAACCGTTTCCTTATCAATGTCCTGCAAAAACTCAGAAGTCAAACGCTCCATACGAACTTCTGTATAACGCATAGCCGCAGGCGCATCACCATCAATAGAACCAAAGTTACCCTGACCCTGAACCAATGGATCGCGCATAGAAAAATCACGAGCCATACGCACCAAAGCATCATAAACAGCAGAATCGCCATGCGGATGATACTTACCAATAACATCACCCACAATACGAGCCGACTTCTTCGGCGGTCTGTTATACGTATTCCCAAGCTCATGCTGAGCAAATAAAATACGACGATGCACAGGCTTCAAACCGTCCCGAACATCAGGAATAGCTCGACCCATAATAACAGATAAAGAATACTCCAAATACGAAGTACGCATCTCCTCATCAATACTGATACTGCCCAAAATCTCTTGTGTCATAATTTTTCTTTT
>CAYJIB010000150.1:0-3484 GCA_964370125.1 uncultured Desulfovibrionaceae bacterium
CCTGACCTACAGGTTCGTAGCCTGTTGCTCTATCCAGCTGAGCTACGAGCGCATCCAAGAAAAGCAATGTACTGTAAAGTGAGATTGTCGTCAAGCTTTTTTTGAGATTTTTTATTTTTTTTATTTGTTCTATCATTTAAGACTGTTAAAAGAAAAATAAAATTCTTCATTCAAAAAAAACTCTTAGTTTGGCAAAAATACAACTGCACCTGTATGAATGTCATAGATAGCCCCCACAACAAGAACATTTTGTTCTTCAAGTAAAGCTTCAAGTTTTTTTTCTGTTTGAATTTCAATAATTTGCTTTTTTACATTAAGGATTTCAGCTTCCCTTGCGTCCTTTGCGTCTCCCACAATCTTATGAATATCGTACGCTAATTTTTGCAAGGGCGAGCTAGGCTCAATATTTTTACAATCACAGGCAAGTGCCGCCCCTACTGCGCCGCATTTTGTGTGCCCAAGTACGACAACGAGCTTTAAACCTAGATGTTCTATAGCGTATTCCATGCTGCCAAGCACACGTTCACTGGCGAGATTTCCTGCATTTCGCATGACAAAGAGCTCACCAAGACCGGCATTAAAGATATGTTCTGGCGGCACACGAGAATCAGCGCAAGTAAGAATGATTGCATAAGGGTGCTGTCCATTTTCAGAGGTCTCTTGCCTGCGTTTTTCTGAAATATCAGAAAAATTATGCTCTTGGCTTAGATAGAGTTGATTGTTTTTCTTGAGCAGGGCCAAGGCTTCTTCGCCGCTCATTGCGCTTGCCCCAGTAGAAGCCAAGGCACTTGAGGCAAAAAAGACTATCGCAAAAAAGCAAGCTAATACAATTTTTCCTTTGTTTTTACGCATTTTCCCTCCCTTGTTTTAGGTTTTTGTCAAATGTACAAAAGTGCCGCACAAGACGATATTTTATCCAAAAAGGGTCAAAAAAACCACAAATCACCCGTACAAGACGATAACTTGTTCAAAAAGGGTTGGATGCAAGGCATCGGAAAAAAACAGCCTGCGAAGTGTACGCTTTTGGTACATGAGCAGGCTGTTTTTTTTACGATAACGCCGCAGACAGCCCTTTTTCAACAAGTTATTTGGGTGCCGACGCCTTTGTCGGTGAGCAGTTCCAGCAATATACAGTCCTCAACACGGCCGTCAACAATAGTCACACGCCCAACACCCTGATCCAAAGCCTCAAGACAACAACGCACCTTCGGGATCATCCCCCCATCAATCGTGCCGTCCTCAATAAGGCGATTTGCCAAAGACCTGTCAATCTCTCGCAAAAAATTCTTCTCTTTATCAAGCACACCCGCAACATCAGTCAGCAATAAAAAACGCTTTGCCCGCATAGCCCCAGCCACAGCCGAAGCCGCATCATCCGCATTGATATTATAGGTTTCGCCATCATCACCAACAGCTATTGGCGCAATAACAGGCACAAAATCGGCCTCCATCATCGAATACAAAAGCGAAGTCTCCACATGAAAAATATCGCCAACAAAGCCAAGGTCAATAGACTCTTCCCGCCCTTCTTCGTTCTTGCGAGTAAAAAGCCTCTTCTTTGCCTTAAGCAAATGTGCGTCCTTCCCAGAAATCCCAACCGCCCTAGCGCCAGCCTGATTGATGCGATTGACAACGTCCTTATTGACAGAACCGCCAAGCACCATCTCAACAATTTCCATTGTCGCTGCATCAGTTACCCTGAGGCCAGCACAAAAATTCGATGGAATTTCGAGTTTTTTGAGCAAGTTAGCGATCTGTGGCCCGCCACCGTGCACAACAATAGGATTGATCCCCACCATCTTCAAAAGTGCGATAGACCTTGCAAAAGATTGCTTCAAATTGTCGTCAATCATCGCATGTCCGCCATATTTAATAACAATGGTCTCACCATGGAATTTGCGTAAATAAGGCAAAGATTCAACCAAAACACGAGCTTGCAAAGCAACGTCTACTTTTGAAGACATATTTTGAGAAGCCATAGGCATTTCTCCCCATAAGTAAAAAATTCTACAGAATATAACGACTCAAAGCCGCATCAGCACGCACATCAGCCAAATGCTCTTGAACATAGGCCCGATCAATCTGCACAGACTCACCGCCACGCTCCGAAGCCTCAAAAGAAATCTCTGCCAAGACCTTCTCCAAAATCGTATGCAAACGCCTCGCCCCAATATTTTCCATCTCGGTATTCACCTGCTCAGCAAAGGACGCAATCTCATGCAAAGCGTCGTCACCAAAAACCAAAGTCACATTTTCTGTCGCAAGCAAGGCCTCATACTGACGAGTAAGCGCGTTTTGTGGCTCTGTCAAAATCTTATAAAAATCGCCTTTCCCTAAAGCCTCAAGCTCTGCTCGCAAAGGAAAACGCCCCTGCAGCTCTGGAATCAAATCAGAAGGTTTTGACATATGAAAAGCCCCAGCTGCAATAAACAAAATATGGTCGGTATTGACCATGCCGTATTTCGTATTTACTGCCGAACCCTCAACGATAGGCAGCAAATCCCTCTGCACGCCTTCCCTCGAAACGTCCCCCGAACGGTGCTGTGTATTGCTTGCCAATTTATCGATTTCGTCTATAAAAACAATACCCATCTGCTCAACTCGCTCTTTAGCAAGCTCAACAATACTGTCTTCATCGAGCAAATTCTCGCTCTCCGCCTCAAGCAAATGCTCATAAGCCGCACTCACCTTCATCTTCTTCCGACTGCTCTTCTCAGGAAACATCCTCGAAAAAGCGTCCTTCATCTGATTTCCTAAACCCGACATGCCCATCTGATCCATGCCTGGCATAGCCGCAATATTGAGCGAAGGCGCTTTCTCCCTCACCTCAATCTCAACCTCACGATCGTTCAAATGTCCCTGACGCCAAAGCTGACGCAATTTCTCCCTCGTCCCTTCACGGTTATCGCCACCAGAAGAAGGCAAAAGCACATTGAGCAAAGCTTCCTCAGCCGCCTCTTCAGCACGCACACGAACCTTCTCACGCTCTTCAGTACGCACAAGAGAAATGCCAATCTCCATAAGATCACGAATCATCGATTCAACATCGCGACCAACATAACCGACCTCGGTATACTTCGTTGCCTCGACTTTAATAAATGGCGCCTGACACAATTTCGCCAAACGACGAGCAATCTCCGTCTTACCCACACCAGTAGGACCCATCATAATAATATTGTGCGGCGCAACCTCGTCACGTAAATCCAAAGACAATTGCTGACGCCTCCAACGATTACGAATAGCCACAGCTACCATACGCTTCGCCTGCTCCTGACCAATAATAAAGGTGTCAAGAGCCGCGACTATCTCCCTAGGACTCAATGCTGTCATAAAATATTCCTCGCCTCCGGCAGCCAAAGGGGACAATCCCCTTTGGAAACCCTAATAAGTGTGAATTAAAGGTAAACTAAATTGGCAAAAGTTTCTCTTCGAACAGAGAAAAATCAAATACTAACGCAGGCTGCCGCCTGCTCTGTTGAGGGGG
>CAYJIB010000151.1:0-3410 GCA_964370125.1 uncultured Desulfovibrionaceae bacterium
TTTTTTAATTGACGAAGCAGGTCGCTGTTTATGGACAGCCTGCTACTGCTATGTTCTTTTCTTGACAATCTCTTCAGCAAGCGCCACAGGAACTCTCTCATAATGGTCAAATTGCATAGAGAAAGTTGCGCGACCTTGAGTTCTGGAGCGCAAGTCTGTAGCATAACCAAACATAGATGAAAGAGGAACTTCAACACGAACAGATTGCGCACCCGCACGAGCTTCCATTGACTGCACCTTACCACGACGACCGTTCAAGTCGCCCATAACGTCGCCAAGATAGTCGTCTGGTGTAACAACTTCTACGTCCATGATAGGCTCAAGCAAGATAGGTGATGCTTTTGCAATGGCCTCTTTAATAGCCATAGAACCCGCAATGTAGAAGGCTTGTTCTGATGAGTCAACATCGTGGTAAGAACCAAAAATCAAATTGACTTTAAGGTCAACCACGGGGAAGCCAGCCAAATTACCTGATTTCAAGGCGTCTTGAATACCTTTGTCGATTGCAGGAATGTATTCTTTTGGAATAACACCGCCTGTAATAGAGTTAGTAAATTCATATCCTTGCGCAGGATTTGGCTCAATCTCGATAACACAATGGCCGTATTGACCACGTCCACCAGACTGCTTGGCGTATTTCATGTCGGATTTGCCCGGCTTTGTGATGGTTTCACGATACGCAACCTGTGGCTTACCAACATTAGCGTTTACGTTAAATTCACGCAAAAGACGGTCGACAATAATTTCAAGGTGCAATTCGCCCATGCCTGCAATCAAAGTCTGACCGGTTTCTTCATCACCCTTTACGCGGAATGAAGGATCTTCTTTGGCGAGCTTATTAAGGCCAGCAGAAAGAGCGTCTCTGTCGGTCTTTGTTTTTGGCTCAATGGCAACTTCAATTACTGGCTCAGGCACATCGAGGGATTCCAAAACGACAGGGCGTTTTTCATCACAAAGAGTGTCGCCTGTAGAGGCAAGTTTAAGACCAACGATAGCAACAATGTCACCAGCGCCAGCCCATTTAATGTCTTCTCTTTTGTTGGCGTGCATTTTAAGGATACGGCCGATACGCTCTTTTTTGCCTGTATTGGCATTAAGAACGCTCACACCAGACTCAAGCACACCAGAATAAATACGGAAGAAAGACAAGTGACCGATAAAGGGGTCAGAGGCCAATTTGAAAACAAGACCGGCCAAGGGCTCTTTATCTGTGCAATTACAAGTAATTTTGACTTCTTCATTGTCTGGATCTGTTCCTTCCATTTGTGGAATGTCGATCGGAGAAGGCAAGTAAGCAACAACAGCGTCAAGAAGAGGTTGCACACCCATATTGCGGAAGGCAGAACCACAAAGCACAGGAACGATGTCTTGGGCGATGGTGGCTTTGCGAATGCAAGAGATGATTTCTTCTGTGGTGAGCTCTGCGCCTTCAAGATATTTGTCCATGATGGCTTCATCTTGTTCGGCTACAGTGTCAAGAAGTTCTGCACGCTTTTCTTCATAAACGCTTTGAAGTTCAGCAGGAATATCAGTGTAAGATACGTCAAGGCCTTTGGTTTCTTTGTCAAATTGAATGGCACGTCCATAGACCAAGTCAATAACGCCTTCAAATTTGTCTTCTTCGCCGATGGGCACTTGCAAAACAAGAGGCGTGGCTTTAAGGCGGTCTTTGATCATTTCAACACAGCGGAAGAAATTTGCACCGATGCGGTCCATTTTGTTTACAAAGCACACACGAGGTACGCCATAGCGGTTGGCCTGACGCCATACGGTTTCTGATTGTGGCTCAACACCAGCAACAGCGTCAAAGACAGCAACAGCGCCATCAAGTACACGCAAAGAACGCTCAACTTCGATGGTGAAGTCAACGTGTCCTGGTGTGTCGATGATGTTGATTCTGTGATCAAGCCATGTACAGGTTGTGGCGGCAGAGGTGATGGTGATCCCTCTTTCTTGCTCTTGCTCCATCCAGTCCATGGTAGAGGCGCCGTCATGTGTTTCACCGATTTTGTGTGAAACGCCTGTGTAAAAAAGGATGCGCTCTGTTGTTGTGGTTTTTCCAGCATCAATGTGCGCCATAATACCAATATTTCTTTGTTTGTCTATGGTTACGTTACGTGACACAATATTCTCCTACCAACGATAATGGGCAAAAGCTTTGTTTGCTTCGGCCATACGGTGGACATCTTCTTTTTTCTTAACAGCGCCACCACGATTGTTAAAAGCATCAAGAAGCTCAGCTGCGAGCTTATTTGTCATGCCCTTTTCACCGCGGGAACGAGAATAGTTGATAAGCCATCTAAGAGCCAAAGAAACTTGGCGATCAGGGCGCACTTCCATAGGAACTTGATAGGTGGCTCCGCCAACACGGCGAGATTTTACCTCAAGGTGAGGTTTGACATTTTCAATGGCTTTTTCAAAAGCGCGGATACCGTCTTCAGAGGTTTTCTCGGCCAAAGATTCAATGGCGGCGTAAAAAATCTTCTCAGCGACGCCTTTTTTACCGTCGTACATAAGACGGTTGACAAAGCGTGTTGCAAGGCGGCTATTATAAATAGGATCGGGAAGGATTTCCCTTTTTGGCACAGGCCCTTTACGTGGCATGGTATATCTCCGTTTAAATAAAAATCTGTGTATAATTAAGGCTTTTTAGCCCAAGTATAAGCAAAAACGCGTGCCGATTATTTTGGCTTTTTGGCACCGTATTTTGAGCGGCGTTGTCTTCTTGCAGAAACACCAGCTGTGTCAAGAGTACCACGAATGATGTGATAGCGCACACCTGGTAAGTCTTTTACACGGCCGCCACGGATCATAACAACAGAGTGTTCTTGAAGGTTGTGGCCTTCACCAGGGATATAGGCCGTTACTTCCATGGCATTACTAAGGCGCACACGAGCGACTTTTCTAAGCGCAGAGTTTGGCTTTTTTGGTGTGGTGGTGTACACACGGGTGCATACGCCACGTCTTTGGGGACATTCTTGCAAAGCGGGGGTTTTCTTACGCTTTACAACTTTTTTCCGTGCTGTACGGATAAGCTGGTTGATAGTTGGCATGCTTCCTCCAAGCAATAAAATCATTATAAAAACAAAACAAAAACCGACCTAAGCCTCTTCTCTGTGGCCTTTTTGCAAAATGTGTTTCCTTGTAAAAAGGATTGTTTTGCAAGATTGACTCACAAAAAAGTGGCAAAGCCTGTCAGCTTCCAGCCTTTTGCTGGGTCATCACACGCTACTTGTGCAAGGTTTTGCAGGGCTTTTGCTTTTGCAAAAAAAAACTTTGCATGACCTTGTAAGCAGAATCGCACGATGTCCATCAATACTTTCTGAAAAGTTAATAACAAAGAATTTTGCTGAACGCAAGCTTTTTTTTGAGATGTTTTTTGGTTTTTTGAGCTTGTTTTTTAGGTTTTT
>CAYJIB010000152.1:0-3409 GCA_964370125.1 uncultured Desulfovibrionaceae bacterium
TTAACAAGCTCTTTTTTGCGTGGCAGATGAGCTTCAATATCTTGCCCATAGGCTGTAAGTGAAAACTGAAAATAGAAAGGAATATGAGCGATTTCCTCCAAGCGCCCAAGCATAGGACGTGGATTTTTCGTCCAAAAAACGATGCCATCAAGCACATCAGGTTTTAAAGACACTCGGCTGATTTGGTGAGCGTTCATAGGGTTTTGTGTATAACAAAAACCCTCTTGCATCCGCGTAAAAAACCAAGGCGCATAAAAGGCAGGAATGTCTGTTTTACGACTAACACTGAGGATCATGAGAGGCTCCTTTGTAAGACAATTTGCACTGAAGCAAGATGCACGGCGGCAGTCGCGCCGATGGCAAGAGCATTGCCTTGGCTTATTCTTGCTGCTAAGATATGCTCCTACAACAGGCGGGCTCAAAGGCCTACCACGCAAGAAACCGCTTTATGGTCGATAATTCCTCTGTGCTTCTTTGCTTTTTTGACGGCAAAGCAGGCGGCACAAAATACACTGTTGAATATGCAAAAATGAAGAAGCTAAGGGCTATAAATCTTTACAAAGACAGCGTGATTGACTAATAGGACAATTACGCCCTTTTTCCTTCTATAACAGCTATATGCCCCTATAGGATTTAATTGTCTTTTTCAAAAGTATCGCGATGATGATCACAGAAATAAGGTCTGTAATGGGCTGTGAAAGCCAAATGCCGTCAAGCCCTATAAATATGGGCAATACTAACACAAAAGGCAAGAATAAAATTATTTTTCGTAATAAAATGAGAATAAGAGCTCCCTTTGCTTTGCCTATTGCTTGCATATAATTTGTGCCAAGCATGGCGTAGCCCATAATAGGAAGCATGCCTAAATAATATAGTATCCCATGAGCTGTTACGTCTACAAGAGCTGGGTCGAGATTAAAAAGCCGTACTATTGGCTTTGAAAAACTAAAATGCAGAGCCAGCATACAGTCAGAAAAAGGCTTGAGACGAGCACAGAAAACTTTAGCGTATTTTCAGCTCTATCATAATTTTTTGCTCCAAAATTATAACCTATATGGAAATTCTTGCGACTGCCCCTGAACCGATGAGCATTCCAAAAGCAGTAATGCCTGTCATAATAGGCATGGCAATGCCAACGCCAATGGTGGCAAGAGCGCCCACATGAGGAATATGGCCAATAATAACTCTATCTAAAGCATTGTAAACACCGTTTACCATCATGGCGATAATGGTGGGAATGGCATACTGTAGCAAGAGTTTCGATATGCTTTCTTTTTCTAATGCTTGAGTGGTATTCATGTGGGGCGTGTCTCGATTTTTGTGTAAAACACTCAACGGTGCAAGTGAATAGCGAATTTGGAAATACATATTCTCCAAGCGCTGGCGCCTGCTTAACATAAGGCTGTGCTGACTGTTAAAGATGCGGGAAGCTCGCCATTCGTTTAATTGCTACGATGATTTGGAAAATCATCTTAGGCTCCCTGCCCATTTGTATCTCACCTTGTTCTCCATTGGCTTCTCCTTAAGGTTTTGCTTTGCATGTGTGCATGCCTCTGTCGTACCAATAAATCACCTCGCCGCAAACGGAACAAGTGCTTTCAATGCTTTTTTTTTGATCCATGTGCGTACGCCGTGATCTTTCATATAATTTAAATCAGATATAACGTTTGCGTGGTGACAAATTCCGTTTTCCCAATGCTCCATGCTGAAATTTTTAAGTTTTTTGCAAGGGAACTCCTTACATTCATAACAGCGAACAAGCTTGTGTTCTTTTGCACAATCACGCAAGTCACAATCAAGGCAATGTTTTGCAACTTTATCTGAAAGACAACCGTGACATTCATTTTGATACAAAGCACAATCTCCACAAAACAATCCACAAATTGCAGCGATGTTTTCTTCCACTTGATATTCCATTACTTTTGTACTCATATTGCATCCAATCATTATTAAAACTTTACGCTATACGATCGATTATTCCATAAATTACTTTTCTTTTATAATTTTCTATTCAATGCCATTTTAAATATCATTGCTGGAATAAGTATAAGAGGTATTTGCACCTTTTAAATCATAAGCCCATCTATAAAATAGCCTTTTCAGCGAGCCCTAAGAGTAAGATTGAAATATCACAAGGTCAACATATTAGCTCTGCATCGCCTACTCTTTCGAATTGAATGTGCGCTTGTATATTTCTTTTTCCATTGCTAAAAATTCTAAGCAAAGCGTTTTTTGTGCTCTGCTCAAAGTTTACCCTGTATATGCTTTCTTAAGATATCTTGCAGATATCCAATACTAGAATCGTCAACAATCTTGATTTCACAGTCACCAACACCGTGGTGGCCGATATTGCTTACGTCTTTTACGAAGCCTTGCGGGTCATCAATATTTGAAAACTTTTCATTTATCCAGAGCGTTAGTGAGTTTTTGTAAAGTTTTATTGATATAAGCGGGCTTCTGTTTCTGTAAAAGCCAACATAAAGCTTGGTTGCTTTTAGCGTAATCTCTTCGCTTTGCACAAGAATATATTCTCTTATGGAAAAATACAAGTCTTGGATTTCTTCATTTGAATAACTCACAAGCTCATCTTCAGAATATGTTTTGATTTCCTTTATTGGATTGTCTTCTGATTGCGCCGCAGGGCTAAAGATATCAGAGACATTTACACCTGCTTCTGAAGTTCGCCCCTTTCTGTTAGATGAACCGATTTGCTCAAAGGAAATTGAATCATTCGCAAATTTCTTGATCTTCCACAGCTCGATAGGCATTCCTTGAAAATTTACCGCCCCAAGCTGATACTGCGTGAAATAAGGACAGATAAAAATAACTTTAGACTGCCCCCAGTCAATATCTTTAGTATCAAAAACCCTGCCCCTTGCTTGACTGAATTTTAAAACAAAATGTGCCTTATTGTTAAGCATCGCAGACAAATAGGCAATACCTTGATCAACAACACTTTGGATTTTGCTGTTTTTATATTCAATCAAAACAAAAGCATTCGCCTCTTTATCATAAGCAAAGGTATCAATTCGAAAATTTTCTACCACAAACTCTGTCGCAATAAATTCAAGGCCGAGCAAGAGTTCGAGGTTTTCTTCGCAAAGCTCTTGCAATTCCTTTTCGCTTGAAAAATCATGAGTATGAACAGGGCATAGCTTAGTATTATTCAGAGTATAAAGCATAGAATTACCTCAAAAATGTAATATCTGAGCAATAATATCAACCTTTCTGAAAGGTGTAAAGCTGTTCACAGCTTAACCTGCACTCACGCAAGAAAAGAAAAAGCAAGACAAAGCAAAAGAAAGCTTTACAACTTTAAACACCTAAAAACACAATGAAACCTGCTTAAAGCACAAAAAAGCCTTTAGTCGTTGAAACTAAAGGCTTTCTTTGATTTTGTGGTACTGGT
>CAYJIB010000153.1:0-3358 GCA_964370125.1 uncultured Desulfovibrionaceae bacterium
AGTTAAAAGTTTAAACCTTATAATTCCACTCAACAGAGCAGGCGGCAGCCTGCGGAATCCTCCGCCCCAGCGTTGCCTGAAGAACATACCTTTGAGTCAAAATCACCCTTCAATACATACTTATTAGGGTTTCAAAAGGGGATTATCCCCTTTTGCCGCCAGAGGCATTGCCTTTTTTGCCTTTTGCCTTTCATTTGTTCTCGCATCACGAGGGGTGGCTCAAAAGGGTTAAGTTGCAAGGAAGACGCAGTTTTTTGCGTAGCGGAGTGTACAAAAGGTACGTGACCGGAGCAAAAAACAAGTCTGACAAAGCAGATTGCCCTTTTTGAGCCGTCCCCCCTATATCTGCAAAGCACTAGGGTCGAAAATAGTGTCAAGTCGGGCAACAATAGCACGAAGCAAAGCCACACGATTTTTGCGAAGCTTCATATCTTCACACATCACCATCACTTCATCAAAAAAGGCTTCGATGATTGGGCGTAAATCGTTTACATAAGTGAAGCATTGCGAAAGATTTGACTCTGCAAGAGCCTTGTCAAAGAGCGGCAACATCTCTGTAAGGTGTGTTGCAAGGGCTTTTTCGGCTTCATCTTGCAAAAGGGCAGAATCCCATGTAAGGCTTTGTTCAGCAGGATTGTCTGCATCGAATTTGTGTACAATATTCACCATGCGCTTACAGGCTTGGACAAGTGCCACAAAATCGTCTTGCTTGCTGAGAGCTGTAAGGGCTTTTAGGCGAGTGGAGATAGTATAGGGCTGTAAAGGGCTTGGAGCGCAAACGGCCTCAACAAGACGAGGGTCATTTTCTGCCTGTGTCTCGTCTTTTTGCGAGACAAAGAAATTTTTCACTCGCAAGGCATAAAAGGCCATGAGCTTTTCTGTTGCTTCATCAAGTGGCAGCTTCCAAGGGCGCTCGCCATAAGCGGTAAAGGCAAAGGCGCACAGTGCCTTCATGTCAAAGGTATAGGCATTTTCGAGCATGATACGAGCTATGCCAAGACAAGCACGACGCAAGGCATAGGGATCTGCAGCACCTGTTGGCAACATAGCAAGGCCAAAACAGCCAACAAGGGTGTCGATTTTGTCAGCTATGGACAAGACAGATCCAAGGGGCGTTGACGGCACAGGCGAATCAGGGCCTGCGGGGAGGTATTGCTCTGCAAGGGCCTTGGCAACTTGTGCGTCTTCGCCAAATTTTTCAGCGTACATACCTGCCATAAAGCCTTGAAGGGAGTCAAATTCACCGACCATAGACGAGACAAGATCGGCCTTACTCAATCGCCCTGCTCTTTCGGCTAATTCTGCAGAGAGTTCTTGAAAAGCAGAACTTTTACCTTGTTCATCAATGTTGTCCACAAGCCAAGCACAAAGTTTGGCGATACGGCGTGTTTTGTCAGCCATACTGCCAAGGGGTGCTAAGAAAATGACATTTTCTAGGGCTGATAGCCAAGTATCAAAAGAAGAGGAAAGATCGCTCTTCCAAAAGAAGCGGGCGTCTTCTAGGCGGGCACGCAAAACACGTTCCCAGCCGTTTTTGACAACTGCCATATCGGTAGAAGCAAGATTTGAAACAGTGAGAAAATGCGGCACAAGAGCGCCATTTGCGTCTGCAAGGCCAAAGCTTTTTTGATGCGATTGCATACTGGTCAATAAGACCTCACGAGGAAGCTCTAAGAAGGCAGGGTCGATGTCGCCGATAAGCGGCACTGGGTGTTCTACAAGGCCCTGCACTTCATCAAGCAAGGACTCGTCCCAGATAATTTCAGCTTTTAGGGCGAGTGCGGCTTTGTTGCCCTCTTCGATGATATGCTGTCTGCGTTTTGCTGCAGAGGCGCAAAGGCCGCCGAGTTTTTCGACTGTTGCGACATAGTCTTTTGCGTGAGGAATGGTAAAAGGCCCAGCCCCATGCACACGGTGCCCATAGCTTTGATTGCCAGAATCAAGACCGCCTAGAGAAAAATTAACAATGTCGGCGTCAAGCAAAGCACAAAGCCAGCGCAAAGGTCTTGCATAGTTAAAAGTTCCTGAACCCCAGCGCATACGCTTTGGAAAACTTAAATGGCTCAATACTGAAGGACAAAGGCCTTCAAGCAAAGCCTTTGTGCTTTGTCCGCCTGTTTTTTTCATGCCAAAAAGGTATTCACCTTTTTCTGTTTCTTTGCGCCCAAGGTCGGCAATATCAAGGCCAAGGGATTTTGCAAAGCCCATAGCCGCCTTGCTTGGCTCGCCTTTATCGTCAAAGGCAATACGCACAGCAGGCCCTAAGACTTCTTCTTCTTGCAAGGGCTGTATTTCGAGCAAGTTTTCGATGAGAATGGCAAGACGCCTTGGGGTGGAAAAAATCTGTGTTGAATAGCCAGTATAGCCAGCTTCGCTAAGGGCTTTTTCAAAGGCCGCTTGCACATCGTGTTCATAGGCAGCCATGAAGCGTGAGGGAATTTCTTCTGATCCGATTTCAAAAAGAAAGGTCGCCATGATGGAGTATCCTTATATTTTTATGTAATAAATTTAAACAACAGTAATCTCAATAAAAGCTAAAGCTTTGGGGCTTGTCCGTAAATAAGCAGAGCGAGTGCCGAGGGGAAGGAAAAAGTCATTTTTGTGGAGTGGAGTGTACTCTTGCCACCAAAGGCTGCCCCAATTCTAGGGGCAGCTTGCGTTTGCGAAGAATGAGCAATTACGCAAATGGACAGCTCGGCTATGGTGCTCGACCGAAGCAAAAATGGGCTTTAACGCTATCATCGACCTCGAAATGTTTATTTATTGCGAAGCAAAGGATAGCCAAAAGCCTCTCTTTGCGCCGCATAAAGACGGGCCACACCCGAGGCTATGGCCCGAACTCTTGCGATATAGCCTGTGCGCTCGGTGATAGAAATAGCCCCTCGAGCGTCCAAGAGGTTAAAAGTATGCGAACATTTGAGGCAAAAATCATAGGCCGGCCAGGGCAATTCTTTTTCGATAAGTTTTTTGGCTTCGGCTTCAAAATCGTTGAAATGTTGAAGGTGCATGGCGGCATCGCTTTCTTCAAAATTGTAGGTCGATTGCTCTACTTCATTTTGATGATACATTTCTCCGTAGGTCACGTCCTTATTCCATGCAAGGTCATAGACCGAATCTTTTCCTTGCAAATACATACACAAACGCTCAAGACCGTAAGTGAGCTCAACACTGATCGGCGCAAGCTCAATGCCGCCAACTTGCTGAAAATACGTGAATTGTGTCACTTCCATACCGTCAAGCCACACTTCCCAGCCAAGGCCAGAAGCCCCAAGGGTGGGCGATTCCCAATCGTCTTCAACAAAGCGAATATCGTGCTTTGTGGGGTCAACGCCGATGGCCTTTAAGGATTCAAGATAGA
>CAYJIB010000154.1:0-2657 GCA_964370125.1 uncultured Desulfovibrionaceae bacterium
AAATGGAACTTGCTTCCATTTGCATACATACTGCCAAATGAGCGGCCAAAAGAAGACGGCAGTCGCTCGCGGTAGCGAGCTTTGAGCGAATGCAGGCAGGCAAATGGAACTTGCTTCCATTTGCATACATACTGCCAAATGAGCGGCCAAATGAAATTTACTTTCGGCGCAAGGCGTCAACTGCTCTAGTGAGTGGGGCTACAGGACGTAGCCCCCGAACGTCATATCTAAGAAATCTTTCTTAATGCAAAACACACAGGCTGTTCAAAAAGTGCTGGAAGCAAGGCAAATTCTTTTTTTGCGGAATGAGTATACTCTTATGGTATTCGACATGGAGCAAAAAAAGAATTTAACGCCGCAGACAGTACTTTTTCAACAGCCGAATGGAGTTATCAATGGGATTTGTAGTCGGCACAGCAGGCCATATAGACCACGGCAAAACATCACTCGTCCACGCCCTCACAGGCATAGACTGTGACCGCCTAGAAGAAGAAAAACGCAGAGGCATTACCATAGAATTAGGCTTTGCCTTCTGTCCCCTGCCAAATGGCGAAAAACTCGGCATAGTCGACGTCCCCGGCCATGAACGCTTCGTCAAAAACATGGTAGCAGGCGCCTTTGGGATAGACTTCGTCATGCTCGTCATCGCCGCCGACGAAAGCATCATGCCCCAAACCCGAGAACACCTTGAAATCTGCTCCCTGCTCGGCATCAAACACGGCCTCATAGCCCTCACAAAAATCGACGCCGTCGACGAAGAATTCCTCGAACTCGCCAAAGAAGACGTCAAAGAATTCGTCAAAGGAAGCTTCTTAGAAAATGCCCCAATCTTTCCCGTCTCTTCGCACACAAAGCAAGGCATTGACGCCTTAAAAGACTATATTTTTGAGCAAGAACACCGCTTTCAAACAATTGAAAAAACAAGCCTTTTGCGACTGCCCATTGACCGCCTCTTTACAGTTAAAGGACACGGCACAGTCGTAGCCGGGACTTTGCTTTCAGGCAAAATCAATATCAACGATAGCGTAGAAATTCTCCCAAGCAAAAAAATCAGCAAGGTGCGCTCTTTACAAAGTCACGGCGCAGGCGCAGACCTCGCCCTCCCCGGAAAAAGAACAGCTGTAAATTTACAAGGCCTTGATATTCAAGCAATAAACAGAGGCGATGTCTTAGCAAGCCCAGACACCCTCATTCCTTCAAAGCGTTGGCTCGTCCGCCTACAATGCCTTAGCTCTTCGCCAAAAGCCCTAAAACACCGAACAGAGGTGCATTTACATCACGGCACAAAAGAATTAGCCGCCCGTCTCTATTTTTTTGACAGAGAGGCCTTAGAGCCCGGGCAAACAGCTCTTTGTGATGTCCGCCTATGCGACAGCATGGTAGGAATATATGAAGACCCTTGCATTGTAAGGACTTTTTCGCCTTTACGCACGGTTGCTGGGGGCCTTATCCTCTATCCTTTGGCAGACAATCTCCCAAGGGGGCGCCTAAATAAAGACCAGCAAGAGCAAGTAATGAGCTTGCCAGACCAAGCCGATGACGAAAAAATCTGCACGCATTTATTATTTGCAGGAAGAAATGGCCTAAGCGTCACCCAGCTTGCTATCTGCACGAATTTTTCATCAAAAGGCCTTGAAAAGCTTTTGCAAAAATTGCTCAGTCAGGGCCGTGTTTTTTGTTTTGACAAAAAAGATCAACTCTACATTGCGGCAAAAATTCTTGAAGCCCTCGAAGAAGAATGCCTGCTCCACGCACAAAAAGCCCACGAAAAAGAGCCACTTAGGGCTTTTTTGCCTCGTGCCAGCTTGCTTGGCCCTTTAGCACAAAGCCTTGTGCCAAAGCTTGGACATCTTGTCCTTGAAAGGCTTATTCAAAAAAAGGAACTTGTGATTGAAGGCGAAGGCCTGCGCTTGCAAAAACACAGTATTTCCCTTGGCGATGGGGAAAGTGAGCTCAAAGAAAGCTTGCTGGCCCTCTATCTTGAAAAAGGCGCAACACCCCCTACCCTCAAAGAGCTTGAAGAACACAGCCAAACAGAGCAAAAAAAGCTCTTGCCCATTCTTGCCTTGCTGGTAAAAGAAGGGGAAATCACAAAGATAAAAGACGGCCTCTATTATCCAAACAAGGTCTTAAAAGAGCTTGAAGAGCGCTTGCAAGCTTGGTTTGTGACAAATGAAATGCTTGAAACAAGCGACTTTAAAGAAATGACGCAGCTTTCACGAAAATTTTTGATTCCCCTGCTCGAATTTTTCGACAAAGAAAGACTGACCCTCCGCATTGGGGATAGCCGCAAATGGCGCGGGAGGGGATTAGGTTTTGAAGAAGGTTTTTTTTGAGATGTAGATTTTTTTTGGATTTTTTTTGAGAGGAAGTCATTGATTCACAAGAGTTATTTATGTTTTATATGTACCTTATATTGTTGTTCGAGGGAGATTAGGGGCCTATGGGGGGAAGATATTCGCCTCGCACATTTGATTGTTAGCTTGGAATAAAAAAGTATTATTTTAACTTTACTCCTGCGAGGCTCATATATTTGGGGGCGGGGGGGGGTGGGGGGGCGGGGGGGGGCGGGGGGCCCCGGCCCCCCCCGGGCCGGGGGCCCGGGGGGGTGGGGGGTAGTTGGGGCGACGGGTGGTTATGGGGAGTTCGCCGAAAAA
>CAYJIB010000154.1:2667-3347 GCA_964370125.1 uncultured Desulfovibrionaceae bacterium
TGCCAACAGTCTTTTGAGCTAAATTACTGGAAACGTATGTTAATCTGCAATTCACCGAAAAAAACGACCGCTTCGCTCGAGAATGACATATACTTTAAATGGAATTACGCCCCTGCCCTACTTTACTGGAAGCCTATGTTAATGTGAAAGTAGGCTAGAATATTACCGCTTCGCCCGAGCTAAAAAAGTGACCATATTAACATAAGACATAAGGTCTGCAAAAGAGGTCAGACGATAGACGACAGTAGGTTTTGTGGATTTACACGCAGTGTCGTGAGAGAAGGTTTTTTGCTACTTTTCTTCAACATAAACATCTGCCTCATGGTGCACAAGCCTATTGCCCACACGCTATCAAGCTGGCTCCCATAGTTTTGGAGAACCTTTAACACAAAATTCGCAAGACTTAATAAAGGCTTTTTTGGCTAGAAGGCAATTTTCATTTCATGGTGCACAAGCCTATTGCCCACACGCCATTAGGATAACTCCCATAGCTTTGGAGAACCCTTTAACACAAAATTCGCAAGACTTAATAAAGGCTTTTTTGGCTAGAAGGCAATTTTCATTTCATGGTGCACAAGCCTATTGCCCACACGCCATTAGGATAACTCCCATAGCTTTGGAGAACCCTTTAACACAAAATTCGCAAGACTTAATAAAGGCTTTTTTGGCTAGAAGGCAAT
>CAYJIB010000155.1:0-3345 GCA_964370125.1 uncultured Desulfovibrionaceae bacterium
CAAAAATGTTGGTAGCCGGCTTTGAAAAATATCTTTTTGGAGCTAGAAACTTTTCAAGGACGTCGCAATCGTCTTCTTCTCGTGACAAAATTTCTTCAAAGCGCCTTTTTCTAAGGGAAGGATTTCTGGGATTTTCATTTCCTTAAGAACAGGGTGCGCGCACAGTTTTTTGCGCACTTCTGCTCTTGTTTGTGTAGCTTCTTTTAAGACTTCGATGTAGAGTGTTAAACGATTTTCTTGAACAAAGGCCTTGTAATCAATAATGTTTTCAACTGTTTGCAAGATTTCTTCGAGCATGGCAGGGTAGAGCAAGTCGCCAGAAGGCAAAGTGATTGTGCCTTCAATTCTGCGGATTATGGGGCCTATTGTTTCGAGATGCTGTTCGCAGGCCGAAGCTTTTTTTGTGGCGATATCCCCGCTGCGATAACGAATAAGGGGCATGGCTTCACGGTGAAGCAGGGTGAAAGTCAGCTCGCCTTCAGCTCCATCAGGCACAGGCAAACCCGTGTTTGGGTCGATGATTTCTGTGAAAACATCAAGCTCGTTTGCGTGATAGCCCTCGCACACATCGCATTCAAGGGCAAAGCCCCAGCCAAGCTCTGTCAGGCCATAATGCGCCTTCACAGGGCAGCCAAAGACCCTTTGCAAATAGGATTTTGCTGGCGCAGAAACATGACCCATCGTGACGCAAATGAGCTTTAGGCCAAGGCTTTTGAGGTCAAGCCTTCCTTCATTTTCCTTTGCAATGCGGTAGATTGTCGCCATATCGCCAAAGCACACATTGCAGCCTTCTCTTAAAATTTGCTCAATGATTTCAGTAGAATTTGCCGCCATATCGCCAACGACAGCCCACATTCCCACAAGGCCAACAGCCTTTGCATAGAGGCTTGAAATGCCCCTGCCTTGAGAATTTGTCAAGAGGCTCAAAATCTTTGTGTCTGTATTGCCAATAAGAGAGTTCATGGCGAAGCCCATGAAATGAAGAATGTTTTCAATGTCTTGCGAAGAAAAAAACAGACGCTTCTTTATGCCTGTTGTTCCAGAACTGTAAAAAGTGACAAGGCGCTCGACATGTCTTTGGCTCAGGCACAAAAATTCATAACCTTCGGTGCGTAGGTCTTCGGGGAAGGTGAAGGGCAATGTTTGCAGGTCGTCAAAGCTTTTGATGTCACAGCGATAGAGAGGCCCATTCCTGCGGCGATGTCTTCGACTGGCACATTTTGCGAAAGGTAAGAGATGATTTCTGTTTCGGCAAAGACCGTACACATGCTGCTGATAGTGCTGGGATTTTTGGCATTCTTGATAAGATCAGACAATTTTCCCATCTCTATGCCGAGCAGTCTGTGTGTTAGCACTTCAAAAAAACGCCCTGTACCCGCTGCGCATTTGTCATTCATTTCAAATTTCTCGACATTGCCATTTTCTTCTAATTGAATGAGCTTGCTGTCTTGGCCGCCTATATCGATGATTGTGCGTGTGCCTGGGTGACAAAAAGAAGTCCCTAAGGCGTGGGCGATAATTTCGGGTATGTCTTCATCGGCCTTTTCAAAGGATTTTCGACCATAGCCTGTCGCCACAATGCGGCCTATATCGCTAGCAGACTTGCCTGTTTTTGCAAGTTCGCCCAAAGCTTTTGCAAGGATTTCTTCACCGCTGGCATTGCGGTCAAAGCCTGTATCCATGATCGAAAAAGCCAATAAATTTTGGTCTTTATCGAGTATGGCGCATTTTGTCGTCGTTGAGCCAATATCCACACCAACAAAGAGCATACTGTCTCCCTCATCTGTTTTTTTCAAAAAGCATTTGACAAAAGGACAATCTTGTTTTTTGAAAAAAGTCTGTACCTGCTTCTTGCTCTTGTAAAGAACAAGAAGGGCCTTTGTGAAAATACCTTGCCAAATAGGCAGGGAAGTCTTTTGCTGTAATGCCATAGCATTTTGAAAGCCACAGCAGAATTCTTATGAGTTCAGAATATTCATCATTGTCTGCTAGTAGGCGAAAGCCTGCTTTTTCAAACATTTTGACAGTAGCGTCCTTTGTTTGCACACCTGCAAAGCAAGGGATATGTTGCACTGTTTTTCGATCTGTCTCTTGCGTTTCATGTAGCAAGATAAAATCGTGCAAGAGAAATCTTGCCTTTGGTTTTGCTACTCTGGCGCATTCTTTAAGCGTTTCTGCCTTGTTTTGCAAGGGCGAAAAGGCCGCCTCGCAGTAGAGGCTGTCAAAGCTATTGTCCTTAAAGGGCAAAGAGCTTGCGTCTGCACAAAGAAAATGCGCTTTATTGTCTTTGTGTATTTTGTTGGCCTGTTCAATGTGTGCTTTGTCAAGATCTATGCCGATAATGTGGCAAGGAAGCTTTTTTGTTACATAAGCCGCCGCCTCTCCCCTAGCACAGCCAATTTCTAAGCAATGCGCCTTGTCTTTAAAGCAATGTGTCTCTTTCATCGCCTTATCAAGCAGGCGAAAGCGATCTGGTCTTGTCGCAAAGGCTTCAAAGAGTGGCAGTTGTTTTTTCAAACTATTTGCCTTCAAGCATTTGTTCGGCAGAGGCAAGTTCGGTGAGCACATATTCGCCGTCTAAAAATTCTACTGCGCACTCGGGGCAGCGAAAGCCACTTGCGTCTGGCAAGTCCAGATCAGCAAAGGTGATGGGGATTTCTTCTGTTTGTATCATTTCGACTTTGCATTTTCCACATTTCCAATTGTTCATATTTCCCTCTTATTCTGCGTCTTCTTTAAGAGAAACTCTATGAGAATATATATTTTGCACTTCGATTTTGTTATTTACACTGTATTCGACATATATTGTAACATTTGTCATTCTTTTTTTGCCAAGAAAAATGTTTTCCTCTTCTTTATAAAGATGATTTCCTGCAAGGGCGTATTCTAAAATATCTATAATGTCAGATTTCAAAATGCCACGATCAAGCATTGTTTCACTCATTTCTTGGCTTATTTGGACTTGTATTCCATTGACTTCCATAGAAGACCCCTTTTTTTTACTAAAAAGTAAAAACTTAAAGAATGTTATTCAAAAATTGGATGAATGAATACTTTCTTTTTTTATATTGTTTCAGCGCATTTCTTTTTTGTCAATACATAAAAAGTAAAAAGGGGACTTCTTTTGCAAAAAAAAATGCCTGCAGATGGCAGGCATAAAAGGTTAATTTTTTGTCTTTTTGATGTTAAGCCCTTGCTTTTTGAGCAAGCTTAGGGCCCTGAAAAGTAGAGTAAGCTTTAGACAAGGAAGCACTGATTTCTTAAAACTTATATTCAAAATTCGCATTCACCCCAATACTCTTTCTGCCGCCAGCGTTTCCGGTAACTTCGCCAGAGATCGCAAAG
>CAYJIB010000156.1:0-3323 GCA_964370125.1 uncultured Desulfovibrionaceae bacterium
CATTGTAAAGCCCAATGACACAGGCAGCAATGTCCCTGCGCATGTTGATAATCCAAAATTTCATCGTTCTCCAACGCAGTCAGATTATGAAATCCGTAGCCCCCTTAACGAAGGCGGTGGTTCTTGTTCTCGCAAAGAGCCAAGTCCTTCTCTTGAGGATGTGCGATAATGAAGACGCCCTGCATCACCTTACGCTTTTTTTCGGGCATACACCTTGGCGCAGAAATCAGCCTGAGTGCAGGGACATACAGTCTTGGAAAAGACGCCTCTTGCGACATTATTTTACATGACCAAAGCATAGCCGCAAAACACATTCAGCTAAGAATTAGCCTTTTGCATCGCTCACATACAGACAATGACGAAGAAGCGAAAATTGAAGTTCGAGTAGAGAACCTTGACGCCTGTGTCAGCGATAAAGACAAAATCCTTGAAAATGGGGCCCTGCTTCAGCCAAGGCAGGCCTATATGCTGGGGCAAGTGTGCTTTGCTTACTTTTCTTATGGTGAGGCAGAACAAAGCCTAGGCCTTGAAGAAAGCCTACAAGGGCAATTGTTGCACAATTCGCCCACAAAGGCCAATGCAGAGCCCCAAAACAAAGAGCTTGAAGGCAAAAAGCTTGGAAGTGAGAATTTTGTTGGCACAAGTGCCAATGATATAGGCGAGCAAGATGAAAGCCTCAGCGCAAAAGAAGAAAGGAAAGCGAAAAAATGGAAAAGTCTCATGCTCTTTGTGTGCATTGCCTTGCTTGTACTTGGCATAACAATCAGCATGAAGAGCAAAGAGCAAATCTTACACAATAACAAGACCTTACTTGAAGAAACTTTAGAGAAAGAAGGCTTTCAAAGCTTGGTGGTTGACCATGATACAGAGACAGTTTCTGTTTACGGTCTTTTGCAAAATGATGAAGAATTCAGTCGCCTTGCAATTTTGGTACAAGGTATGCACTTCCCTGTCTACCTCAATATAGAGATTGAAAGCGATTTGAAAGATGCCCTTACAAAAAGCTTGCATTCAAGAAGCCTTTATCCAATCGTGCATATTGATGCACAGAATAAAAAGCTGGATATGCGCTTGTACTTAAAAGACCAGTTAATTTTTGCCGCCCTAAAAGCGCAAGTTATAGAATTGTTTCCCGCTTTGCAATCGTATACCATCAATTATGTTGTCTTTTTTGCAGACAGCATTGAGACCATGATAAACGATAGCTTTAAAGCCCCTTTAAGAGAAAAGTTTCGCCTAGAATTTCTGCCCGGTGTGATAAAAATTTTGGGCAATTTGTCTTCGGCTGAACTTACAGAACTCAAGCAAAGCATAAACGCTATTGCAAAAAAACTCGATATCTTCCTCGTTACAGATTTTATACGGCAAAGTATTGCTGAAAAAGAAAATACAAGGACAAAAAAGCCCCAAGAAAAGGAAGAAAAAAAGGCAAAAACCTTGGACAAGCCACAAGAGACTTTGCTCTTTGTGCAAAGTCAATTAGACAATGCACAAGACCTAAGAGAAAGCAATACGGTCGAGTTTAAGGTTACGAGCGTCAATCTCTCGCCGCTTAAATATATTATCCTCTCTAATGGAAAAAGGGTCTTTACCGGAGGACAGCTGCCTGGAGGCTTTACCCTTATTGATGTGGCCCTTGATGAATTGACCCTTGAAAAAGATCAGGCTATAACAAAGCATTATTTACAAAATGTCACCAATTAAAGGAGTTTGTATGAGCACATTTGTTTCCCTGTTTGAATGTATACAAGACGATCGGCCCCTTGCCCCCATCAAAGATGAGCTTATCGAGATGAAGGCCAAGGTCAAGGCTGAAATGGACAAAGGCCTTTCACCAGACGAGATGAAAGTCAGCAAATTGTATTTTGAAGCAATTCTTAGTGCAGAAAATATTGTAGAAAAAATTGCAAATAAGGCATAAGGAGTAGGATATGACAGGTGTATCTTTTAATATGGCTACATTCATGAACGACAGCATGAATGCTGTCAATCAAAAAGGCAACAGCGTCCAAGAAGCGATGAAGGACATCTATATAATAGACGAACAAGGCAACAAAACAGAGGAAATTGATCCCGGAAAATTGGTGGACGTTCAGTTTCAAATCGGGCAATACAATACGATGATAGAATCTATATCAAGCGTGGCAAAGAGCATCACCGATTCAATGAAGAGTATCGCACAACGTGCCAGTTAATAAAGCCTGATCAAAAGGAGAAACCATGTTTGACCAAAAAAATATTGCCCGCCTTTTGGACATTGCCAATGCGGCTTGTCATGTGGGCCTTGTGCTTGATGCAAGAAAAATCTATGAAGCGATCCTTGACTTAAAGCCAGGCTTTGTGCCGGCAAGGCTTGGTCTTGCTTACAGTTATCTTACTGTTGATGAATTTGAACAAGCTGCAAATCTGCTTCAAGACATTGTTCAAGAAAATCCGCAAGATGAAGACGCTGTAGCTATGCTTGGCTTTTGTTGTTATTTGGTTGGTGACACCACACAGTCAAAAAACCTTTTGGAGCCTTTAAGCAAAAATGCCAGTGCGCATATTGTGCAGCTCGCTAATGATATTTTGTCTGCAAATAACTTATGACAAGATACGGCATAAAGAGATAATTTACTGTCGGCAGGGCTAAATATGGATTTTGCATCAATAGCAAATCAGTTGACAAAGCTCATCGAGGCTTTTGAAAAAACTGCGGCAACGTCAGGGGCAGATCTCATAAGCGAGGGCCCAAAAGGCGAGCCAAATCCTGCTCTTGTCCAAGAATTTGAGAGTTATTTGCTTGGCCCTGAAAGCGAGAAAAAAGAATTTGCTCACGTCTCGCATCTTCAAGAAAGAGCGGATAAAGAGCTGTATAGCCAATTTGCAGTGCAAGACACAGAAGCCATTCACATACAAAGCCCTAAGCAAAATGAGGCCTGTGACAATATCAAGCAAATAGTAGAAGACCTTAACATTACAGTGGATTCTTTTACAAATGGCACTATCAGCCCCGCCCAGCTTTTGCGCATACAATTCTTGGCGGGAATGTTTCGCAGTCAAGTGAGCAGCGGCAATAAGCTCTCGCAATCAGCGGCGCAAGATATAGAAATGTTATTAAAACAACAGAGTTAACAATGCAAAACAAAAGAGTCCTTCAAAAAATATTGTCCTTCACACGCCCTTTGTGCGCTTTTTTACTGGCATTTTTATTGATCGGCTGTGATGTAGAATTGTATCAAAATCTGGACGAAAAACAGGCAAACGCTATCTTAGCGGCCTTGCTCGAAAACAATATCGCCGCACAAAAAGAAGCACAAGGGAAAGACGGCTTTGCCATCCTT
>CAYJIB010000157.1:0-3292 GCA_964370125.1 uncultured Desulfovibrionaceae bacterium
TATTCGCAGCATCGGGCGGCGTTGCTGCATGGCCCTGCTTTGGCATGAGCATATGTGCCGAAAGGGTCAACATGCCCAGCATGGCTAAAGAACCAAAAGTATTTAATAAATTACATTTTTTTAACACAGCCTTATAACGATTGATTAAATTATTGAGCGCATTTTTTGATTGCATGTAAGCTCCTTAAGTATGGCATGGTTAGGCAATAATTTTGTATAATTGGTATCTTTTTAGACATATAGGATTTTTGGGTGATGGTCAATAAAGAAGAGGGGCAAAGGATGGTTTTGTAAGTGGCTAAATGACGAGGGAGGCACAGAGCCAGTTCTGGCTTATTTTTCGTGGCGCAACATTTTTGCTTTCGCAAAAATGTTGGTAGTCGGCCCTGAAAAATGTATCTCCGACTTCATAAAATTGCAAGAAATTTGTATGCCATACGCATTTTTCTGGTAATTTTCTTTGGCAATTTTATTGGCGTGTCTTGAACTAAAAAGTTTCCAATATCAAAGACTTGCTCTATTTTTCAGTGCCGACTATTAAGCTTCAAATTTCTCTTTTAGCTTCTTGTAATAGTTTTTTACGCTTTTGTCTCCTTCATTGTCAGGGAAGAGGCAATGAGGGAGCTGTTCGGCTTTGTTGTGTTTTGCAATACATTCTGCACAGTTAGCGTGAAATTTACAAGCTGTGTTCTTGCAGGGGCAGTTGACTTTTCCTTTCATAAAAACTCCTAAAATGTGAATTGATTGTTTGTATTATAAAGTGTTCTGTATCCAAAATGCAAGGACAAAAACACGGCCAAGCAGACGACGGTTGATATGCAGATAGTGATAGAAATTTGATAAAGTATTGCAGACATTGGCGATTCGCCAGATAAAATTTGCCCTGTCATCATGCCGGGCAAAGAAACAATGCCCATGCCCAGCATAGAATTTATTGTAGGCAAGAGCGCTGTTTCAAGAGCGTGATTTACCATAGGCAAGAGGATTTTCTTTGGCCTAGCGCCTTGATTGAGCAAAACCTCTATTTGAAGCTTAGAATCTTTGATTTTTGACATAAAGGTTTTTACGCCTAGGGCAAGGCCTGTCATTGTATTTCCAAGGATCATGCCGCTGATTGGTATAAGATATTGCGGATTGAGTATGCTTTCTCCTACAATGATTTTAATAAAAAAAGCAACAATCAGCATTGCTGTTAAAAAAATAGAAGCGGCTATAATACATTTGAATTGCTTGTTGATTTCTTTATTGATAGAAAGAACTCTGTGAATAGCAAAAATTGTCATTGAAAGTACATACAAAACAATAAGCGCAGGGTGAGCTTCTTCTATAAGATACATCAAAACATAGCCGGCCAAAACAAGCTGAACTGTCATTCTTAGGCTTGCAATAAACAGCAATTTGCTTTGTGAGATTTTGCTCAATTTCATAACAAAAGCCACAAGGAAAAGCAGCAAATATATGAGAGAAAAATTAAATAAGTTTATTTGAACTGCGCTCGTCATGCTTTTTATCCTTGTAAATGTATAATGTTTTCAGCAAATTTTTCTACAAGTTTTTCATCGTGGCTAATAGCAATAAGGCTTTTATTGTTCTCTTTGACATACTTTACAATATTTTCAAAGATTTTATTGGCATTTTTGCTGTCAAGAGCCGCTGTTGCCTCATCAAGCATAAGCGTTTCAGCTTCCATCGAAAGACAAATAGCAATATAGACCCTTTGTTTTTCGCCGCCTGATAAAGTGTCACATTCGCTTTCTAAGTCAAAATTTGCTTCAAGCAGGTTTAAGAAATACTTCATTCTTTCTTCTGAAATCAATGCTTCTTCGCAATATTCGTAAAAGAGCTGGAAATTTTCCTTGATAGTGCCTGGAAATAAAAAAGGATGTTGCGAAATAAGTTTTACTTCTTTGCGCAAAGCAATACTTTCGTATTCTGAGAGAGGCTTGCCTTTATAAAGGACAGTGCCAGCAGAAAAATCTTCTGTCTTGTTGAGTATTTTTAATAAGGTGCTTTTCCCGCAGCCGCTTTCGCCTGTGATAAAATTTATTGAATGTTTTTGTATGTTTATGTCTTTATACTTGATAAGATTTTTATAGTGTACATTGTGAATTTTGTACATAGTCTTTCCTTGCTTTTTGGGGCAGTCTCTTGTAAGCTTTGATTACGAAACTTGCTATCGACCTTCAATATCGAAGTTCGATACAGAGCTTTTAGCACAAGGGAAAAGTAAATGCAAGACCCAATTTTGCGTAAATTATTTTTAGGCTTTATTCAGATACACATATTGCATCATGCCAAAGAAGAGCCGATTTTTGGGGCTTTTATGATCGAAGAGCTTAGGCATCATGGCTATGAAATTAGCCCAGGCACATTGTATCCAATTTTCCATAATCTTGAAAAATCTGAGCTACTTACAGTTGAGACTAAAAATGTTGACGGAAAAATTAGAAAATATTATTCAACGACAGAAAAGGGCGAGCAGGTGCTTATGGCGGCAAAAAAGCAAGCCAAGGAGCTTGTACAAGAATTGTGATTTGAGGAGCAAATGTGAGCTTTTGTCAAAGATTATGGAATGTACTTGAGGGCGAATGTCTTGTTTTTTGAAGTTGTTTTAGCAAAATGAGGCAAGAACTGCTTATAGCGACTAAGCTAGAAGAAGATCTTGCCTCATTTGGAGTGTGCCTTTTAAGCCCACGGCTAGCATTCATTAACGAAGCAGAAAACGTTGCACTTTCGATTTGAATGTACGTTCGACTATTTAGTCGACGCTGAAAAAGGCATTTCCATGCCTTTTTCAGAAAGGCACGCGTTGCTCTCGATTCTCGTAAAGCTCGAAGACTCGCTTAACGAGAACACTCCTTCGGAGTGGCCGTCGGCTCGGCCCCACTCCAAATACTGCTTCGCAGACGCCAGAAGCAAGTTCTGGCTTATTTTTCGTGGCGCAACATTTTTGCTTTCGCAAAAATGTTGGTAGCCGGCTCTGAAAAATATCTCTTTGGCTCCATAAAATTGCAAGAAATTCGTATTCCATACTCATTTTTCTTGCAATTTTATTAGCGTCTTTTGAGCTAAAAAAACTACAATAACAAGCGCTTATTCTGTTTTTCAGTGCCGACTATTTAAATGCCTCATTAAAAAAGCTATTCAATTTTTTTACTGCCATCGTCACATATTTAGGATCATCATAGAGCTGGAAATGTGTTGCTCCGTCTATGCTGTACAGCGACTTATTGCCTCTTGCTCGTTCTACAGCAGCAACGCTAAAGGGGTATGTAAAAGCCTTTGTGCCTGC
>CAYJIB010000158.1:0-3268 GCA_964370125.1 uncultured Desulfovibrionaceae bacterium
TGTCCTGCTTGGCATGGACTTGCCTATTTTGTGTTGGTCAAAAGAAGGTAAGCTGCTCTATATCTCCGAAAGCGCCTTGCGTATTTTTGACTCCCCCTCGAGTGAGTCTTTTACTCAAAACTACAGTAAATTTTCCCCTAAAAAACAACCAGATCTCAGCAGCTCTGTTGAAAGCAAAAAAGAGCATATAGAAAAAGCTCTTGAAAAAGGCTCGCACAATTTTGTATGGGTGCATGTTTTACTCGATGGCACAGAAAAAGTTGTGGAATACAATCTTAAATGTATAGAATATCAAGGCGAATTCATTATTATAGAACGTATAACAGAAGTTTCTCAGGCAAGAGAAATTCGTCGTGTTATTCTTGATACTATGCCTCTTGCCGTAAATTTTTGGAACAAGCATTTTGAAGTTTTTGATTGTAATGCAGAATCTGTTAAGCTTTTTGGTGCCACAAATAAGCAAGAAGTTATTGACAACTATAAAAGGCTTTCTTCTCACTTGCAGCTTGACGGCACACCTTCTGATATAAAGGTAAAACACGTTATAAAAGAAGTTTTTGAAAAGGGTTATCTGTGCTTTGAATGGATGCACCAAGACATACAAGGCAATTCTTTGCCTGTTGAGGTGACCCTTGTTCGATCTAAATTTTATGGCGACGATATTGCCGTTGCCTACTTGCGGGATTTGCGTGAATTTAAGGCCATGCTTCATGAAGTGAACGAAGCTAAAGAGCAAGCTTTGCAAAGTGCGAAGGCCAGAGGCGAATTTCTTGCCAATATTAGCCATGAAATCCGCACACCTATGAACGGGGTTCTTGGTCTTTTACATCTTCTTGGCAAAACAGATTTGCAGAGCAAACAAAAAGGCTATGTAAGCAAAGCCCTCTTCTCTGCAAACAATTTGTTAAACATTATCAAAGATATCTTGGATTTTTCTAAAATAGAGTCGGGAAAACTTAAACTCGAGCTGGCACCATTTAGAGCCACAGGTATTTGTCAAGAATTGTATGATTTTTATGTCAGCTCTACAAAGGCAAAGGATTTAGAGTTTCACTTTTCGTCTTGTGAGCCGAGTTGCGAATATATTTTGGGCGACTCTCGCCGCTTAAAGCAAATTCTTTCAAATCTCATCAACAATGCCATAAAATTTACGCAAGAAGGTCGCATTGAGCTTTCTGTAAAGGTGCATGAACAGACAGAAGAGTCTTTGACCTGCCTTTTTTGTGTGTCTGATACAGGCATTGGCATTAAAGAAGAAAAAATGCAGGAATTGTTTGCGGCTTTTTCTCAAGCAGACAATTCTTCCACTCGGCAATACGGCGGCACTGGCCTTGGCTTAAGCATTTCACATAATCTTGTTAGTTTAATGCAAGGCGAAATGTGGGTCGATAGCATTGAAGGGCAGGGAGCAAAATTCTACTTTACAGCAAAATTTGGTCGCATCCCAGATGCAAAAAAGAACAGCACGAAGGTTTGCGCTGAAGAGGCAAAGAGCAAGGGGCATCTTTTGCTCGTGGAAGACAATGAAATCAATCAGCTGATTGCAGAAGAACTCTTAATAAGCGAAGGCTATAGCGTAGATATCGCTAACAATGGCCAAGAAGCCCTCGATATGCTTCAAAGAAACAATTACAAGGCTGTCCTTATGGACATTCAAATGCCTGTACTTGATGGCCTGTCTGCCTCAAAGAAAATTCGAGAACAAGAACAGTATCAACACCTTCCCGTGATAGCCATGTCCGCTCACGCAATGACTGGCGACAAGGAGATAAGCCTTGCGCACGGCATGAATGACCATGTGGCAAAGCCCATTGTGCCAGAAGTCCTCTTTAGCACCTTGCAGCAATGGATCGACTCTGCGCCCGATGTCTAATTTTTCCACAGCAATAATGCTCTTGAAGCTATATCCTGAACCTTTCGTCAGCAATAATGCCCTTGAGGCTATACCCTGAACCTTTTCTTACAAAACTAAGGGTACGTCATGCTCACTATTCAAGGAAAATTTAATAATGCGAAGGTCTTTGCCGACAGCATCGACCCTCTTGCACATGAGCAAATTTCCACGCTCTGCAACACAAAGGCTTATGAGCATTCAACAATCAGGATCATGCCCGATGTTCATGCGGGTGCGGGCTGTACTATCGGCACGACAATGACCATCAACGACAAAGTCTGCCCAAATCATGTGGGCGTCGATATCGCTTGTGGGCTTAGCGCGAGCAAGATAGGAAAGGACATTTCACAAGATTTTTTCAAAGAACTTGACGCCTTTATAAAAAAAGCCATCCCCAGTGGACAAAATGTCCACAAAGAAAAAAACGCTCTCTTTGCAGATAAATTTTTACCAAGACTCAAAAAAGTTTTGAGTAAAAAGAGCCTAGCTTTTCTAAACCTTGACCGCGCAGCAAAGTCTTTAGGCTCTCTTGGCGGCGGCAATCATTTTATCGAAGTCGGCAAAGACACAAGCCAGGCCTACTGGCTTACAGTGCATTCAGGAAGCCGCAATATAGGCAATCAAATAGCTGATTTTTATCAAAAAGAAGCCATTCAACTTTGCAAGGACAATATTCACAACTCACTAAAATACTTAAGTAAAAAAGATCTTTTTGACGAATACATCGCCGCCATGCGCATTATGCAAGACTATGCCTCGAGCAATCGTTCGATCATGCTGTCAACTATCATGGCGCATTTTGGCTTTGTCGTTCGTAAAAAAGATGCAATCGAAACTGTCCACAATTATATAGATTTTTCTGATAAAAAACAATGGATTTTGCGCAAAGGGGCAGTGTCAGCAAGGCTTAATGAACTTATCCTCATTCCGCTCAATATGCGTGACGGCATTCTTCTCGCCAAAGGTAAGGGCAATGCTGACTGGAATTTCTCCGCCCCGCATGGCGCAGGCAGACTCTATTCTCGACAGCAAGCCAAAGCAAAATTTACACTCGATGCCTTCAAATCAAGCATGAAAGGAATCTACTCTTCTTGCGTCGTAAAAAGCACCCTCGATGAAGCCCCTATGGCCTATAAAGACAAAGAAGAAATCCTAAAACACATCGGCGAAACCGCCGATATTGTAGATACAATTAAGACAGTTTATAATTTTAAGGCTTAGCAGATTAAAGGCAGTGGCTCCGCCGGCCAAAGGCAATGCCTCCGGCGGCAAAAGGGGATAATCCCCTTTTGAAACCCTAATAAGTATGTATTGAAGGATGATTTTGACTCAAAGGTATGTTCTTCAGGCAACGCTGGGGCGGAGGATTCCGCA
>CAYJIB010000159.1:0-3131 GCA_964370125.1 uncultured Desulfovibrionaceae bacterium
TAATTTTCTTCATAATTTCAGAGTCTTAGGTGTCTAGCCTCTTTGCAAAAGGCTTTTTAGTCCGAAGTCTTCAATTATTTCAGGCACATATTGCCAAATGTCTCCATTTTCTCGACAGATCCTGTTTCACCCCAAAGACATTTCATTTTTAAAGAAAATATGCAATAAAATCAATGGCATAATTTGCCAAATGTCTTTGGACATTTGCCCAAAACTACTTCCTTTTTTGCTAAAAAACGTTATAATAAAGGCAAGAAGCAATGAGCTTCAATACTGCCACAGGAGGAAGAAACAAATGCAGAGGCAGATTGAGGAAATCCTCGAGTCCTTAGAAAAAGACCTTCGTTCTCGTTCGACAAGGCAAGAACTTGCCCGGGCCCTAAACCTTGCGGTGGGTACGCTTGCGAACTTGGGCCAGAAAATTCCCTATGTTTTGTGTGGGGGAAAGGCCATCTACGAGAAAAGGGCTGTTTTAATCTTTTACCGTGAATACTTGCTCCGATCTAATGGGCTTTTAGGGCCCGACGTACAGAATTGCAAGCCGTAGAAAGCTTGCTGAATGATCATACTACTAAAGGCAAAACCTTGCCATTTTTTGGCCTTGCCTTTAGTGGTCACGAGATTTTTAAGATACTTATTTGATTTTACCCTGCTTGCACTTTTTGAGCTGCGAGTAAGAAGATGCAACAAGACACAACAAGATGCAACAAGATACATAGTAGACTCTGGAAGTAAAATTTCTACTTTCTGGGCTACCCTATTAATTCCGATTTAGACCTTATGGCTTTGATTTCAACCTTTATTAACCTGCTTGCGCCACTCTCCATAAAGGGAAATGGCGTAAGCGCAAACAACTAGAAGGGAATTATGTCAAAAAACAACATAAATAACAAGCTCGGAAAAGTGCATGCTGCAGATTTACCAACAGACAAGGTGTCATTTTTTGATGCTTTTGGCCAAAAGCTCTTTGATGATAGAGCTGAAGGTGAACTGTCGCTGCGGGATTATCCATCCCATGTGCAAAATTTGGTGAGAAGCGCTTGCGTTTCCTTTGATCACGAAGGCTCTCAGTTAGCCCTAGAAAGTGCGTTCGAAAGAGTGGCTTCAAGCTTTGTTCAAGAAGCGAACACTTTGTCAGAAGCTGAGTGCAACAGCACAAGGTACATCCTTGAGTTCAAGCTTATTCCTGACTTTGAAATTCGCTCCGCTTCAAAAAAATAACTGTCTAACCAAGAGAGTCTGTCGCAATGCGACAGGCTCTCTAAAAAGGTAAAATTTATGATAAATCTTGATTTAAAGGCATTGGCTGAAGAAGCGCGTGTAAGTCCCGATGGCACTTCATCTCGCCACATTGGCGTATTACAATCTGGGCCAGATGCTCTCGTTATTGACATTAGGCCAGCAAAAAATAGCGTATATAAACATAACTACACGCACCAAACTGCATCTGTCCCTAAGGCCTGTGTAACCCAGTATAAACACCTTATTGTAGAACAAAAAATAAGTAAAGCCGAGCAAACAATGATGAAATCTTCGTTCATAGTGCAAAGCCAAGAGCTCACAAAATACTTAGCTTACCTTGGCGCTGAAAACACGCAAGACATCTACGGAGTTGACAAAGATTTGCGCAGGGAAGTTTTTGAGTATCTTCTCGAAAAACAAGCAGTCCGCATGTTCAAAAATGGCCATATTTTGTACGAACTCACGACCGCCACTTTTAATGGCCAAGACATTATCGCACACCTTCAAGGCGATACTTTTTCATGGCGCTTGGTTGGGTACATTGCTGATACAGGCTTTTTAAGCTTTATAAAAGCCGTCTTTAATCTTAGTCAGGCAGATGCACGAGCAACTCTCGCCTCTATTCTTGGGATGGATGAAAGTTTTTTACACTCTACCAGCGGCTCTTTTCAACGTACAGCTGAAAGCAATGGAATGCGCAATTTCCAAAGCATCATACCGAATTTCATAAAGACCACTCGGGGTATACTTCAACGCATTGATACCACCTTCATCTTCGGCTATGCTCAGCAAGTGATCGGAGCTTTTGTGCGGTATAAGTTAGGCGAATCCATCATTTGCCTCCCTGCTTCTGTTGTGAATGGGTATTTATCAATTGGGCTACACAAGCCATCGGCTTATTTGCTCAACCAAAATGAGATTGACGCAAATCCTGTGGCCACTATTGTTTTTTGCCAAGATATTCGTACTGCTATTGCCCTTGATCAGGCTGTGAAAGAATCCAATGCTGTCAAGTCAACGGAGGTCATCGTTACAGGCTGCTTTGGCTTAAATTTATCCGAAGTTCCTTGGGCCTATCTCGAAAACAGAAACGTAGTATTCATTGTTGCCCCAAACAAAGAGTGTTATGATTTTTTGGATTCTTACAGGCAGCACACCACTCGTGTAGGTGCAAAAAGTTTCAAGATTTGCCCTTATTGGCTTTTGCACAGTGAAAAGCATAGGTTTGAAGACGACAAGCCATTTTTAGTACAAAAGGCTCGCCACATTGACGACATCGAACGTATTTCTGTAGCTTTGCAAGCGGTTATTTCCAGTGCTTTGGATTTCAAAGACTTTGTCAAATGGGGGCAACGTATGGGCTTGTTTTTTGCACCCAACGAAGCTCTGTCAGAGTCAACAGCAGATGATTTAGCACCAGCGCCTATCCTCTGCCAAAATATGGCCGATGTCACAGGCGCTCTTAGAGATCATTCAGATCCTGTTACAATTGATGAATTTTGTGCCCCAGAGTTCACATTGCTCTTTTGGGGTGCATCGGATGTCGGAAAAACATGGTTTGCACTCAGTTTTTGCGTCAGCATCATTTTAGGCCTAGGGGTGTTTTTCTTGGCCCCTCCTCGACGCAAAAGGGGAAAGCATAGGGTCGGCTACATTGACGGTGAAATCGGTGCAGTTAAAATAAAACCGCGCATAGAGCAACTTTGCAGTGCATCGAATATTCCGCATGATGAAGTTATGCCGCACTTTGACGTGGTTGGCCTCAACGGCAAAAGTCTTCTTGAAAAAAATGTGCAAGACGAAATATTAGCTGCAATTCGTGACAATCAATGGAACACCATTGTTGTTGACAATGTCCAAGCTTGTGCGCCCGAAGCGTCAAGAGGCCG
>CAYJIB010000160.1:0-382 GCA_964370125.1 uncultured Desulfovibrionaceae bacterium
TGTATTGGTTTATGCAATTATGTCCAAGGAAAAGTAAAGCCGAAACAAAGAAGGAAAAAGTCGAACAAATTTTATCTTGGCTTAACCAAAAAACTGATAATATACAAAAACAATACCTAAACGATGATGTCCTCAGTGGAATTGGTGGTGCTGGGCAATTTAATACAAATCTTTGGCAAGAACTGTCATTTTGTATTGAATTTTTTGAAATGCTTTTTGGGCGTACTCAAGAAGAAAAGAAAAAAATAATAGTAAGTTATAAAGAGCTTACACAATTTTTAGCTGAAACACAGCCTGATAAAAATCCTCAAATTCGCTATATGATTCTCTATTTACTTTTCCCTGATCAGCATGAAAGGATTTTTTCTGGTGGAGACAGAGG
>CAYJIB010000160.1:392-3010 GCA_964370125.1 uncultured Desulfovibrionaceae bacterium
CAAGCTTATACAAAAATCTCAGAAAAAGAATACAAAAAATTAAGTCTTTTAGAGGCTAACGACAAGTTTTTAAAACTTAGGCAGGCTTTGGAAGAAAGAGATGGAACGAAGAAAATAGACTATTATGAAGTGAAATATCGAAAAGTATGGAATGAGTCATCTGAGCCACCTATAGAAAATGTCAACCCACTCAACCAAATCTTCTACGGGCCTCCAGGGACAGGAAAAACCTATACAACAATCAATGCGGCATTAGAAATTTTGGACCCTGATTTTTTACTAGAAAATAAAGATGATAGGGCAGAAATCAAAAATCGTTTTGATGCTTTGCGGGAAGAAAAGAGAATCGCCTTTGTCACCTTTCATCAAAGTTTCAGCTATGAAGATTTTGTTGAAGGCATTCGGCCTGAGCTTCCAGAAAATGAAGGCGAAGAGAAGGGAAGCCTGACTTACAAAGTCGAAAAGGGTATTTTTCAGAAGATATGCGAAGAGGCAAGAGGAGAAATTCTTGCCTCAGGTATTCAAGTGGGCTCAGAAATTGGTAGCTATTTTGTTGAAAAAGTATCTGAAGAAATTTTGTTACTGCGAAAGCCACGGGCTGAAGGCTTATTGCCATTGCCTTTTGTTATAATTAACGAGCTTGTCTCGTTAGTTTTAAGTAATTTGATAACTATTGAGGATATAGCATCAAAGAACGTTTTTCAAACGCTTGAAATAAAAAATATCAAGAGCCACTTGGAAAAATATATTGTTAATGGATATCCACAGCTTTTAGGAAAAATTGTAAGCCATCTTATAGAAACAAAAAGCAAAGAAAAAAGTTCAAGAAAACAGCCACATGTCCTCATCATCGACGAAATTAACAGAGGCAATATTTCTGGCATTTTTGGCGAACTCATAAGCCTTATAGAGTCATCAAAACGCCTTGGGGCTGATGAAGCATTGAGCGTCACTTTGCCCTATTCTCGTAAAGAGTTTTCCGTGCCAAAAAATCTCTATATAATCGGTACAATGAACACAGCCGACCGCTCACTTACTGGCCTTGACATTGCCCTTCGGCGCCGTTTTACCTTTATAGAAATGCCGCCAAAGCCAGACCTACTTTCAGGTAAAAAACTCGAAAAAACTGACCTTTCTTTAGCACGTTTGCTTATAGCCATGAACGAACGCATTGAGCTCTTGCTCGGCAGAGACTATTGCCTTGGCCACGCTCCCTTTATGCGCCTTGATGAACATGTGACAGTTGTTGAGTTAAAGAAAATTTTTCTAGGAAATGTTTTGCCCCTGCTTCAAGAATATTTCTTTGAAGATTGGGGAAAAATTCATCTTGTCTTGAATGATCACAAAAAAGACAAAGCACTTCAATTTATAACAAAAAAAGACACTTCAAACTTTATAGACGAAAGCGAACTAGACGGCCTTGCTTTGCGTGAGCTTTGGGAAATCAATGATAAGGCCTTTGACAATGTGGAGTCTTATGTCAAAATAGTAAGCTACAAAGAAGTCCACAGAGAAAACCCCAGTGAAAGTTCCAAAGAAAACTTATGACAAGCTTAACCGTTCGAGAATACGCTCGCCTCACTACAAAAGATTTAGCGGAGAATACTCTTGATAAAGCAAGTATTTCTGAGTCTGCCTTTCATTGGTTGTGTGAACTCCAAGGAAAGTGGAAGAAAAAAGAGCAAAGTTTTATCGATATTGATGGTTCAAAGTCGGTACGTATTGCCAATTATGTTGGCTTTCTTCAAAGTCCTTGTGGAACAAGTATAGAAATTCTTCCCAAAACGCATGAAAATGATGAAGAAAAAATACGCAAAGTGCTTTGGCGAATGCTTTGCATTTATTTGGGGAAAGATCTTCGAGAGGCCGACAAAGCGCTGCTTAAGTGCACAAAGAAGCCTCTTCTTGAATGGCTCATTCATATATTTTTGCAAGAACTTTCTTTGCTTGTTAAAAAAGGTCTGCACGCACAGTACAACAAAATAGAAGAAGAACGCTCTTTCATTCGTGGGCAAATCAATATAGCAAGGCAAATGCGACAGCCGCCTCATCGCCAACACCTCACGCATGTGCGGCATCATATACTTTCGATGAACAGGGCAGAAAATCGCCTTTTGCGTAGCGCTTTGCATCGTTGCCGGCTGATTACAAAGGATTCAGAAAATTGGAGCCTTGCGACACAGCTCGAAGCCCTTATGCAAAGTGTTCCGCAAAGTACGCATATTGCCAATGACTTTGCGCTTTGGAAAAATACGAGACACCTTGCGCAATATATGGCTATAAAGCCTTGGTGTTCCTTGATTTTATTGCAAGAAATGCCGACAGCTCTTCAGCATTCTTCTGAAGGCATCAGCCTGTTATTTCCTATGGAAAAAGTTTTTGAGACCTTTGTTATTCATTCAATCCGCAAAAAACTTGAAAAAGGCACAAATCTTCGTACTCAGGCCTTTTATCAAAATCTTTGCATACACAAGGGGAAGGAAAAATTTGCGCTGAAACCAGACATTTTACTTGAACAAAAAGAAACAAAATGGATAATTGACGCAAAATGGAAATGTCTTGATTCCAAAAAGCAAGGCTTTGATCCAGTACAATCCGATATGTACCAACTTTTTGCC
>CAYJIB010000161.1:0-2976 GCA_964370125.1 uncultured Desulfovibrionaceae bacterium
AAAAATGGCTATGTCAGATGTCCCACCGCCAAGATCAATAAGTGCAACGCCGATCTCTCTTTCTTCATCGGTAAGGACAGACTTTGAAGAGGCAAGAGCCTCAAGCACTATATCAGAAACATCAAGATTGCTCTTATTACAAGAACGCAAAATATTTTGAGCACAAGTCACAGCGCCCGCAACAATATGCACCTTTACTTCAAGGCGCACACCAGACATGCCAAGCGGATCGGCAATGCCCCTTTGGTCGTCGACGATATACTCTTGTGGAAGTGTATGAATGACTTCACGATCCGCAGGAATGCGAATAGCTCTGGCAGCCTCAAGCGCGCGCTCAACATCTCTTGCTGAAACCTCTCCGCCCTTTACTGCTATAACGCCATGACTATTAAAGCCTTTAATGTGGCTACCAGCAATGCCCACATAGACAGAATGGATTTCACAACCCGCCATGTTCTCTGCTTCTTCAAGGGCTTTCTTAATAGACTGCACTGTCTGTTCAATGCTTACAACAACACCCTTACGCAAACCAGATGATGGGTGAGAGCCAATACCGACGATGTCGATTGCGCCCGATTCAGAAAGCTCACCGACTACAGCACAAATCTTCGTTGTGCCAACGTCAAGACCGACAATGAGTTCTGATTTGGGCATGTATTTCTCCTTTATCTTTCTTTGCAATATATGCTTTGTATAATGAAAAAAAGTTTAATCAACAATCACTTTATTGTTCTCTTCAATAAGCAAGTCAAATACAACATATTTTTAAGAAAAAGTCTAGAGAAAATCGCAAAAAAATTGCAAATTTATTGAGTTTTTTTTGAGATTTTTTATTGAAAATATATAGAAAAATAGTGAATTACCATTATTTCAAGATTTTAAAAAAAAAATGAGAGAAATTCTTAATTTTTAAAACTGACCCAAACATTGCCCTCGCTTGCCAGAATACTGGCGGTTTTCTTGAGTTCTCCCCTCTTTGCAAGGTCATGAAGCGTAATGATGAGACGTTCTAAGTTTTCTTGCCAATTATCAGGGGCAATACTTAAACTCATCTGCTGCTTTTCTAAAAAAAACTCAAAACCCTTTCCCGCACTCAACATAATCCAAGAAACACCCTGCATATCAACAGGCAAAGTCGCAGACTTAAAAGCCGCAATAATCTCAGGAAGCAAAGGCAAAAGACCTAAGCCGCCCTGACCAAATTCAAGCATAGGCAAAGAAATAAAGTTCCTCGCTGTTACAGGCGCAATTATTTCGCCATAAATGTTTGAATAGAAAAGTGTATCGTTCTTTCTTTGCCAAAAATGCGGCTGCCATTCCTTGATCTGAATCTCAAACCTGTCTGGTAAACGGCGAAATACAGAAACCTCCGCAATCCAAGGATTGGTCTTTAGACGCTTCTCAATGTCCTTAATCGAAACCTGCAAAGAATTCATACCCTCTTTTAATTCCGCAAGCTCCAAAAGCTCCGATCTCTCAAAGTAAAAAGAACCACGAATATCAATACGCTCAATAGCAAAAAATTCACTACTCGTTACAAAACGATAAGCATGAAAAAGACCAAATACCACCAATGCCAAAAAACACAAACCAGACAAAAGAGTAATTAACCATGTAAGCACACGACGAATTGCTCGAAAAGAACGCTCAGACCTTGCTAAAGCCATAGAATCCTTCTTCGACTCGTCCTTACTCTCTTCAATACGCTTATCTTCTTTTTTGTCCGTAACTTTAGACCTATCTTTCGTATAAGTATTGTATTTTCTGCCCTTAGGACTGTTCGTATTTCTTAACATAGCAAAAACCTGTGCCTATTCTTTATACTCAAGGTAAAAAAACTACCGTAAAATCTTCACTTCAGTCTCAAGCCAAAAACCATGAAGCTTAAAAATCTCTTCTCTCGCCATCTCAATAAGCTCAAAAGCTTCACTCGCTCTGCCTCCACCAACATTCACCAAAAAATTCGCATGTTTCTCAGAAAAAGCCATGCCGCCAAGACCTTTCCCACGAAAACCCGCTTCATCCAAAAGTCTGCCCGCAGATAAACCACCTTCTGGATTTTTAAAAACACAACCAGCAGACCAAGTACCCATAGGCTGAGTCGACTTCTTCTTCTCTAAATTCTCCCTCATTCTCGACCAAATCGACTCAGGGAAATCCCTCTCAAGCTCCAAACACACAGAAATATAGACAATAAAATCAGACTTTCCAACACCAGCATCAACATTAGGTAGACAAAATGAACGATAAGCCCAACTACAATCCACAGCCTCACAAGTCAAAAGCCCACGTTCCAAAGAAAAATACTCAACAGATACCAATCTCTCACAAAAACTCACGCCATAAGAACCTGCATTCATCGCCAACGCACCACCCACAGAACCAGGCACACCAGACAAACCCTCCAAACCAGACAAACCCTCCCTCGCACAAAATGATAACAATCTCGGCAATGACATCGACGCTGGCACAAAAAGCCTCCGTTTGTCGCTCACACCAAAATCCTCAATCCTAACACCCAATTCGCCAAGCACCCTCACAAGCACCAAAGGCAAAAAATCGTCAGACGCTAAAATATTGCTCCCACGACCAAAAGCAAAAGGCTCACCACCCAAAACCCCAAGCCTCAATGCCAAATCCCCAAAATCACCATACGAAACATCGCACAAAGCCAATACCCGCCCACCAAGACGCAATGTCGTCAAATCAGATAGCAATGGTTCATATTGAATTTTCATATTGTTCTTTTTTCTTTTTTTGAAGTTGTAAATGTTTACTTTACCTGCAAAATTGTTCGTGAAACTACGCTTTCTTTGTATTATTGTTCGAGGGAGATTAGGGGCTTATGGTGGGGAAGATATTCGCCTCGCAAGTCTAAAATCAAAGTTCATTGACCTTGTAAAATTGTTTTTTTAATTGGCACTTGCGAGGCTCATATATTTCCCCCCCCTCCTAGTTCTCCCTCGAGCTCCCTCT
>CAYJIB010000162.1:0-2957 GCA_964370125.1 uncultured Desulfovibrionaceae bacterium
AATTGAACTGCCGACACGAGGATTTTCAGTCCTCTGCTCTACCAACTGAGCTACCCAGGCACAAAAGGCAATATACGCTTTCTAATAAAACAATGCAAGCATTTTTTTTTAGAAAACTCATTTTTTTTTACAACCAATCAAACCATTCCTTCCACGAACCATGTATTTTCTCTCGAATAGCGTCGGCCTCTGCAATATTGTGATGGTATGAAGCCTCAACAGCCTTTTTTGCCGCATGATCACGCACTTCTTCAACATCAGGGAAGTTCTCTACAATATAGATATAGCGGTTAAGCGCAGGGCCATAACGATGCATTTGCCAAAAAACGTCTGCCAAATAAAGCTCATGCTCAGCAATCAAGGTACGAGCCGCCAAAATTTCATTATCCGCTAGGCTTGCGTATTCAGAATCAGGAAACATCTCTTGCAAACGTCTAAAATATTCAACAGCTTCTTGTACATTGGTCGTCGCCCTGTCAATAGACACAAAAGACTTCAAATTGGACATGCCGATTTGATACAAAACATATGGCATAGCCTCATGCCTTGGGTGCAAGGCCTCAAAGTCTTTATAAGCAGAAGCTGCCTCAAGATAATCTTCATGCAAATACAAAGCATCACCAAGCGCAAGCTCCGCATCAACCGTATAAGGGCTAAAGGGATACGAGTCTTTAAGCTTTGTAAACCATTCTGCCGCCTGCACATATTCCTTTTCACGCATAGCGTCACTGGCATTTTCAAAAAGCTCTTGAGCTGTATCGTTTGGCGGTTCAATAAAATAGGCGTCAATAAGCCCGCAAGCCGAAAAAGTCGTCAAAGCACATAATAGAAATAACACACGAAAAAACATATCAAGTGTCCAATGTATCAAAAGATTTTAATTTAAAAGGCTAGGCAAAAGGCTAGGCGAGCCATAGCACCTATGCACCAAGCACAGCATCAATCATCGTAATAAGATTTGGCTTGGCCACAGCACCAACAGTGCGCTCAACCATATCGCCCTTATTAAAAAGAATTAACGTAGGAATAGAACGAATGCCAAAACGCCCAGCCGCCCAGGCATGGTCGTCTACATTGATCTTCACAATCTTGATCTTCCCAGCGTATTTTGCGTCAAGCTCATCAAGCACAGGGGCTAAAGCTCTGCAAGGTCCACACCAAGGTGCCCAAAAGTCCACCAACACAGGCACAGACGCACCCAAGACCTCTGTCTCAAAATTGTCGTCATTTATTTCAACAGCCATAATTTCCTCCAAAACACGCAAACTCATATTTGCTAAGTATAGAAGCCTAACCCTTTCCTGTCAAGTAAAGCCTAAAAAACAACTTGCTTAAAATTATCACAAAAAAACATCGCCTGGCTCTTTCTGCCCCCTCGCAAAACAAGCAAAATTCAAAGGCTGACCACCCTTAAATCCTGCCTTCTCCGCCTCCATATACTGCAAATAACCCAAATACGCTATCATGCTCGCATTGTCCGTACACAAAGAAAAAGAAGGCACACAAAGCTCTAAATCATACTCATCACAAAAAAGCCTCGCCATCTCCCTTGTCTGCGTATTCGCTGCAACACCGCCAGCAAGAATAAAAGACCTTGGCAATGCACCACTCTCCCTTAAACTTACAAAAGCCGCCCTGCACTTAAACAAAAGCGTGTCCGTCAAAGCCAAAAGATAGGAAGCGCAAACATCACACAAAGCCCGCACAGCCAAATCCCCGCTCGCAAAAGCCGCCTCAACACCCACATCCCTTACAAGGTGACCCGCCCCAAGCAAAGAAGGATTGGCACGAATATGCGATAAAGCCGCCGTCTTCAAACCGCTAAAACTAAAGTCTAATGTCTGACCGCCAGCTTTTTGCGTATATGGCCTTGGGAAAAGCGCCGCATCTGCCTCGCCACGACAAGCCAAAGCGTCTATCAAAGCCCCACCAGGATAAGGCAAACCCAACATCTTCGCAAATTTATCGCAAGCCTCGCCCGCCGCATCGTCAAGCGTGCGACCAAGCAAACAATACTCCAAAGCCGATGACATCGAATACAAATGCGTGTGACCGCCAGAAACCAAAAGACCAAGGGCAGGAAAAGAAATTTCCCTTTCAAGACCAACAGCCAATAAATGCGCCTGTAAATGATTCACAGCAAGCACAGGAATAGACGCTCCAAAAGCCAAAGCCTTTGCAAATGAAACACCCACAAGCAAAGCCCCCAATAATCCAGGACCCCTCGCCACCGAAATAAGGTCAAGGTCAGAAGACAATAAACCGTTGCGCTCCATCAAAATATCATACAAAACAGGCAAATAACGAAAATGCTCCCGAGAAGCTAACTCAGGAACAACCCCGCCAAATAAAGCATGAACACCCACCTGCGACGATACAATAGAATCAATACAAATACCATCACGCACAAGCGCTAATGCCGTCTCATCACAAGATGTCTCTATTCCTAAACAAAGCATAGGAGGCTCTTTTTGTTTTTATTTTTTTTGAGAAGAAGTTTTCTATCCCTGTGAGGCTTTTGAGGGATTAGCTTTTGAGGCTTTTTCTTCGAGAGGAAGCCTTCTATCCCTGTGAAGTTTTTCCTTTACCAAAAGTCATCGTTTCTTCATTGTGTGAGGGGGACGTTTGAGCGAAGCGAAAGCAGGGGGGAGCAAGCGGTTTTTTGTAGCTTGAGGATTGTTAAATACGCATTCTCCCACCGTCAGGCTTCGCCCTTTAAGTATGTATTTTCTTGTCGTCGCTGTTTTTTTCAAAGCCTAAACCTTGTATTCCCCCTCAACAGAGCAGGCCGTAGCCTGCGGCAGTCTTCGACCTAACTTCAAACAAAGAGAGCCTTTTGCCAATTCAGACTACCTTCTATATATACTTATTAGGGTTTCCAAAGGGGATTATCCCCTTTGGTCGCCGAAGGCATTGCCTTTCATTTTGTATGCGTCTCTGATGGCGTCTAATGCGCC
>CAYJIB010000163.1:0-2941 GCA_964370125.1 uncultured Desulfovibrionaceae bacterium
AAGGGCAACTGCATAGACAATAAGCTTCCATGTCTTGTCGCCAATACTTAGATCGATGGTGTCTGACCAAGCTTTTTTAGGGTCAAGACGAATAGCCCCAAGCATTTCATTGATAAGCGAAGCATATTCTGCCCCAAGAAAGGTCTGTGGGTGCCGCCCGACTAAGTTGATGTCTGAAAGCTCAAAGAGGCTATGCACAGCCTTGTTCATCGTCACAACATTGCCAGAAATATCAAGAGTAACAACGCCGGTTGTGATGGTATCAAGAATGGTCTCGATATAGGTATTGCGATTGGCAACATTTGCGTGCTGCTTGGCAAGCTGACTGTTGGCTTCTTTAAGGCTTTCCTGCCCTTCTTGCAGGTCTTTGGCCATGCTATTAAAGCTGTCAATAAGCTGATTAAGTTCATCATGCCCAGCGTCAGCAATGCGCACATCAAGCTCGCCTTGAGCAAGGCGATTTGTGCCTTTTGCAAGGGCGAGAATCGGGGCTGTGAGTTCTTTTGAGAGGCGAAAACCAAACCACACGCCGCCAAAGATAATGATCATGCCCAAGATACCCAGAATGAGCATAAAAGAAACACGCAAAGGTTTTTTGAGTTCTTTTAGCTGAGCATATTCTTTAAAACCTTCTGAAATCCCGTCAATTTTGGTCAAAATGCCTTGGCCTATGCGCTGTGCGGTAAGAATATAACCAGATTTTCCTTTATCAATGGCCCGCACACCTATAACATAATCGGCATCATTTGTTGCCCAAAGAAGCGAGCCAAAAGTATTTGTCGCCACATGTTGCCAATCGATAGCGTCTTTGACTGTACCCCAAATGGCGGTAAAGTCGTCTTTGATATGCCAATTTTGCTCTTGAAGGTCGGCAGAAATTGTACCAACAAGTTCAAGATTGTATTCTTCTTGCTTTTTTTCAAGTAAATTGTTCATTGCTCTGCCGTTCCAAAGCATTTTGCGCTCATCAATTTCTTGTAAAAGCATTTTCACATAATGTTCTTGTCTGTTTGCAGAGGCGTCATAAAAGTTTTTCCCAACATCAATAGCGGCGTCAAAAGAATCTTCAATTTGCTTAGTAAACCAATAATCTACACTGTTAATAACAACACGCTTTGCCGCAAAAAACATGAGTAGTGTGGGATTAAGAGTGAGCGAGACAAAGATGAGCACCAAGCGTGTGCGCATTTTTGCGCCAAAAACCTTTCTTCGCCGCTCCATCACAAGCTTAACAACATTGCGCCCTACAAGAAAAAGCACAATGAGCATAAATAAGGAATTGATATTGAAAAGAACAATAAAAATCCATGAGTCAAGCGCGTATACAGTGAGTTGAATCCATGCCCCCGTAAGGATAAGGACAAGCAAGACAGCAGCAATTAAAAGCTCATAAAAAGAACGCTTTTTTCTTTGCTGTTCAAGTGAAATATTTTCAGATGAAGCTTCCATAATTACCTAAAGGCTTTGTTTTTGAAAAATTTTGATTTTTTTAGAATATCCTATATAGGCACAGATAGCAATAGCTCATTTTTTTCTAAAAGAAATTGAAATCCTTTATCAAATTAGAATTTTTCCTTTACCTAAAATTTTTTTTGTGCTATTCAAAAAATAGGAGGATAAAATTATGGATATGAAAGAAGTAAAGTTTTTTGCGAAGAGAGACATGAAAGGTTATTGTCGTGTCTGCACAATTTGTGATGGTATAGCTTGTGCTGGTGAAGTCCCAGGAATGGGTGGTCGTGGTACAGGCTCTTCTTTTCATAACAATTTTAACGCCTTAAAGAGTTTACGTGTCAATATGCGACTTGTTCACGATGTGAAAAATCCTGTAACCTCTTGCAAGGTGCTTGGCCTTGACTTGGTCCTTCCTGTTATTGCTGCGCCTATTGGCGGAGTTTCTGCCAATTTGACCGACGAATCAACCGAAGCAAATTACATCAAAAATCTTGTTGCAGGATGTAAAGAAGGGGGTATCATCGGCTCTACTGGCGATGGCGTTGACCCAGTTATTCACGAGGGCGCTTTTGCCGCTATTGACAATGCCGGTGGTCACGGTATTCCCTTTATTAAACCTTGGGAAGAGGCTGAACTAAACGAAAAGCTTGAAAAAGCTTTTGCCACTGCCTGCCCTGCTATCGGCATGGATATTGATGCAGCTGGTCTCACCTTCCTCGCAGGAACAGGTCACCCTGTATCTCCAAAAAGCGCTGACGAACTTAAAAAAATTGTTGCGCTAGTCCAATCAAAAGGCAAGAAGTTCATCTTAAAAGGTGTTATGACTGTTGAAGACGCACTCGCCGCTGTTGACGCTGGCGTTGACGCTATTGTTGTATCAAATCATGGTGGACGTGTGCTTGAGCATTGCCCAGGCACAGCCGAAGTGCTTCCCGCTATTGCAAAAGCTGTAAAAGCAAAAAAGAGCGATGTGACAGTACTTGTTGACGGCGCTGTTCGTACCGGCCTTGACATCCTCAAAATGCTTGCCTTAGGCGCAGACGCCGTTATGATCGGTCGTCCATTTAGCCCAATGACTATTGGTGGCGGTGTGAAAGGCGTAGCCCAATATGTTGCTGAGCTCCAAAAAGAACTTGAGCAAGCGATGATTTTGACAGGTTGTGCCACTCTTCAAGACGCAAAAACCGTCGAAGTTCTCTACACTAAGTAAAATCTATCCTGTCTTAGCACAGAATAGATAATAAACATCAAGCCCTTCAAAATACTTTTTTGAGGGGCTTTTTTATAATACGACTTTCTGATTTGATTATATGAGTTTATTTTAAGTAAATCAACATGTTACTATGTTTGTCTTTTTTGCTAAAATTTTATGGATGCTCTGCTGTCCATTTATGTAAGGCTCATTCTTCGCCTAACATAAACGCACTTTGTGCGCCCCTTGGGTGGCTGCCGCGTCGCCCCTCGTTCCTCGGGTCTCCTCGCAATG
>CAYJIB010000164.1:0-2768 GCA_964370125.1 uncultured Desulfovibrionaceae bacterium
AGGCAAGGCAAATCAAATAAATCCTTTAAAATCAACCTTCAAAAAATACGCATAAAGTACAGCTTCAAAATTCTGCTAAAAAAGCAAGCTTGACTTTTCTTTCTTGGCGGTTTACTCTGCGCTGTGGCTTTATGAGCCATTTTTTATGTGAAAAAGAAATTTTTTCTTGGTAAGTACAAAGAAACTTAGAGGATAGTATGGCAAACAGTATTATTGCCGGCGCCCAATGGGGTGACGAAGGCAAGGGCAAGATTGTTGATTTATTGACTGCTGATGTGGATCTCATTGTCCGTTTTCAAGGCGGAAACAATGCGGGGCACACAGTAATAGTAGACGGCAAGAAATATATTTTGCATCTTGTGCCTTCTGGCATCTTGCATGAGGGTAAACTTTGTGTCATTGGCAACGGTGTTGTGCTTGATCCAGCTGTTCTTTTTAAAGAAATAGACGTGCTGAAAGAGCAGGGCATTGAGGTGAGCGAGAAAAATTTGCGCATCAGCGACAAGACACATATCATTATGCCTTACCACAAAGCCCTTGATATTGCAAGAGAAAGTCACCTTGCAGGCAAGAAAATCGGCACAACAGGACGAGGAATTGGCCCTTGTTATGAAGACAAAGTCGCGCGCATTGGCGTTCGTGCTGGAGACCTCTCTCAACCCGATCTCGTTCGTGAAAAAATAGCCGCTGCCCTTCACGAGAAAAACGCTCTCTTTAGCCATTATGGCGTTCCAATAATGGATACGGAAGCCGTTTTTGATGAACTTATGGCTTATGCCCATCGCTTCATCCCTCTTTGCGGCGATGTATCAAGTCTCTTGCAAGAGGCTCATGCGCAAAATAAGTCCATTTTGTATGAAGGCGCTCAAGGCGTTCACCTTGATATTGATCACGGCACCTATCCTTTTGTGACCTCTTCAAATACTGTTGCGGGCAATATTTTTGCAGGATCTGGCTTTGCGCCAGCAGCTTTTAATCTTGGGGAAGAGGCACGCATTATCGGCATCACAAAGGCCTATACAACAAGGGTCGGCGCCGGGGCTTTTCCTACAGAATTGCATTGTGACGATGGTGAGCGTTTGCGCAGTCTTGGCGGTGAATTTGGCGCAACAACAGGACGCCCACGTCGTTGCGGCTGGTTTGATGCCGTGATTGTGCGTGAAAGTGTACGTCTTTGCGGCTTTACTGAACTTTGCCTCACAAAGCTTGATGTGCTTGCTGGCTTTGAGACTTTGCGAGTGGCTACTGCCTATGAATATAAAGGTCAAGTGCTCTCAAGCCTTCCACAAGGTCAAGGCGCGCTTGAAGAAGTTGTGCCTGTTTATGAAGAATTTGAAGGTTTTAGCGAAGATATTTCTGCCTGCACCTCTTGGGAAGAATTGCCAAAGGCGGCAAAAGACTATATCAGAGCCCTTGAAAGATGCGTGGGCACGCCCATTCGCCTTGTTTCTGTCGGGCCAGATCGCAGACAAACCTTCTGTATTGAAAAAGCCTAAACACCATGCTTATTGGCGTTGCCATAAGCGGAGGTCTTGACAGCCTTTATGCTCTTGTTTCTTTAAAAGAGCAGGGTCATTCGCTTTTTGCCATTCATGCCTTGCTTCATGGCGAAAATTCTTTGGAACAGCAAGAAAAGTTGCAAACTTTGTGCGACACACTTGCTGTTCCTTTGCATTTTGTCGATTTAAGAGCAGCCTTTGAAGAGCGTGTTGTGCAGGATTTTATACAATCTTATGCACAAGGCTCTACGCCCAATCCTTGCGCAAGGTGCAATGTGTCGATAAAGTTTGGTCTCTTGCAAGACGAGGCAAAAAAGCTTGGCGCTACACATTTTGCAACAGGCCATTATGCAAGCTTGATTGATCACCCGACATATGGCCGAGTTTTGAAAAAAGCTTCAGATAATGCAAAAGATCAGGCGTATTTTTTAGGCTTAACGCCCATTTCTTCTCTACATTCCGCTCTTTTCCCCCTTGCTGATGTGCAAAAAGAAGAGGCAAAAGACTATCTTGCCAAAAGAGGCTTTTTTCCTCTGTCTTCAAAAGAAAGCCAAGATATTTGCTTTATCCCAAATGAAGGCTATACGCTTTTTTTGCAAGAGCGTGGCTTACAAGGCCATGAAGGCCCGATTTGCCTCACAGACGATACAAAACTTGGCAGACATAAAGGGCTTTGGCATTATACCGAAGGACAAAGAAAGGGCCTTGGTATCGCTTGGAAAGAGCCTTTGTATGTAATAGAAAAAAAACTTGAGACAAATCGCCTTATTGTTGGAACTAAGGACGAACTTTTTCAAAAAAATGTGCAGGCAGACGGCCTTGTCTGCCATGTGCCGCCAAGTCTTTGGCCAGAAGAGCTTTTTGTCCGCTTACGCTATCGACAAGAAGCGCAAAAGGCAAAAGTTGTGGTAGATTGTTTGCAAAATACTTTGCTAACAGCTTATTTTGATAAGCCACAACAGGTGGCTGCAGCAGGGCAGCTTTTGGTCGTCTATGATGCCGAAGGTATAGTGCTGGCCGCCGCTCAAATAATATCAAAAAGCTAAAAAACTGTCTTGCCTTGAATGTATGAGTAGAGATTTGTAAAAAAAAGCAAAAAATATCGTTGATAAACTGCTAAAATAGTAGTGTTTTTTTATTGGATTAACTTTTTTTGATTTTTTTGAAAAAAATGCTTGACATTAAGAGAGTGTTTGCATAAATTGCCTCTCTTGGGTCGGTGAGAAAATCATGCGGCCAAACAAGCCAAGCTTCGATGAACAAGAAGTT
>CAYJIB010000165.1:0-2755 GCA_964370125.1 uncultured Desulfovibrionaceae bacterium
TTACTTGGTCGGTTACTTGGTCGGTCGAATCTTGATTTTGCTTTAAAATCAAACCGCTTATAGTGTTTTGTAAAGATTCCAACATAAAATCGATAAAGACTTCAGAATTGCCCACCTTGTCGGCCTTTCCAAGGCTTTCATAATAGCCTTCTTGGTGATTGCGAATAACTGTTTCTATGGGCAAATAGGCAAAGAGCGGCTTCCATTTGTGTAGGATAAGTGTTTGCCAAAGTCTGCCCATTCGCCCATTGCCGTCAGTAAAGGGATGGATAAATTCAAATTCATAATGAAAGACCGAGCTTGTTATTAAGGGGTGCGCTTCGCTTGTCTTGAGCCATGCAAACAGATTGTCAAGATGCCCCCTCACAAATTTTGCAGGCGGGCAAGGGTGAACAATAGAGTCGCCCTTCAAAATGCCCACATCTCCCAAACGTAATTGCCCAGGCGAGGGAACCAAATCGTGCATAAGCAAGGCATGTGCGGCAAGCAAGTCTTCAAGCTTGTGGGGCTGCCAAGTCCCAATTTTTTCATAAGCAGCAATAGCCCCATGAACCTCTTGAATGTCTCGTGGCGGGCCAAAGACCGCTTTTCCATCAATAATATCTGTAACTTGTTCAAGTGTTAGGGTATTGTTTTCAATGGCGAGCGAAGCATGGATACTTTGAATGCGGTTTTCTCGCCGTAATTGTGGAGAAAGAATGTCTTGTGCGAATGCACCACTTTCAAGCCTGCCAATGTCTTCACAAATAGAGGCCACAAGGCTAAGGGCTTTGTTACTTATTGTGTATGGTGGCTGGTATGACATCGAAATTTCGCTCTTTTTTGCTTTGTTCATAGTCAAGCTGGAAAAGACGCAAAAAACCCTTTCCAGGCTTGACTGCTTGGAATTGCGCTTGACTTTAAGCTATACAACATACAGCTTGCTTTATATCAACAGAGACTAAAGCAGAGGCAAAAAGCCCAAGTATTCAAATTTATATTCTTTTCTGATTTCTTGTACACAAGGGCTTTCGCCTTCAAGGTAGACAGTTGCGATGCTTGTTACTTCGAGATCGTGCTCTTTAACAAAAGAAAGCATGGCGAGCAAGGTCTCTCCAGTTGAGACAACATCGTCAAAAATCATGGCTTTTTTGCCCTTCAAAAAAGACATATGCACCATGTCGTACCACAACTCTTGCTTGGCCTTATTGGTGATTGACTGAATAGACACATCAACCTGCTTTGGCTCAACCATATAGAGTTTTTTTGATTTTCTAAGCACGCAATAGTTGATCCCCCAATGCCTTGCCAATTCTTGCGCCATAGGAATGGCCTTGGCTTCTGGGCAAATGATGACATCGGGTTTTGTGAATTTTTTTACACCTTCAAGGGCTATTTCTTGAAGAAGGGGAAGGGTTTCGCTAAAACTGTCAAATAAAATAATTTTTATATCGGTGTCTGCCAAAGTAACGACAGGAAGATTGACTATCATATCGCCTGTTTGCACGCTTTTCATTTCCATTGTGACTCTCCTTTACAAAATCACGTCAAGAAGTTTAGATGACAAATATATGCCAAAGTGTATAAAATTACTGTATAGCATGATGGCGTAAAAGTACAGTCTTTGCCAGGTGGATTTCTCAGGTGGATTTCTCAGGTGATTTTCTTTGGTGATTTTCTTTGGTGACTAAAAGCTTTACAAGAAAGCCAGAGAAAGGTACTATAGTATTTATTGACAAAAATGGAATATATATTGCATGTCATTTAATGCACATATTTTTTGACAGAGGGGAACAAGTATGAATAAAGTCCTTGCCCAAGCAGAAGTTGACGCTTTACTCCGTGGTCTTTCTGGTGGAGAAGTTGAAACCGAAACCGATTTTCTTGAAGATGACGGAAATGTTGTCGCCTTTGACTTAGCCAATCAAGACAGGATTATCCGTGGGCGGATGCCCGTTCTTGAGATTGTCAATGACCGTTTTGCCAGGCTTTGCACGAGTGCGCTTTCAAATTCTATTCGTAAGCGTGTAGAGCTCAATCCAGTTTCTATTGACATGACAAAGTTTGGCGACTTTATGCGTTCTTTACCTGTTCCGACGAGTATCAATATTTTTAAGATGGATCCTTTGCGTGGCAATGCCTTACTTGTTGTCGATTCTCGCCTTGTTTTTTCTTTTGTAGAAAATGCCTTTGGCGGGGCTGGCACACAACCAAAAATTGAAGGCCGAGATTTTACTCGTATTGAACAAGTCATTATCGACCGTATCGCTCGTATTGCGCTTGCCAATATGGAAGAGTCTTGGCGCCCTGTTCATGATGTGCAATTTGAACTTATCCGATCAGAAATCAATCCACAATTTGCGGCCATCGTTCCGCCTAGCGATGTTGTTATTGTTGTCAATTTTGAGGTAGAGCTTGATGCGGCCATTGGCTCGATGACCCTTTGCTTGCCTTATGCGACGATTGAGCCTATTCGCTCAAAACTTCATGCCAGCTATCAAACAGAGCGCCTAGAGGTTGACCATGCTTGGGTTGAACGCCTAAAAGAACGCCTTATGGAGACGCCTGTTGAGCTTCGTATTCACCTTGGCAATTCTCAAATCACGGGCAATCAGCTTTTGCGCCTAAAAAAAGGCGATGTGATTGTGCTTGATACAGATGCTGAGAATATGCTGCCTTGCACGGTTGAGGGCGCCATCAAGTATTGGGGCCTTCCCGGCGTTGCTAAAGCAAACAAGGCTTTTCAGATAGTAAAGATGGAAGCTCTCCGCCACTA
>CAYJIB010000166.1:0-2701 GCA_964370125.1 uncultured Desulfovibrionaceae bacterium
GCGTAAGCAAAGCCAAGTCATAGACTGTATTCTCGCCAAGAGCACAACCGCTGCTGCTTCTGCTTGGTGGGCTATTTGCGTAGACGCCGTTTGGGTCACCGATAGTGCCTAGTGTGGCATTTGTGCCATCGTTAGCAGAGTCGTATTTGCCATTGTCTTTGACGACAAAGTAGAGGGTGTATTCAACACCATCGGCATACTTTATAGGTGTTGTTGCTCTGGCGTCAATAAAGTCAGGATTGCTATCAGGATCGACGCCATCTGGCATTGTGAGCCAAAATTGCCCGTCTAGGCCTCGGATAGCTTCCTCGCTCAAGCTTGCTGAAGTTACTAGGGTGTTTTTTATTTTTTCACCATTTTCAGCGCTGACATATTCAAAGGGATCTTGTTGTTGACCGCCTATCCACTTTTGCAAGCGAAGGGTGTCGACAGTGATGTCTTCTGGAGTTCCATTTTCTTCAACTGTATAGGTAAACTTTCTGCTAAAGATCATGGCGTCTGGATTGTTTGCATCTGTGCCAAAACCAGAGAGTTCAAAGCCCATGACAGGCCCTTTATTGCCATAGACATCTGCGCCGTATGTAACACGGTTAGAAGGTGTTTCGGCATTGACTTCTTCTAAGGCTGGTGCCTTGGTCACGGCAAGAGCGTTTACATTGCTCACAGCGGCTTGGCCATATACGCTGCTTAGCGGGAAGAAATCTGCATAGACTGCGTCACTTGGATCGCTTGTATGCTTTGCTGTCTTTGTGACAACAGCCACATTGCTCGTGGCTATGCCGTCTATGATTTCTACAGTGTAAAAGGCGATGTAGGTTCCGGGCTTAAGCGCTGTCGGCTCGCCATTGTATTCTTGGGGGATTGCGGTTTCGGCGTCAATGCTAGCGTCGTCAGCTTGCTTTACTATCCAAGCGACTTCACTTGTGGGCGCAGGATTTAGGCTGTCAATCATATCATAAAGGGTGAAGCTTGCTCCGTCGTCAGTGTACTTCCTTACTTCAATGTCCTTCATTGTTGTTTGGCCATAATTGATGTACTTTTTGCCATTGGCGTCTGTGTCATTTTCATAATCTGGCACGATAAATTGCACAGCATAGGTGACAAATTTTGCCGCAGGATTGCTTGTAAGGTATGCTTGTGGCACAGTTGTTGTGAGTGCAAGGGTCTTTTTGTTATTGACTTCTTCAAGGCCCTTAACAGGTGTGCGATTGTTGACCTTACCGCCAGCAAGCGTGCCGACTTCTGTGTTTACGCCCTCTGTTGGTTTTGTGTATTCGCTCAAGTCGGCAAAGCCTTCGCCTTCTTTAAAAGCTGGGTCTAGCTGATAACTTTTAGACACATAGTCGCTGGGGCTGTTTTCGGTGATTTCTTCTGGCGCAATAAGGCGGCTTTTGAATACATGGGGGAATGATTCTGGTGTTAACTCTTGAAGCGTAATTTCCGCAGTATAATAAATGTCATAGGTGTTGCCATTTATAAGCGGGCTGTCTGCAGCAAGTGAGTCGGTAGTTTGCTTTTCATCAAAAACCATCCATTGCCAATTATCAGCGGCTTGTAGTTTTAAGGCCTCAAGCTTCCCGCCTTCTACTAAGTGAAGGGTCTTGCCTGTTTTATTGAGAGGTTCAAGTGCAAGGTCTTTAAGGGTCTGGCCTTCTGCAATATTTTCAGGCCTGTATTGCATTTTAAAGATAAAGCTCATTGCCTGTACATCGAAGTCTTTTTCGAGGTCAGGTGCAGCATTTGAAACTGAGACTTCTTGTACAAGGCTCACCGCTTTGCCCTCTTGAGCTGGGCTGAGGCTATAGGCTTCGTCATCTTTTAAGACTTCTGGTGCAGTCGCTTTGATGGAATAGTAGTCAAAGATACTTTGTGTAGGTGAAATGGCGTCTGGTGGCGGGCCAGCCCAAGCCAAGAACAAGGGCGCGGTAGAAACCTTCGCTGGTGAGGGATCTTGGTCGTCGGAAATTAGTGTTGGATTTTCATTGTAAGCATTGATAGGCAAAAGGATGGTATAATCTTTTTCTGTGCTAAAGTGTACTGTTGAAGTGTTTAGAGGGCTTTGAGAAATGTCTGTGCCTTCAATAACACAGATGAATCCCACTCCTAAGTCTTGAGTAAAAACATGAAATGAAGAGTCTATATATTGGCTTGTGCCAATCATCTTAAAAACTTTGTCAATTGGTGCTTGCGTAAGCGGAGAATTTTCTCCAATCTCGCTTAGCTTCCACTGAAAAAGTACGATTTCGTTATTGTCAAAGTCGCCACCAGCTGACTTAGTCGCTACAAAAACTTCATCAGAAAGAATAGTTGAATTGGCATAGATCTGCCGAGCCGTATCCTTTATATCCGAGGCAATTGCCTCATTGTTTGTAACATTCGCTTCTGTCGTCGTTGTTGTTTCAATTTCTTGGGTTCCAGACGTTAGCGATGTAAAGGTTAGCTTCGCTGCACTTGCTATAGCAGGCAAGAGCCCCAAGGCTAGCACAAAAAGTAAGATTCCTGTTTTCAAAAATGATTTCATAGATGTACCTCTTTCTTGTTTGTAAAAAACTCACTGTTAGAATGTTTCTTTTATATATGCAAGGCTAAGCATTATTTGCTAAGCACTAGCCACTACTCACTACTCACTATCCACTACTCATTAAACACTAAGCACAAAACATAATCACAAAAAATTACACGAAGAAAAGCTTTTTTGCAA
>CAYJIB010000167.1:0-2700 GCA_964370125.1 uncultured Desulfovibrionaceae bacterium
AACATTGTTTTGATCTTGTTTTCAACATGATTTTTGAAACGTAAGTTCGCAAATTTTTCATAATAGCTGTAGACATGTTCAGGGTTTTGCAATAGAAGAAGGTCAAATATATAGAATCCATATGTTTTGTGGAGTGTTTTTGCTTTATCAAGCGCTAGCAAGTCACTTTCGCTTATTCAGGCATTTTTTATTTTTGTGTTGTTTTTATAAATACTTACATAAAGATTTACAAAATTATCTTTTGTTTCAGAAAATCCAAGGTCACATGGGATGGCAGTGTTTTTCTTGTAAATTTTTTTACGTTTTTTATGACCGTGCACTTATCGTGGAAACGGGCAACTCGAAGACTTGAGCAATTGCATACTTAAGCTTCAACCAGCGTCCCATGATTCAAATTTGCCAGATGGGGCAGTGGCTACGGAAGTAATTGTTCAAAAATGTAAGGTAGATGGCAACAATTTTAAGAACAAGAGTGGCAAGTACATGCTTCCCGTAGGTGGAGGCTGGGAACACCTTGGTGGCGAATTACCTTTTTTCCATGGTTTTGAACAAGCGCAAGATGAAGGCCACTCCCTTGCTGAGCCCACTGCTTTTACACAAGGCCGAGCTGAGGCCCTACTGCAATTGCATCCCAAGGAGCTTGCATTATACGGGTTTATGAAATCTAAAGGCTCATTCACCAAAGATGATGTCCAAAAACACCTTGATGTATCTGAAGCCACGGCTAGAAACAAAATAAATAAATTTATTGACTTAGGGCTCGTTGTTATGCATGGCGGCAAGGGCAACAAGAACACTTATTATAGTGTCGTCTGATAAGCCAAGCTCTCTAGGCCCTTAATGGGGCTTAGAGGGCACATTCATCGGGCAAGGCTATAAAGTCCACTACACGTCTATCCAAAATCACGTCTTCTTCCCTTATGGGTCTTGGGATGTGCATATCTGCTTTTTTGCGGGTGCGGCTAAGAGCCACATAAAGTTGCCCATGTGCAAAGGCTCCACGGTTTATGTCGATTATGACCTTGTCTAGCGTTTTGCCTTGGGCTTTGTGTATGGTGAGGGCATAGCCTAGCTGTAAGGGAAATTGGATAAATGCACCCACTTCCTCTTCTTCTACCTTGCCCGTGGCAGGATTATATTCATAGGCATATTTGGGCCACTTTTCTCTAGTAACTTGGACGCTTGTGTCTTTTTCAACTAAGCGAACAGTTATAATATCATCAGCAAGCTCTGTCACCACCGCAGAAGTGCCATTTATGCACTCGGCAGAAACATTGCGGTTAAAAATCACTAATGCGCCCACCTTTAGCGTTAGCACTGCTGGCGCTGGTGTTTCCCTTTCTGCATTAAAATTGCCACTTGTTGTACAAATATACGAGCGAGGCTCGTTGTTAATGGCTTCAAGCTTGGCCTTGTTTATGCCATCGGCAATCTTCCTGTACGGAGTAATGGTCAAAGCCGTTTTTAGGCTATCCGTATCGTGAATACGGGCAGTATTGAAATAGCTTACACAATCAATGCTGGCATTGCCATCACGAATGCTTTGTAAATGCTGCAAAAGTTCAAGGTCGCTTTGTCTGTAGATATGGGTAAACTCCACCTTAGTAAAATTGCCGTCTTTGTAAGCGTGGGCGTCAAAAAAGTAAGGCTCTCTGTGCCCATATTCAGTCTTAAAAATGGGCTTAGTGTTGTCCTTTATAACGGGTGGAAGCTGGCACAAATCTCCAATGAGAATCATCTGCAAGCCGCCAAATGGGGCATTATTCCTCCTTGCTTCTTGACTGAGCATATCAATGGCGTCAAGCATATCTGGGCGCACCATGGAAACTTCGTCAATAATAAGCATATCAGCCTTTTCTAAAATACGCTTGGTTTTACGCCCAAGCTTCAAATTATCCATGATGAAAAAATCACTAAAGGGAAAATAAAACAAAGAATGCAAGGTCACCCCGCCAATATGCAAGGCGGCAATGGCTGTTGGGCAAGCAATGCAATAATTCCTTTTGGTGTGAGTTTTCAAATATTGCGCAAAGGTGCTCTTGCCTGTGCCAGCCTGGCCCTGAACAAAATAATTGGTGTGGCTATTTTCAATGTCTTCAAAAAGCCGCATCTGCGCAGCGTCGAGCTGTGTGGGTGTGGGGAGTGATTTTGCTGTTTCCATTTTTCGATGAGAGCATCATAAGGCACAAATGTCAATGCCAGAAAGACCTAGAAAAAATGTTCGGCATATCCTCGGTATGCAAGAGAGGTGCTCGTAAGATGGTAGGCATAAGCTAATAAATCATGCCAAAAAGCAGGCAATTTCCTCGTAAATTTTACCTTATTTGATAGCAATATGCTCGTAATATGCACGTCAAATGCTCGCAATTGCTATATGCGAAAATAAAACATTCTGCAATTTCAAGCGCTTAGCTAGTCACACTTTTTGCTTCGAGCCATTTTTTTGTCTATACCTACGAAGCCAGAAATTTTAGAAATTTTTGTGTCAATCTCAGCTGTGTCCTTTGCCCACGATGTGATGCCATCCAAAAAATCTCATCGGGTGCAGTGCTCAAGCTTGTGTTGTTGCCTATCGCAAAACTTCCAAAGAAAGGGGAATTGTGAGGGCCAAGGCAAAGCTATGCCCAATGTCAAGCTTCTCCAATCATTTCAAAGTTTTCCGCCACTATACTATGGTCATCATACACGGAAGAGTCAGGC
>CAYJIB010000168.1:0-2666 GCA_964370125.1 uncultured Desulfovibrionaceae bacterium
GTATGTATGCAAATGGAAGTAAATTCCATTTGCCTGCCTGCATTCGCTCAAAGCCTGCTACCGCAGGCGACTGCCGTCGGCTATAAGGTGGCCTTTTGTCATTCACTCAAGCGAGCAGGCCGTAGCCTGCGGCAGTCTTCGACCTACACTCAGTCAAAGAGAGGCTTTCACCAATTCAATTTACTCATCAACTATACTTATTGGGGTTTCCAAAGGGACTCAGTCCCTTTGGTCGCCGAAGGCACTGCCTTTCTGTCTTCTGCCTTTCTGTCTTTCATGTTCAAAATGCGTATGGCGGCGCAGGCGGCGCCGTAGCCGTTGTCGATGTTTGTGACGGTGAGTCCTTGTGCGCAGCTTGCGAGCATGCTTGCGAGTGCGGCTTTTCCTTTTTGTGCGATGCCGTATCCTATTGAGGTGGGCACGGCTATTATGGGGAGTGGTGTCAGTCCGCCGAGTACGCTTGCGAGTGCGGCATCGAGTCCTGCTATGGCGATGACTATGTCGCAATTGTTTATTTCTGGGATTTTGCTTGTGAGTCTCCAGAGTCCTGCGACGCCGCAGTCTTCGAATGTTTGGAAGTTGATGCCGTGAAATTCAAGGGTTTTTGCGGCTTCCCAGACGACGGAGGCGTCTGAGGTTCCTGCGGAGACGATGGCGACTGTGCCTTTTTGTTTTGTTTTGAGTTTTTTTGTGTAGGCGGTTTTTGAGAGTGTGTGGTAGGTGAGTTTTTCTTGGATTTCTTTTGGGAATTGTTCGAATATTTCGGGGAAGAGGCGGGTGAAGAGCAGGGGATTTGCGTCTTGCATGGAGAAATTTTCAACGAGTTCGATGAGGCTTTCTAGGGGTTTTCCTTCGCAGAAGACGGCTTCGGGGAGTCCTATTCTTTGTGTGCGATTGTGATCGAAGGTGAGGTGTTGCATATATTTTCCCATGCTGCTCTTTTATTTTATAAGACTCCTGCACAATTCATTGTGCGGAGTCTTATGGAGCTTTGGCGGTAGCCAGAGCGACCAAAAATTATGAATAGGCGGAGCTTTGCTTCGCCGTTAAGTGAAAAATTTTTGTGCCTTTACCACTGCACAGCAAGCTTTTAAAAAATAAGTCTGCGCGCATTTTATACAACATGTTTTGGTGAAAAAATAATTGTGCAGTGGTCTATTTGTCTGAAGCCCCTGTTTTGCAGGGGCTTTTTTTGTGTTAGATTGTGATCAATTCGTATTTTGATGTGCCGATTTCGAGTTTTTCTGCGTGTTCGATTTGGCTTCGCCAGTTTGTGCTTGGGTGCACGAGGCGGAAGTGATCTTGGCTTTTGTGAGAGCAGGTGCTGTGATCGTGTTTTTTCATGCTGTCTGAGAGGGCTGTGCCTGGAATAACGGGTGCGGCGTTGACGGCATCGATGCAGGCTTGGTCGAGGGCGACGGGGTCAAAGCTTGCGAAGATGCCGAGGTCTGGGATGATGGCGGCATCGTTTTCACCGTGACAGTCGCAATAGGGGGAAACGTGGTTGATGACGCTAATGTGAAAGTGTGGGCGTTTGTCGAGCACGGCTTTTGTGTATTCGACCATGCGGAGGTTGACGTCGTCGCCGCTTCCGTCAAAGGGAGTGCCGATGGCGTTGTAGTTGCAGGTGGCAAAGCAGCGTCCGCAGCCGACGCAGCGATCGTTATCGATACGTGCTTTTTTGCCTTCTATGATGATGGCTTCTTCATTGCAGTATTTTGTGCAATTTCGGCAACCTACGCATTTTTCTTGACTGACGATGGGTTTTCCATTGCAATGCATGGCCATTTTTCCAGCACGGCTTCCGCTTCCCATGCCGATATTTTTGATGGCGCCGCCAAAGCCTGTCATTTCGTGGCCTTTGAAGTGGTTGAGTGAGATGAAGATATCGGCGTCCATGATGGCTCTGCCGATTTTTGCTGTTTGCATGTGTACGCCGCCACGGATGGGGACTTCTATTTCGTCAGTCCCTTTTAGGCCGTCGGCAATGATGATTTGGCAGCCTGTTGACATGGGGCTAAAGCCATTTTCATAGGCGGCGTCTAGGTGGACGAGGGCATTGTTTCTGCGTCCGACATAGAGGGTATTTGCGTCGGTGAGAAAGGGGTATCCACCGAGGGCTTTAACTCTATCGGCGACAGTTTTTGCGAAGTTTGGGCGTAAGAAGGCCAGGTTCCCTGGTTCTCCGAAGTGGATTTTAATGGCTACAAAGGCTTTATTGAACGGGATTTGTTCAATGCCTGCGGCCAGCATGAGCTTGTCCATTTTGTGTAAGAGGCTTGTGCCGATTTCACAGCGCATGTCTGTGAAAAAAACTTTTGACGCTTCCATAATTCCTTCCTTTTATGGTAAGACGGTGAATACTGAATATTTTTCTATCTTAGTTTTTTTCAGTTTTTTTTGCAAGTCTTTGCGTGTGCAAGACTCCTGCACAATTTATTTTTAGACTGCCGCAAAAAAACAAAAGAAAAGCAAGCTTGTTTTATGGGTATTTTTTTCGCAACTATAGGCCGTTCAAAAAGGGTAAGATGCAGCCGGCTCTCTATATCCCTAAGGCTCGTTCCTCGCCTAAGGGTTACAGCACTTCGTGCTGCCCTTTGGGTAGGAAGGCAAATTCTTTTTTTGCGAAATGAGCATACTCTTGCCGCTGCAGGCTGTTCAAAAAG
>CAYJIB010000169.1:0-2605 GCA_964370125.1 uncultured Desulfovibrionaceae bacterium
AGTTTGAAGAAATTGTCGACGAAGAAGTCGAAGAATTTAACGAAAGCGAAGAAGAAGACAGTTATAATTATGAATAGAGCGAGCTTGTCTTTTTTGAAAATTACATGAAAGTGACACAAAAAAGGCTGAAAAAAGCCTTTTTTATGTCAATTTATTACTATATCTCAAAAAGTAGCTGGAAAACCCAGCGGGGAGTTTGTATGTCATCAGAAGTTACCGTAACCGAACATTTACTCTTGCAACAACAAAGATCGCCACAGGCCTCTGGCTATTTTACCCTTTTGTTGCACGAGCTCGTCTTGTCTGCAAAAATTATCTCTCGCTCTGTAACAAAGGCGGGCTTGCTTGATGTGCTAGGCGGCACAGGCGATATCAATGTGCAAGGTGAGACAGTACAAAAGCTTGACGATTTTGCCAATCGAGTCATGCGCTATCGCATGGAAAGAGCTGGTTTTTTATGTGCCATGGCTTCTGAAGAAGATGAAGAAATCATTCGCATTTCAGCCGCCTTCCCCCGTGGTGAGTACATCTTGATCTTTGACCCTCTTGATGGCTCAAGCAATATTGACGCCAATATCAATGTCGGAACAATCTTTTCTATCTTGCGCCGCCGCCCCGGTATGAGCGGAGAAGTTGAACTTAGCGAAATGCTCCGTGCAGGCACAGAGCAAGTGGCGGCAGGCTATTTTCTCTATGGCACATCAACCATGATGGTCTACACCACTGGCCAAGGCGTACACGGCTTTACCCTTGACCCAAGTATAGGCGAATTTCTCTTGTCGCACCCCGATATAAAAATCCCCGAAACAGGCGATATTTATTCTGTAAATGAAGGAAATTGGAAGCATTGGGACGAAAAAACTCGTACTTGTATTGATTATTTTAAAGGTGTAAATCCGCCTGACGCTCCTTCTCGCTCTGGACGTTATGTCGGCTCACTCGTGGCAGACTTTCACAGAACCCTACTTTATGGCGGTATCTACCTCTATCCCGGAGACTCTCGCCGTGGCAAAAAGCGTGGAAAATTGCGCTATCTGTACGAAGCCGCTCCCCTCGCCTTTGTTGTTGAAAATGCAGGCGGCGCAGCGACTGACGGCACAACACGCATCTTAGACATTGTTCCTGAAAGCTTGCACGAAAGAGTGCCGCTCTTTATTGGCTCAAAAGCTGATGTCGCCGTCATAGACAAGATCATGGCTGGAGAATAAAGACTCCTGCACAATTCGCGGAGTCTTGTGGAACTTTGGCGGCAGCCAAAGCGACCAAAAATCAAGAATAGGCGGAGCTTTGCTTCGCCGTTAAGTGATTGATTTTTGAGCCTTTACCACTGCACAACAAGCTTTTAAAAAATAAGACTGCTCGCACTTTATTCAACAAGTTTTGGTGAAAAAATGATTGTGCAGTGGCCTTGAATAAGGACAAGCCATGCAACACGATTTCTCGGAAAAACTCGACCGAAGGGGCACAGATTGCTTTAAATGGGACGCAAATAACGGTACTTTGCCCTATCCAATGGGCATAGCCGATGCCGACTTTCGTGTGCCGCAGCCTGTTGTCACTGCCCTGCAAGAAAAAATAGCCGAAGGCGCTCTCGGCTATGGTGTTGGGACAGACAGCTTTTATAAAGCCATGTCTGCCTATTATGCCCGCCAATACAATCTGCACATTGACCCCAGCTGCATTCGCTTTTCCCCAGGTCTTTTGGTCGCCATGAAGCTTCTTTGCGAGTCCTGCACAGGGCCAAATGACGCCATACTTATTCAGCCCCCCGTCTATCACCGCTTTAGAACAAGCATCGAAGCCACTGGACGCAAACTTGTCGAAAATCCGCTTATTTACAACGAAGAAAGCCGCACCTACAGTGTCGACTTTGAAGACTTGGATATAAAAACAAAAGACCCAAACGTCACGATGATGATGCTTTGCAGCCCCGCCAATCCGACCTGCAAAGTCTTCACCCTTGAAGAATTGACAAAGATTTTTGAGATCTGCCACAGAAACGGTGTTCTTGTTGTGAGCGATGAAGTCCATTCAGACCTTTATTACCACAATGTCAAGCACATACCCTTTCTTAGCCTCTCAAAAGAAGCCTTTGAAAATTCCATTATCATCAGCTCAAATTGCAAGACCTTCAACCTCAATAACTTTTATACCTCATACATCCTTATCCCCAATGCTAAGCATCGCGCCCTTTATGATGCGGCCTATGATAAAGATCACCTGAATTACAATCAGCTCGGCTGCCTCGCCACCGAAATCACCTACAACGGCTCTTGCGACTATTATATCGAAGGCCTTCTCGCCTATTTGCAAAAAAATATCGATTATTTGACCAAATTTCTTGAAGAAAATGACATCGAACTCTCTTTTGCAAAGCCAGAAGCAACCTTCCTCATGTGGCTCGATTTTAGAAAATGGGGTCTTAACTGCGAAGAACTTTCTGCCCTGCTCGAAAAACACGGCGTCGGCCTCTTTAAAGGCACCGTCTACGGAACAGGCGGCGAAGGCTTCATGCGCATGAACATCGCCTGCCATATCGACACACTAGTTGGCGCATTAGACGCCATCAGAGACGCATACAAAATGAAAGGCAATGCCTTCGGCG
>CAYJIB010000170.1:0-452 GCA_964370125.1 uncultured Desulfovibrionaceae bacterium
CCCTCTAAGGCCTTTTTTCTTTTCCCCACACCATTCCCCACACGGAAGGTGAAAAGAGATGACAGTATGAGCAAAAATGTTTATCCTTAAAGCCAGATAGCTCGATGGTCCTATTGTATCAATTTAAAGCTTAAAATGGAAATGAAATATGAAAAATAATTTTGTATCCTGGGGTGAAGTTCTTGAAGGTTATGAAATTACTCATCAAGAGTTGGTTCAGCTTTGTAATGAAGGGCTTCAAGTTTTTGATAGAGACAAAAACAGAATATTTGCTACTAGCCAATGTAAAAGTAAGGCCATTGAACCCCCGCTCATTACGTGGGGCAGAATTGTTTTTGATATGGATCAGGACGAATTGATCTTAGCGCAAGAGTTTGTTGAAACCGAATTTTTCAAAATCAAATTTTTCCCTAAAACAGGTGACTTTGTCTTAGCAAGAAAAGATATACCAT
>CAYJIB010000170.1:462-2556 GCA_964370125.1 uncultured Desulfovibrionaceae bacterium
TTTGCGCATTTGTTAAATATTGAGTTCCCTAGGGAACTGACACAAGAATTTTTTGAGAAGGTTCATAGGGCTGGAGACGTAAGTTATTTACCTTCTAGCAAGCTGAATAATGAAGAATCTCTTCCAATCCCCCTCGAAGCGACGATAAACTATAACGCTGGACTCGATTTTTCTAGTGTGCTTGACGATGAAGGTGAGCTCACTTTTTGCACTACCTTTGTGCACGAATTTGAAAGAGAAAATAAAGAGTTTAAAATTCCCTATGTCTTGCGCCAAAGGTATAGTCGTGCTGAAAGGCACTGTAATATAACATTCCAACTACTCTCCAAGAATTTCAATCTTTTGAATTCAGCTACACCCGTTAAGAAAGAACCAAGCAGAACGGAATTGGAATTGAAAACAATTGTGCAAAAAGGTAGCAATGTTAAAACAATTTGCCATTCAGGTTATTTTCAAAATTTACAAGAAAATATTATGAAAATTAGCTATGAAAACTTACAGCTTTTGCTTATAGAGGTAAGCGGTAGAACAATTCTTGCTCCACACATTAGTTATGTCAGTGAAAACTTTTCTCAGTTTAACCTGCCGAATTCAAAAGACAAAGATTACTTGGATAAGTTTAATGACATGTACTTTTTGATGGGACTTTATTCGTATCTACCCAGAGAGTTTGAATTGCCTAAAGACGCTTCAGAAAAGGATGATGTTTTTCATTTTCAACCTAACCTGTCCCCTCTTTGCGAAAGAAATTTCTTTTACAATGATGATAAAGTGAATTATGCAAAAAATGAATTTTTCTTTCAGGTAGAAGACTTAATGGAAAAACGACTAGTGCAAAGGCCTATTGACTTAAAAAGCAAATTGCTATTAATGTTAGAACATTTGCTCCACAGTGCATCGCCTAAAGAACAAAAAGCTTTGAAAATAGCAATACTTAAGTTTAAAACTTGCAAAGGTCATATATCAATCTATGATGAAGAATACCAAGATAACAAAGAGAAAAAAGATCAGGCAAAGTTCACTGCAATTTCTCGCAAACTTAGCAAAGTTGAGAGCTTGATTAAAGAAAAATTCCCTTCTTTTCCGAATTCCAAAAAAGACTGGGACGCTTATAAAAAAGACCCTGCAAAATATTTGAGCCAAGACGAAGTTTTCAAACAAGCTCCCATCAAGTAAGCCTTACAAATTTCACCTTCACATCTTACATTTCTACAAACATTTTCCTTACACAAAAGTAAAACCTTCCGCAGAGCGCAAAAGCACATTTTAGCTTATCTAAAATGTGCTTTTATTTTAGCCTGTTATGTTTTTTTAAAAAAATATCATTTTTTTCAAAAAATGTCTTGCTAACGAATATACTTACATTCTTTTATTGAGCTATGAGGATTTGGAAAAAATCTTTTGACCTCCTTTCCAAGATCTCTGCTCGATTTTTTGAGCTTTCACCTTTTAACAGATGAGGTATATATGGAAATCAATCTTCCTACCCCCATCCATATGTGGATAACAGAAAAGGCTGTTGCCAAGTTGACGGGCCTATCGCTGTCGACCCTTCAGAAACACCGTTTTTACGGAAAAGGCATTAGGTTCAGCAAGATCGGAAGATCTGTTCGTTACAACCTGGAAGACGTCGAGGCCTACATGCGATCACGTCTTGTGCCTCTACGAGAGTGACCTTTTGATCTTAGCCCTGCTCGCCTTCAGATCGAGGCGGGCAGGGTCGACTATGTGGAGTTTTGCCATTAGGGCAAAGCTTGTGGCAGATGTCTGCCGATACTTGTATGAAAGCCAATGATGGTGACACAAAACTATTAAAATGGAGAATTTTCATGAGAAAATCTGATAACCCTTTTGCAGGGCAAGCGCTTGAAAAAGCACAAAGGGAAGTTCTTATCCCCGAGCTTTGTATGGATGAATTTAACGGCATCGTGCCCCAATCTTTCAATGACCTGGAAAATAAGGAACTTGCTCATTCATTTTTAGAATCGCTTTACAATTCCCTCGATGATGATGCTCGCTCAAATGCGGCGGAAGTCATTTTTGGCTATAAGTATTTGCCAAAAGAAAATCGTACGGTTCCCTTTTTCGATGTGC
>CAYJIB010000171.1:0-2552 GCA_964370125.1 uncultured Desulfovibrionaceae bacterium
GTTCGCCGTTATACCCACTTGAATTTCAAAATCTTGAATGGGCCAAGGACGACGAGTCCAAGTCAGTTCGGCTGCATTCGGTAGACCCGGCTGAACACCTTCGTCAAGACCAGTAGGGGGCAAGTCGCTCGGTACAGTTTGGGTGCTTGTGGTCTTTTTTGGAATTTCAGCCGTCTTCGTAATGAGGGCCACATTGCTCACAGCTGCTTGCTTTGTAGCGTCAACAGCTACAGTATAGTATACAGCGTAGGTGCCAGGTGGAAGAGGCGTTGGAAGGCCGTCAGCAGTTGTCGGCGATACAACTTCTTCAGTCTCTGCACTTTGTAGGAGGGCGATTGGGCTTTCAAGTTGAGCAACAAATTCATCACTAGGCAAGGTGCTTTCAAACTCACGATTTGTGAAGGTGCCGTCAGCATTGTAATCCCTAAAGGAAACATCGGCCACCGTTACTTGCCCAAGATCAAAGTATGTCTCCTTGTATGCCTCGTCGACAACAGGCACAGTAAACTGCATGACATAGGTCACAAATTTGGGCAGGTTAACATCGCCTTTAAAAAGTTCTGCAGGAAGTACAGTTGTTGCGGCAATCGTCTTCTTGACATCGCCCACATCTCCTGTGCCATTATAAGGAGTGCGGTTGGCTTCAAAGCCGTACTCAAGAGGGCCAACGATAGTGTTTACATCAGGGCTTGGATTTGTGCCGGCAAACAAGGCGGCGTATTGACCAACAAGGCTTGGATCAAAGTATCCGAGTAGACCTTCTGTGACAAGGAATACGCTTGCATCATTGCCTTTGGCCACTTGTGGAGCGATAAGGCGTGCAGAGCCGTCTAAGGGGTTGTCAGCGGAAATTGCGCCCTTTGCAGCGACGGCATAGTAAATGTCGTAGCTAGTAGAAGCGCTTAGCGGAGCATTATTGTCGACTATTGAGCTTGGATTTGCTGGATTTTCGCCATCTTCATAAATAACCCACTGCCTAGCTGCAAGCTCGCTTACCTTCGTGGTTTGAGGGGCGTGTGTACAAGCTCCACCTGTTCTTAACTCAAGGTACAAGTTCTCAAGTGTTTTGCCTTCAGCAATGAGGCCAGAGGAGTAAAGCATCTTAAGGATAAGCACATCATCTGCAGCAATAGCCTCGCCTTCTGCATTGCGGGCAGCTTTTACAGTAAGTTCTTGTGCCTTATAGACTTCAGTATTTGCCAAGGGGCCTTCAGTTGGAGGCGTGTAAATATAGGCTGGATCAGTTTTTGGAAATACGTCGCCTTCAGCTACGATTGTGTAATAATCAAAAGCGTCAGCGGGGCTAGTGGCTTGTGTAAATGGGATGATTGTATGAGGCCCGTATGAAAGGCCGTTCCATGCGAGAACGACTGGATCGATTTGTACTAAACCATCAGCGTCATTTTGGTCAACATAGCTCGTTAGTGGCTCACCGCCACCGACAGTATTCTCAATCTTCAAAAGGAAGGTGTAGGTTGTACCTATTTCAAACCTTGTTTTTGTTGGATCAACTGGTTTTGATGTACCAGTGATTTTGCCATCCCCAAGTATATATACAGTTAATTCGCCAGGCTTTGCACTAGCAGCTGTAACGCCTCCACCTGAAACATCTTGATAGATAAGCTTCTCAGGATTCTTGTCGTTTGCAGTTGTAGAAGTTGTGACAACTTGTAAAACATTTGCAATGTTTTGGTTGGCAATCTCTGATGATGCTTCACCTTCAGCAGGCGGCACGCTAAGAGTAAACAAGAAACCTGGCACATCGTCAGCCACACGAGCAGCGACGGCTGCTTCACCAGCGACGTTTGCGACCAGCACATTGCTGAGAAGTACGCTTGAATTTGGGAAAAGGGCTTGTGCCTCGGCAATTTTGGTATCATTGATTTCTCCTGAAAAATCAACTTTTCCATCCGTGCCGAGACCATCTGCAAGGATTTCAACATTGACACCACTGACTAGAGTTGGTGCCGCCTTAGCAAAGCTAGGCGCCATAAAAATTGCGAAGCAAAGCACAGCTAGGAAGCTGGCGCATTGCTTCAAGAATGTTTCCTCTTTCATAAAAACCTCATGCGTTAAAATGTTTGAAAAACTTTGCCTATAAAGAAAGCAAAGCGGGTATAAAAAATTGCGTTTAGAGAAACTAGCACAAGAGCTTTAGGCTGTCAATTTGTTTGAGAATTTAAGATGTCTGCACAATTTAACAAGGCATGGATGTGCTGCTGTCCATTTACGTAATTGCTTATTGTTCGCAAAGGCCTTTTTGTCTTTTGTCTGCAACAAGCTCCTGCGGAGCAGTGCAGACTGGACTGCCACGTCAATTCGCTTCGCTCTTTCCTCGCAGTGACAAGGGTGAGCGAAGTTCATCGAAAAAATCCCAAAAGAAAAAGTCTAAACAAACACAAAAATGCCGTGCTTGGCTGGCAAACACGGCATTGTATATAAGCAATTAAAAGGTTATCTTACAATCTAGCTCTTACGGCTTCTCGTTCTTAAAGCCACAAGGCCAAGGGCAAACAAGGCAAGCAAGGCCATATCATAAGCCGATGTGCCGC
>CAYJIB010000172.1:0-2525 GCA_964370125.1 uncultured Desulfovibrionaceae bacterium
CGGTGTCTATGCAAATGCTGCTTCAAACAAAAGCAGCGGTGGCTGTTCTGTTGGCAACACATCTGCCTATGATATGGCGATCTTGTTGCTTGCAGCTCTTAGCCTTGTTGCTTTGAGAGTGAGAAGCCGTAAGAGCTAAGATTGCGATGAGTTTGTTTAATTGATTTAATTGATTTAACACTTACAACAAGTGCCGTGTTTGATTGCCAGACACGGCACTTTTTTGGGCTTTTAAAAATCCCTCTCCCAGAACCCACAGCATTCCCCTCCCCCACAAATATCTTGCCAAGTTCTCTTATAAGTGCTAAGCTCTCTAACATGTACTCATGCTTTAGCACTTCGCAAGATTCTTTTGTGGCGAGCTTGTAGTGTTTGGCATTGAATAGATGAGAGAGTCACTTTTAACCATGGAGAATTGTATATGAAAGGAGAGAGAAATCTTAGGTCCTTGACAAAGCTGTCAAGCCTTTGCCTTGTCCTTGTGGCCTTCTTGGCCTTCATTGTGCCAAGTGCGCAGGCGGCTGTTGCAACGGTTGCTGAACATCAACCTTATTACACGGTCACAGACACAAAAATAACTCTTCCCACTAAAGAACAAGATGAAGAAGCTTACACTATTGCCCCTGGAGCATTGGGAGAAATTAACCCTTCAGGCAAAGCAGTCAAGCTTGTACAAGAAGTAAATGGTACGGCCACCCCCAAAGCTGAAATTCCCGAATTCCCCTTCATCGTCCTTAAAATGAAATACACGCCTGGTATTTTTGTTGAAACAGCAGCAGAAAACGAGATGCAGCAATTTGCTGGAGAACTTGACCAAGTCGTTGCTGTACAAACAGGCCCCACGGTAGGGGATTTAATCCTTCAGTCTTATGGTGTCCGAGACAATATCATTGCTCAATTAAATGCCAATCCTATTGAGGACCCCCTCGTACAAGAAGAATGGGTCGAGCTACACTCACGTGATTTGAACAATGCTGGCGGTTTCGTGCCTCAAGATTTGAATAGATATGGTGTTTTTCTTGTTTTCAATGAAGGCGAAACGGGTAAAAATGTTCAAGTTACTGCTGCAGAACCTGATTCGACTGGCTCACTTCGCTCTGATACACCTCTCGTGCCAGGCAAAACCTACGACATTTATTATACTGTGCGTACGGTAGAAGAACAGCAAAATGTAGATCAAGCCTTGCCAGCAGAAACACTCAACAACAAAACCCGCCTCATTGCCCCAGTAGATAGGGCAAACGAAGAAGGTGACTTTGTTTCTAAAAATTATCAAATTGATAATACATTCCAAGAAAACGGTGGCTATGCCGATTTGAGCCAGTACACAAAGCCAACAGATGGCATAAACACTGATGCCGATCCTCTAGCCAATGGTCAAGTAAACAATCGCACACCTGTTGGCGGAATTGAAGAAATTGGCAACAAAAAAACCCTTGCCTTGACAACAGATTTGACAAATACCAATTATGCTGGTGCAACATTTGTCACCTATGCTGTGCAGTTTACAGTACCAAATGCAGGCGGTATTCCAGCCCTTAATCCAGTAGATATTACAATGGCTGACGTTGAAGTTAGAAGATACGCTAATGATGGCGTAAGGTTAGAGGATTATACTATTGTTGATGCCCTTCCAGTAGAAATGCCTGAAAGTGAAATCGCATGGATAGTAGGCCCTATCGTTGACGGCTTAGTAGCGCACCAACCCGCAATAGCTAAAACAGACGCCAATGGCGATCCCACAAAGCTTGACCATGGCGCAACCTACATCGCTTATTACACTGTAAAAGTCGTAAACGGCGTAGCCACAAGCAATGTTGCCGTTGTCACTAGAACAGCAAGCTTTTCAACAGATCCTAACGACCCAGCCTATGCGGGCTTCTTCCCGATGAACAGTGTATACGGTCAAGCAGGTATTACAGACGAAACAAGCCTTAGAGTAACTGAGCCCCCAACTGTCGTAGAAGCCACTGGAGCTGACACAGCTTCTGAGCGTGTTGGATACGGTGCTGATGTCTATGGCAATGCTAAACCAATTGTCGGCTTTAAATTGAATGGCTTTACAGGGACAGCTGATAATCCAGACGCCATGATCTTTAGCAGAACATTTACCTACACAGTTGAAGAAGGCGGAACAGCTGATAATATCACTCGCGATACTCTTCGCTTGCAAAAATGGTTAGACGCCGAAACACGTGCGGCAAATGACTTTGACTATGTAGATCTCACTGACACCGCTGAAATGGTTGTAAATGCCAATAGAGCGTTGACAAGAGCTGAAATTCAAGCCTTAAACGGAAAATTCTGGCTTGTTAATGCTGCTGGTGCTGTGATTGACATTGACGCAACCAACCCTGTTCCAGCGTTCGTAAATGCTGAGAAATACACAATCTATTTTGTCGTCAAAGACGAAGGCGATTATGATACAGCTAAAGGGACTCTCGGCACAATCGGTGACCCGAACGGTGTTTATGCAAATGCTGCTTCAAACAAAAGCAGCGGTGGCTGTTCTGTTGGCGGCACAT
>CAYJIB010000173.1:0-2441 GCA_964370125.1 uncultured Desulfovibrionaceae bacterium
TATTAGGGTTTCAAAAGGGGATTATCCCCTTTTGTCGCCGAAGGCATTGCCTTTCAGCGCCGCAGGCATTGCTTTCTGCTTTTATTTAATATATTGCGGGATATTTAAAAAGACATTTTCTGTGAAGGTGGTCATTTTATCTAGGATCCAAGGGAATGCCAAGAGCAGGGCGATGAAGATTGAGATAACTTTTGGCACGAAGGTGAGCGTCATTTCTTGGATTTGTGTTGCCGCTTGGATAATACTGACAACAACACCGACAAAGAGGCCTATGCCCAGCATGGGCATAGCGATGGTGAGGGCGAGTTCGATGCCTTGTCGTGCAAAGCCGATAACAAATTCAGGTGTCATATTTCCTCCGAAAAAGGCAGCCAAAAAATCTATCAAAACAAAAATACGTCAAAATAAAAGTACGCCAAAAAAATACGTCAGAGCAAGAAAGAATTGACCACCGAACCGATAAGCAAGGTCCAGCCGTCTACCATAACAAAGAGTAGCAATTTAAAGGGCATAGACACCATCATAGGCGGCAGCATCATCATACCCATAGCCAGCAAGATACTTGAGACTACCATGTCGAGGACGAGGAAGGGAATGTAAATCAAAAAGCCGATGGTGAAACCTGTTTTGAGTTCTGAAATGATAAAGGCCGCCACAAGCATGATGGTTGGCACGTCTTCCTTTGTGCGTGGGGGCTCCATTTGGGCGATGGAATAGAAGATTGAGAGATCTTTTTCTCTTGTGTGCTTGAACATGAAGGCGCGAATGGGGACTTGCGCTCGTTCTAGCGCGACATCATAGCCAATTTGTTCGCTCAAATAGGGCTGTAAGGCATTGTCATTTATGTCTTTTCCTACGGGAAACATGATGATAACGGTGATGAAGATGGCGAGGCTTGCGAGGATTTGTGTGGGCGGAATCTGCTGAATGCCCATGGCTTGTCGTAAGAAATGAAAGACGATGATAACACGGGTGAAGCTTGTCATGGTCATGACAATGGCGGGTGCTAGGGATAAAATAGTGAGCAGGAAGAGGATCTCGAGAAGTAAGGCGACGTCTGGGGGCTGGACGTCTTCGCCTGAAAGGCGCATGGGCAAGCGGTCTATGATTTCGCCTGTTATCTGGCTGGCTGTGCTCGCTTCACCGGCATGGGCTATACCAACAAAGAACATTGCGCCAAGAAAGGCCAAGAGGGCGCAGAAAAAGATTGGCCGCAAAAGAGTTGATAGAGGAAAGACCTTCTTGTCAAGACTTTGGATTATTTGTGTTTTTTTGTTCATTCAGCGACCTTTTTGCCCTCTTCGGTAGTTTCGCCAGTATTCTTTTGGGCGCTTTCTTTTGACTTTTGTGCTTCTTGCATGATTTGTGAAAAGTCTTGCTTTTCGGTGTTTTCTAAAAGATGTTCAAAATCGCCTTGTGCTTTGTGTATGTTTTCTTTGTGCAAGAGGGTGATGGCTTGATCTGTGAGGCCAAGCACGAGATAGGTGTCTAAGAAGCGCACAACGGTGAGGGATTTTTTGGGGGCGATGGGGATTTGAGTTTCGATGACAAAGTCGTCTCGTAGGCGGCTTTTTGCTTTTGGCAAGAAGGCGAGTTTTCCTGATTTTCTGATGAAATTGAGGGTAAACCACAGGGCGAGCAAGAGGACAAGCATGATGGCTATGGCTTGAAAATAAGAGCCCCAAGAAAAGCTGACGTCTGCGGCCCTTCGTGTATCAGCTCTTGAAGAGCTGGGCGACAGCAGAGGCGCGCTTTCTTTTTTGTCTGTATTTTCAGTCACTTGACCTGTTATTTCTGTTTGTTCTGTTTGCTTTGTCTGCTCGGTTTTTTGGAACTGTGCCTCTTGTTCTGCGGCAAGGCAAAGTGAACTTCCCGCAAAGTAAAAAACAAGCAAAAAGAGCAGAGAGGCCCTTAAAAACTCATAAATGAAGGGCTTTCTTGCTCTGTTGTTTGTTTTGCTGTTGTGGTCAGTTGTCTTCATGGTTTTGCCTTTTTTGTCATTTGGCAGTATGTATGCAAATGGAAGCACGTTCCATTTGCCTGCCTGCATTCCGACTTACTTATGACGCTTGGTCGCACGTCCTGTGCGACACAAGCTAGAGCAGTTGACGCCTTGCGCCGAAAGTAAATTTCGGCTGGTCGTCTGCCTGCTCCGCTGCGCGGCTCGCCCACTTCCTGTGGGCTACCGCGAGCGACTGCCCTCGGCTATAAGGAAGGCCTTTTGCCAATTCAACTAACAGAGCAGGCCGTAGCCTGCGGAGTTCTTCGCCCCAGCATTGCGTGAAGAGTATAGTTTTGCCAATTCAAATTTCCCTTCACTCATACTTATTAGGGTTTCCAAAGGGGATTATCCCCTTTGGCCGCCGGAGGCAAAAAAACAAGTCTGACGCAGCAGACAATGCTTTTTCAGCACTTTGCCCTTTTTCAGCACTTTATTATTA
>CAYJIB010000174.1:0-2436 GCA_964370125.1 uncultured Desulfovibrionaceae bacterium
ATGCAGGCAGGCAAATGGAACTTGCTTCCATTTGCATACATACTGCCAAATGAGCAGCCAAAAGAAGACGGCAGTCACTCGCGGTAGCGAGCTTTGAGCGAATGCAGGCAGGCAAATAGAACTTGCTTCCATTTGCATACATACTGCCAAATGAGCGGCCAAAAAACAGCCTAAAGGTAGTGCGGTGTACCTTTTTGAACAGCCTGCACTAAGCACCGAAGGTCATTCCTTCGGCCTAAAAGCTTCAGCTATAATTTCGGCATCTTCTGCTCGTGCAGAAACACCAAGCTCAGCACAATGCCCAAAACAGCGAAAGGTGCCATTTTCCATTTCTATATAGCCAGCCGCCAAAATTTGGCCATAAGGGAGCTGGTCTCGCATGTCTTGGTGATTGACACGGTTTGGAAAAAGAAAGCTGATCGGTTTTCCGCTAAAATCGTGAAAAATTAAATATTTCATACAATATATCCTCGTGAAAAAGGTTCGCCATGAAAAAAACAACTGTCCCTCATATTAGCTTGCAAGAAGAAAAAGCGCAAGTCTGTATTTCGCTTATCGGCATGGCAGGTTCAGGAAAAACAACTGTTGGCAGAGCCCTCGCCAAAGCTCTTGGCTGGGCGCATGTTGACGCTGACGCCGTAATAGAAGCACATTATGGTACAAGCCTGCAAAGCCTGACCGATTGCATGACAAAGGATGAATTTTTAGACTGTGAAGCAGCGGTTATTTCTTCATTGCGCTTGCAAAGAGCGGTCTTATCGACTGGCGGTTCGGTCGTTTATCGCCCAGAAGCCATGAAATATTTACAAAGTATGGGGCCTATTGTGCGTATTGATGTGCCACTAGCCACCATTGAAGAGCGCATAGCAAGAAATCCAGACAGGGGCATAGCCTTTGGCCCAGGCCAAACTTTAGAAGACTTGGTGAACGAAAGAGAAGCCTTGTACAGACAATGGGCTGATCATTCAATAGCCACAGAGGGCTTAAGCCTTGAAGAAAGTGCGGCGCACATTATAAAAATGCTTGACCTCCCTTTATAGTTGCAACAGCCTTAATTTGTAGATTAAAACACCTTAAATCGCCTCAAATTACTTTCATTTTCCCTCTTGATTATGGGGCGTTTTTGTGCTATATAGAAGTAACGCTCGTTGAGTGTTTCTTCTAAAAAAAAGACTCTTCATTCGAAAATTTTCAAAAAAAAGAATACATATCAAAGATTTGTAAGGAGAAAAGTATGTCCACAACGTATCGCCTTGTCACCCGTAGCGATTTTGACGGCTTGGTTTGTGCTGTATTGTTAAAGCAACTGAATATGGTCGATGAAATTTTATTTGTGCACCCAAAAGATGTACAAGATGGCAAGGTTGAGATTTGTGAAAACGATATTTTGACAAATTTGCCTTATAGCCCTTTGGCTCACCTTGTTTTTGATCACCATTTGTCAGAAACTTTGCGAAACGTAAACCCAGCAAAAAATCACATCATCGAGCCAAATGCTCAGTCGGCTGCAAGGGTTGTGTACAATCATTTTGGCGGGAAAGAGCGTTTTCCAAATGTTTCAGAAGAAATGATGGCGGCTGTTGATCAAGCAGATTCAGCGCAATATTCTATGGACGATGTTCTTGCCCCAAAAGATTGGGCTATGCTCAACTATCTTATGGATCCGCGCACGGGCCTTGGCCGTTTTCGCAGTTTTGCCCGTAGCAATTATGATCTTATGATGCATTTGATTGACGCTTGCCAAAGCATGAGCATTTCAGAAATACTTGACCTCCCCGATGTAAAAGAGCGTCTTGTGCTCTATAAAGATCACGAAGAAAAAGCTCGTGAGCAAATCAAGCGTTGCAGTACAGTGCATGGCAAACTTGTTCTTTATGATTTGCGTGAAGAAGAGACTATTTGGGCTTGTAATCGCTTTTTGATTTATGCTTTGTTCCCAGAATGTACTGTTTCAACACATATTTTGTGGGGGCGTCAGCGCCAAAATACTGTTTTTGCGGTGGGTAAATCGATTTTTGATCGCTCTTGCCCTGTAAATGTTGGTGAACTTATGTTGTCTTATGGCGGTGGTGGTCACATGGCTGCAGGAACTTGCCAGATTGAAAACGATAAGGCCGAGGAAGTGGCAAAGGAGCTCATCAAGCATCTCTCAGGCTGTTGAAACAGGGCTGTCTGCTTCGTTAGGCTTGTTTTTTGCTTCGGTCATGTATTTCTTGATACACTTCGCTCCGCAAAAAACTGCGCCTTCCTTGCATCCAACCCTGTTTGAACAACCTGCCTTTATTGTGTGTTGAAACAGGGCTGTCTGCTTCGTCAGGCTTGTTTTTTGCTTCGGTCATGTATTTCTTGATACACTCCGCTCCGCAAAAAACTGCGCCTTCCTTGCTCCAACCCTGTTTGAACAACCTGCCCTTCGTAGTGCGAGCCTTTTGAACA
>CAYJIB010000175.1:0-2351 GCA_964370125.1 uncultured Desulfovibrionaceae bacterium
AAGTAATGTGAAACAATAACTTCCATTAAAAAAAAAGCCAAAAAAGTCTCAAAAAACTTAAGCCCCTAATCTCCCTCGAACCCAATATAAGGTAAATAAAGTTAATATGATAACTACCGTGAAATGGTAACTTCCCATTCAAAAAACAAGCCCAAAAAAGTCTCAAAAAACAAGCCCAAAAAACAAAGCTAAAGCCCACTCTTCCTTAACTTCTTATCATATAACGACCTCTTCAGATGACTGATTCTATCAATAAAAAGCTTCCCATCAAGGTGATCAACCTCATGCTGCAAGCAAACAGCAAACAAACCTTCAGCATCAAATTCAACTTTATTTCCCTCAATATCAAGGGCTTCAACGTGTACAGCCGCCGCTCTTTTAACCTTACTACGTAATTCAGGCACAGAAAGACAGCCTTCTTCCCAAAGGCAATGCGTCTCGCCTTCTGAATTTTGTATGGGTGTGAGTTTTGGGTTAATGAGCTTTAGGGGTTCACTTTCTTCTTCTGGGTCTGAAACATCAACAACAATAAGGCGGATAGACTCCCCTACTTGCGGTGCGGCAAGGCCTATGCCTTCGTGCTTGTACATGGTTACGACCATATCGTCTGCCAATTTACGAATTTCTTCGTCAATAGTTTCAATGGGTTTGGCTATTTTTGTCAAGAGGGGATTTGGATAATGTAAAATTTCTAACATATTTTCCTAGCTTTTATGAAAAAAGGGGAAGAAATATTCCTCCCCTGTGTGTATTTTATTTGCTCTTAAAAGGGATTAAAAGAACAAGAAGCTGATCAGGGCAAAACAAGGGAAGAGAATACCCACTGACCACATCATATAGCCAAAGAAGGAAGGCATTTTGAGGCCGGTATTTTCTGCGATAGAGCGCACCATGAAGTTTGGCGCATTACCGATATAGGTTACCGCTCCCATAAATACCGAACCAGCAGAAATGGCCGTGAGGGTGCTTGCCCACTCGCCCATAAGGTGTACTGGGTCGCCACCAGCTGTCTGGAAAAAGACCACATAGGTCGGAGCATTGTCAAGGAAGGCAGACAAAATACCTGTGAGCCAGAAATACATGAGGTCGACAGGCTGGCCATTTGCATCGCTCACAAGACGGATAACAGGGGCAAGGGCGCCTTCTGTTCCTGCGCTCAAGATAGCAAGGGCTGGCACCATGCTGATGAAGATACCCACAAACAATTTTGCCACCTCTTCGATGGGTTCCCAATTAAAACCATTGAGTTCACGGCATTGCTTGCTAGTAAATTTGAGCGAAAGACCAGCGATCACGAGCAATAAAACATCACGTACAATATTTTGTAAGGCGACGTGTGTTCCGTAGATGTCATATTCTACACCTGGCTTCCAGCTACCTGACATAAGCACAGCGCCGATAACACCAAGCAAGAAAATGAGATTGATTTTGCCATCAAGGCCAAGGGCTTCGACAGTGCCGCTTGGCTCTGCAATGGGCTTGCCTTCTTTGGCAAAGAGGACAGTATCGAGAATGAAATAGGCGACAAGCAAGATAGCACTGATGATAATCATGTGCATAAGCAAGGCCTTTGTTGTCCAGAAAAATTCAACACCACGCAAGAAGCCCAAGAAGAGAGGCGGGTCACCAAGGGGTGTGAGCGAGCCGCCGATATTGGCGACAAGGAAGATAAAGAAGATGACAGAGTGCACACGGTATTTGCGGTGCGCATTGGCACGAAGTAGAGGACGAATAAGCAACATGGCCGCACCTGTTGTTCCCATCCAGCTGGCGAGAAGTGTACCTATGGCCAAAATAAGTGTATTGACAATGGGTTTACCGACAAGGTGGCCCTTTAAGCGCACACCGCCAGCGACGGTAAAGAGCGCAAAAAGCAAGACAATAAAAGGAATATATTCAAGCAAAAGCACGTGGATAAGCTGATAAAGGGCTGTTCCTGCGCCAAAGACGATGCCGCAAGGAATAAGGAAGGCAAGACCCCAAAAAAGAGCGATTTTGCCAAAATTGTGATGCCAAAAATGCGGAACAGTCAAAGGCATAACGGCGATTGACAGCAACATACAGACAAAGGGAATGATCCACACAATGGACAATTCTGCGCTTGGCAAGGCGTGTGCGCCGCTGGCCGCAAGGGCAAGAGCGGGTTTCGCCAAGAAGGCAAGCAAAGCAAAGAGGGCCAAGAAGAGATGTTTCATAAAAAAGCTCCTAATTGATAATAATTTGTAAAATAGCACAAGAGCTTAGAAATATCAAGCCTGTATATGAGGGGGGAGGGGATTGGGGATTGGGGCTTCCTTTAAAGCCCCCCTCCGGGAGGGAGGATGCTTGAACAAAGCAAAGCGAAGCGAAAG
>CAYJIB010000176.1:0-2338 GCA_964370125.1 uncultured Desulfovibrionaceae bacterium
ACTATGTGCCCCTTGACACAGACGACGGCATCAATGTGGATGAAGAGGGCAATCCTGTGCCGGCGCCTATCAATTATGCCGACTATATCGACCAAGCCCGCAATTTTATTAATGATGAAAATTATGAAGAGGCCCTTTACATTTTAGAAACTTTGCGAAGCCAAGAACTCACCCCCCTGCAAGAGACGACAGTCTTGACCCTCTTAAGCGAGGCCTATTATCCCTTGGCTCAAGACAATCCAGAGACCTTTTTTGAACCCGCTATTCGAGTCTTGCAAGAGACCATCAACAGCGATTTGACTTCTGTTCGAGTGCCAGAAAACCTCGCCCGCCTTGGTATTTTGCACTTAAAAGCCGGCAATACCGATGCCGCAAGAGGCTATTTTGGCGCTTTGCGTACGGAATATCCTTCAGACCCCTATGTCCCAGAAGTTTTTACTCTGCTTGGAAAAAATTTGCTCGATCAAGGGGCCTATGCCGAAGCCTCAAAGCACCTTCAAGACGTCATGGAACAGTACCCACAAGACCCCATAGTGCGTCAAGCCTCGCAATATCTTGCCCAAGCCCTCTACGAACAAGGCTACAGCGGTCGAGCCCTTATTCTTCTCGACTTCGTAGAGCGTCGCTGGCCACGAATGCACTTAGACAATCCTGATTATTTGCCCATGCTTGCCAATGTCGAATTTCTAGAAAATCGCTATGAAGACGCACTCGACACCTATTGGCAAATGATCAACCTCCTCCCCGAACACCCAGATATCCCCACCGCTCTTTTCCGCATCGGCAGTATCTATCTGCAAATGGGTGAAAAAGATGCTGCAAAAATCGTTTTAAGTAACCTCATAGACAGATTCCCCGAAGCTCCAGAAAGCCCACAAGCTCTCTTGCGCCACATAGAAGAAGGGATTTTTGACGACGAGTACAGCCTTGAACAGCTCTCAGCTCTTTTTGCTAATTATCCAGACAGCCTTGGTGAAAAATATAAGGACTTTCTTAAAAAATATCCAAAGTCCCCCGATGCTGAAAGAGTGGCTGCACGTCTTGTCGCCTGGAATTATGCCCAAGAAAATTATCCAGAGGCCTTAAAAGAAGCGCAAGCCTTCCTCAAAAAATACCCCAATTCGCCAAATGCCGATCTTGCCAAAGATGTTTTAGCACTTGCCTTTGACAATGAACTTGAATTTGCCTTTGAAGAAGAATATTTTGACCATATTCTTTCAATTTGGGAACAATATCCAGAAGCCCAAGAAGCCTATTTGCCTCTTGACCCCTCAATGCGCATGGCTCTTGCCTATGCCCATCTTAGACGAGGAAATGAAAAAGAAGTCCTCGATTTGTTAGCCCCCTTTATAGATGGCGAAATGCACCCACAATACGGCGAATTTGCCTACAATACCTTCCTTGCAAAATACTTACGCGACGGTGAATGGGAAAACATCTTAGAGCTTGGCGACAGAGCCCTTGCATGGGCCCTGCCTGATTCTTCAAGAGGGCAACTGCTTGACGCTATGGCCATCTCAACACAAAATCTAGGCGAAGAAGGACAGTGGCAAAATATCTTAGACCTTGGCGACAGAGCCCTTAATTGGCCTTTACCAGAGGCCGCCAAAGGACAACTGCTCTATGCCATGGCCCTTTCAGCCCAAAATGTCGGCGATACAGATCAGGCCATGAGTCTTTGGCGTGAGCTTTATCCACGCACCGACCTAGAGCCTTATCAAAAAGCCTATGCCGTCTATTTTATGGCAAGAGATGCCGAAAATCAAAGAGACCTTGTCAATGCCTATAGCTATAACTTAGAAGCCTTACAGCTCTTTAGCGACCTAGAAAAAGCGGCATCAGACAAGACAGAGCCCGAACGTATTAAAGAAAGCCTGGCCTCGCTTATGGATATAACCGAAGTTGCAGGGCGCTTTGCCGAATCCATGGACTGGCTCAATCAATATGAAGAACTCTTGCCCGATAATTCTACTGAATTTGGCAGTCTGCGCTTTCGTGAAGCAAGGCTAGAGAGAAAAATGGGCAACCTTGCCCAGTGGAGATTGATTTTAGAAGAGCTTATCAGCAAAGAACCAGATTCCGTCTTTGGACAAATGGCCGCTTCTGAACTGCGAACACAAGAAGTAACTAGAGATTTACAAAGATTTACAAGCGGGAATTGAGTTTTTTTATTTTATAGTCGTGACAAGCTAATCGACTGCTGAAAAAGACAAATTCATTAGTATTTTCTGGCTAAAAAGTTTCAATATCAAAGGCTTATTCTATTTTTCGGTGCCGACTAGATAGTCGACGCTGAAAAAGGCATTTTCATGCCTTTTTCAGAAAGGCACGCCCACTC
>CAYJIB010000177.1:0-2301 GCA_964370125.1 uncultured Desulfovibrionaceae bacterium
ATTGTGGACTTTGCAGATATTCGCCAGGAGTTTGAAGCCACTAACGAGGCCTATTTTAAGGAATTGCAAGAAGAGCTGGGCGACGAAATAGAAAGCTATTCCAAGCTTTTCAAAACACAAGAAGAAATAGCCAAAGAAATAGCCGACATTAAAGATATTCTTTTTAGCTTTGACACGAGCAATGCCGAAATTTTTTCACAGCAAATAGGCCAAATACAAGACCGTAAACAAGTGCTAGCTCTTAAAAAGGCTCTTGGTAATGCGCGCGATTTATACAATATCATCCGTTTGCAAGGCGATTTTGATTTTTTACAAGATTTGGACTTCCAAAAGCTTAATCTCCTCTATAGAGAAGCCTGTAATCATCTAGAAATGCTCAATTTAAAGGAACGCTTAGAGCAAGCAGAAGACACTGAAAGCTTGCTCAATGCGGCCTTAGAAGACATTGTTTTTCTCTTTAGCAAAATAGGTGAAGAAGAGCTTGTTCTTGCCGATAAGCTTAAAGATGCTTTGCGCCGTACCCGTGAAGCCTTTGCCATGAATTTTGACCAGAAAGACGTGCAATATATCACCTTAAAAGAAGAATTAGAGCGTCTTTTTAAAAAGAAAAAGCTCAGCGAAGTCAATCATGACGATATGGTTGACAATATCGATGCCCTCAAAGCATTGCACGCCAAAATACAAGAATTAAATCGCAAAAACGATATATTGCGCCATAAATACCTTGGCGATAGCAAGTTCACTCGTATTCATAAAAGACTGATGGAGCAAGGTCAAACAGGGGGAAGCTTGGATGCAGGTTCTGGGGAACGTGTACTTTTTGAAACACTCATGCATATCAAGAACGATGCCGACGCCATTATTTTACAAAATGCTCAGCTCTTAGACAACGAAGAGTATTTTACACGCTATATGCAGCCTTTTGTTATCAATGCCTTGCAAAAACAGCAACACATGAAGATTACACCGCCCACCGTACGTGCCCTTAATGGCTTGATAGTGGCAGAATATCAGCGAGAATATACAGGAGCCTCCACATGGTAACGCAAGATTTCAAGAAAAATACTTATGAACTCATAGATGACCTCAAAGCCGTGTGCGCTCAATACGGGCTTGGCAATGATGGCAATGAGTTTAAAATTATCACGCAAATTTTCTTGTATAAATTTCTCAATGATAAGCTAGCCTTTGAAGTAAAGCGTCTTCGCCCTGATTTAATAAAAGCCGAAAAGTGGGAAGAAGCTCTCACCGCCATGCCTGCCGATGAATTGGAAATGTTGCAAATGCAAATGAGCGCAAACACTGCAGAATTACGCCCCGAACATTTCATTGCCCACCTCTTTGACAAGCAAAATGCCGAGAACTTTGCCCGTCTCTTTGATGATACCTTGCGTGAAATTGCCGTCCTCAATAATGATGTTTTTGCTGTAAAAACCGACGGTGGCGCAAAGATTACGCTTTTTGATAAGCTGAGTGAGTATATCGAAGACTCTAGCAAACGAGACAATTTTTGTCGTGCCCTTATCAATAAGCTGGTAGCCTTTAGTTTTGAGCGTATTTTTAATCAGGGCTATGATTTTTATGCAACCATTTTTGAATATCTTATCAAAGATTACAACAAAGACAGCGGCGGCAAGTATGCAGAATATTACACGCCTCATGCTGTAGCAAAAATCATGGCGGCTATTTTAGTGCCAGAAGATATGCGTGGCAAAGTGCAAAACGTAGCTTGCTATGATCCTTCGGCAGGCTCTGGCACTCTACTCATGAACCTTGCCCACGCCATTGGTGAGCAACGCTGTTCTATTTATTCCCAAGACATTTCACAAAAGTCATCTTCCTTACTGCGCTTAAACCTTATCTTGAACAATCTTGTGCATTCCATTCCCAATATTATCCAAGGGGATACCTTGCTTGTACCTTACCATAAAGACGGCAATAACTTGAAAAAGTTTGATTATATTGTCAGCAATCCGCCTTTTAAAATGGACTTTAGCGACACACGCAACGCTCTTGATTCCAAAGAATATCAAGAACGCTTTTTTGCAGGAGTTCCTAAAATACCCGCCAAAGCCAAGGACAAAATGTCCATCTACCAACTTTTCTTACAACACATTATTTTTTCGCTGAAAAAGGGAGGAAAGGCGGCAGTGGTGGTTCCCACGGGTTTTATCACAGCACAAAGCGGGATTGACAAAAGCATACGCAAGCACCTAGTAGAGAAAAAAATGCTGGCAGGTGTCGTCTCCATGCCGAGCAATATCTTTGCCACCACAGGAACCAACGTGTCCATCGTGTTCA
>CAYJIB010000178.1:157-2288 GCA_964370125.1 uncultured Desulfovibrionaceae bacterium
CGCAGGCGACGCATGCTCTAGCTTGTGTCGCACAGGACGTGCGACCAAGCGTCATTCCTTATAGCCAACGGCAGTCGCTCGCGGTAGCGAGCTTTGAACGAATGCAGGCAGGCAAATGGAATTTATTTCCATTTGCATACATACTGCCAAATGAGTGGCCAAATGCCCACAAGGATGTGGGCGAGCCGCGCAGCGGAGCAGGCCAAAGACCAGCTGGAACTTGCTTCCAGCGCAGGCGACGCATGCTCTAGCTTGTGTCGCACAGGACGTGCGACCAAGCGTCATATGTTATGGCGCGCCCGGCAGGAATCGAACCTGCGGCCTTTAGCTCCGGAGGCTAACGCTCTATCCGACTGAGCTACGGGCGCAAATATGTTTAACTTCTATAATGAAAGCTTGTTATGGGCTTAAAACATCACCATAAATTCATAGCAAACAAGCATACATTCACAATAAAGTTTCAGCACATTCAAAAAATTCAAAAATCCTTATTCAGCGCTTTCTTTTTGATAAGGTTTTTGGCCTTCGATGTAGTAGTCATTGCCCTTGCAATCTGCCACAACAATCACAGGAAAGTCAACAACATCCATAGCGGCGATGGCTTCTGGGCCAAGCTCTTCATAGGCAAGCACGTCATAAGACTTGATTTTTTTGGCAAGTAAGGCCCCTGCTCCGCCGACGGCCGCAAAGTAGACGGCTGTGTGTTCTTGCAAGGCGTCCATAACTTCTTTTGAACGGCTGCCTTTTCCGATGATACCACGCAAGCCTTGTTCGAGTATGCGGGGTGTATAGGCGTCCATGCGTCCTGCTGTTGTTGGTCCAGCAGAGCCTATGGGATTTCCTGGGCGAGCTGGCGAGGGCCCGACATAATAGACGATTTGATCTTGCAATTCTACGGGCAATTTTTCGCCACGATCGAGTGTTTCGACCATGCGTTTATGGGCGGCGTCTCTGGCGGCGTAGATTGTTCCGCTGATGAGGACGGTGTCACCGATTTTGAGTTTTTCTACACATTCCTTGGTCAGGGGTGTATTGATGCGAATGCTTTCTGACATTGTATTTCTCCCCTACAGTGTGATTTCTGCGTGTCTGAATGAATGGCAACAAATATTTACAGCAACAGGCAAGGAAGCGATGTGCGTGGCGCATTGTTCAACATGCACGGCAAAGGCTGTTGTGTTTCCGCCAAGGCCTTGAGGCCCGATGCCAAGTTCGTTTAGGGCAGTGAGCAATTCTTTTTCAAAGTCGGCATAGCGCGGGTCTGGGTTTTCGCTCCCAACATGGCGAGCGAGGGCTTTTTTAGAATAAATGGCCGCAAGTTCCATTGTTCCGCCAATGCCCACACACACAACGAGCGGCGGGCAAGGGCTAGAACCAGCAGAACGCACAACATCGACAACAAATTTCTTCACGCCAGCAATACCGTCAGCGGGCACGAGCATTTTTACCGCACTTTTATTTTCACTGCCTGCCCCTTTGGGGAGAAGTTTTATATTGAGTTTATCGCCTGGCACAAGACAAGTGTGCAAGACAGCGGGGGTGTTATTTTGTGTATTTTTTCTTTCAAAGAGGGGTTCTGCGACGCTTGATTTGCGCAAATAACCTTCTGTATAGCCTTTGGCGACGCCCGCATTGATGGCTTCATTAAAAGAGCCGCCAACAATATGCACATCTTGCCCGACTTCGGCAAAAATAACCGCAAGCCCGGTATCTTGGCAAAGGGGGATTTGTTCTTTTTGTGCAAGATCCGCATTTTCAAGAAGCTGTTGCAAGACTTCACGTCCTGCTGGTGAGGCTTCTTTTTCAAGACTTTCTTTCATGGCCGCAAGGACATCTTTTGGCAAGGCATAACAAGCCTCTATGGCCAAATTTGCCACGGCGTCAACAATGCTGTCCACATGTATTTCACGCATACTTTGTTTTCTCCTTCACGTAATTGAGCCTTATTGCGACAAGTCCACAACGGCTTGCCAGAGGGCATTCTACACAATTTTGCTCACATCAACAAGTAAAAATATCTGCTTTTTTTCTGCGGGAAATGTCCAGAAAGCACTGCCAAAAACTTCCAATCGCCTCTTGCAAAAAAGCTTTTCTTCGTGTAATTTTTTGTGATTATGTTTTGTGCTTAGTG
>CAYJIB010000179.1:0-2267 GCA_964370125.1 uncultured Desulfovibrionaceae bacterium
GCAAGACCAATACGAAAAGCAGGAGAAGAAGCTGCACATTGCCAAGAGGCATATCACTCGCAAGGCTTCAGAAAATAGCTTTGATGAAGCCCATAAGCCTTTAAGCGAAGAAGCTTTTTTGCAAGCCTTAGCGCAAGGCGAATACGCTATGCACTGGCAAAGTCACGGCCTGTATTATGGTATCCATAAAGAAATAGAGAGCTTGCTTGAAGAAGGCGGCCTTGTCATTGTCAACGGTTCTCGGGCCTATTTGCCAAAGGCTTTGGCCCGCTATCCAGCGCTCATTCCTCTGCTTATCAGCGTCAAGACAGAGGTTTTGCAAGCCAGGCTTGAAGCAAGGGGGCGTGAAAGCAAGAAAGACATTGCCAAACGCCTTGAGCGAGCAAATATGGACATGACAGAGCTTAAAGCCTTGCCACAGCTAGAAATTATTGACAATTCTGCAAGGCTTGAAGAGGCTTGTGCGGCTTTTATTCAGTGTATTAACAAATATATCTGAAATTACTCTATAAAAGGCTTTGTTTTTAAGACTTCACACAATAGCTTGTGCGGAGTCTTTTTTATAAGGCTCTTTTTATCATTGTATCCTTTTAGCCTTCTCTCGCAAGCAAATTGACATTACTTTTTCTTTGCGTATACTGCCTTATACAATATTTTTTCAAATCCTACGAAGATTTGCCCACACAAGGAAAAAGCCATGCTATCAAAAAACGCCATTGGAAATCTAAAAAATCGCTACAAGGCTGTCTTAAAGAAATGTTCTTTGTTGAATGTTTTTGGCTCTTTAGCTATGGTGGGAGTGTTAACCGCTTCCCTTTGTGCAAGTATGCTTATGCCAAAAAATGCAGAAGCTTTCACCCCGCCGACAGGGGATTTTTTCCTTATTCAAGAAGTGGTGCAAGGCACAAACTATTTGGGCACTTTTAGCATAAGCGAAAATAATGTCACCACAAATTACGGTATTTTATATAAAGACCCTGCAAATACAGTGACTTCTGACAGCATTGGGACTATCATTCCTGAACTCAGTGGTGCGACCTATACTATTGACACACCTGATGATACCAGCGGCAAAGGTCTCTCTTTCGAAGTTGACGGAAGCACCTATTATGTAAATACGTCAAAAATTAGCCAAGTGCGCATTGTTGGCCTTACAGGCTCTGTTGGCACAGACTTAAACCCTTTAGCTTTTTACTCACACATTGTTGACAATGATGCTGGCGGTGCTATAGGTAACAATAACTATCTTCCAAATGCCCATATATACGCCGACTTTTTTAAAAATTCTGCAGAGGGTAATGGCGGTGCTATTTATAATGCTGGCACAATGGGCAATATAAGAGGCGATTTTATTGCAAATGTCTCAGGTGAAGAGGGTGGTGCTATTTATAATACTGGCACATTAGACAATATAACAGGCACTTTTATTGCTAATACCGCAAATTTGGGCGGTGCTATTTTTAATCATCTCTACGCCACATTAGGCGATATCACAGGCACTTTTATTGCAAATACCGCTCTTGGATCTTTCGGCGGTGCTATTTATAATGGCGGCACAATGAGCGATATAAATGCCACTTTTATTGCAAATACCGCAGATGAAGGCGGTGCTATTCATAATGATAGTACAATGGACAATATAAGAGGCGATTTTATTGCGAATACCGCAAGTGATGGTGGTGGTGGTGCTATTTTAAATACCGGCACAATGGGCACGATCAATGCCAATTTTATTAATAATACTGCAAAGTTCACAGGCGGTGCTATACGTACTTCCACGGATTTAAGCTTCCTTGCGGACACGCAGATAAATATCTTCAGCGGTAACACAGATAGCAGTGGTTCTAATGCTATATATGCTTATGAGCATTTGCTTAGTCATATAAATCTCAACTTTACTATGAAAGGCAATGGCGGCTTTTTAATGAATGACGGCATACGCGGAGACGTCACTTATACTGTTGCCATAAGCGGCGATGATACAAACAATGTCTTTTACTTGAACAATAGCATTGACGATAAGGGCTCTGTAACACTGAAAGACGCCACCCTACAATTTGGCTCTGTCGCTCAAAATGGACAAACATATCACGGAAGCGTGCAAGACTTCTCTACATCAGGCACAAGCATAGTCAGCGGAAATGCTATCATAAACGGCACGGCAACTATTGACGGAACAACCAGTTTTAATGGCATAACAAACTTTAACGATACGGCAACTATCAACGGAACAACAAGTTTCAACGGCACAACAAGCTTTAACGATA
>CAYJIB010000180.1:0-2256 GCA_964370125.1 uncultured Desulfovibrionaceae bacterium
TAGCGACTTCGACTATGCCAAGAGCCAGCATAATGCCCGGGATAAGCGAAAGCGAAAACAAAAAACCCTGCTTTGCGCCATATCCGCCCTTGCCGATAAAATTCCCGCCTGTTATCTTGCCATAATTGCCAATAAGCTCACTGATATTGAAAGCGTCAAGCCAATTGTCGTTGCCAGATAAAAGATTTGAGAAAAAAACCAAGGTGACAATAAAGGCCACATAGGCCTTCCAAGAGATTTTTTCATCACTCACTTGATGGCTTGTTTCCACTTTTGCTTTGTTTCTTTGTTCCATTGCACACTTCTTTGTAAGAGTTTTACTATAAGCGGTCGAAAATATATAAAAATCAATCTTTTGTCAAATCTATAAAAATTACAAAATAGAAATGGCAGGCGCTTTTGCTAACACCTGCCATACGAGAGAGACTTTTATTGCTCAAAGAAATATAGTAAACAACCTATTGGCTAAACAGTCAAAGCCGCTTTGTTCATGCCAACAGAACGCATTTTATAACACACAATAAAGGTAAGGCTTGACACACACACGCCAATAAGGAAGGGCGGAGTGCTGGCAAAAAGTCCTGAAATCAAAGGTTTTTCTAAAACACAGCTTGAAGGATAGACACAAAGATACCACAAGATACAAGAAAGAAAGCCGCCAAGCGCACTGTACCAAGCCGAAGGGGCATGAGCAATTTTCATCTTGACCAAGGTCACATAAGGCACCATAGCCGTTGCGCCGATAACAGACCAAGCAGTCGTACAAAGAAGGGCGATAAGCTGGCCTTCAAGAGAAGCGGCACTGGCACTGACCACAACACACAAAGCGATACCAACAAACCAAGCAAGGCGATTGCCGGCCTTCCCGCTGATATCTTCTGCAAAAGAAGAGGCCGCAATGTGGTAAAGAGCTGTCGTTGTTGAAAGAGAAGCCGAAATAATCGCCAAGATGAAGATTTGCTGGCCAATATGCGGCAAGAGCATTTCTGTGAGCACGGCAACAACTTTGTCTGGATGATCAATGGCTGGCAAGAAAAGCCTTGAGAGAGCCGCAATGTAGAAGGTTCCTGCGACCAAGACAAAGATGATGACGGTTGCAATGATGGCTGTACGGTGCAAATCTCTTTTGTTGCTCAGGGCAAAATGCCTTTGAATAACTTGCGGTTGCGCCCATGTTGCCACAGACATAACAAGGACAAGAGACAGCACAAAGAGGCCTTGTGGACCAGAAGAAAGGCTGACAAAACCATTGTTTGCCTGTGCAGTTGGCTCTAAAAGGGCAAGAGCTTTATAGCCTTCTATCGGGCCGCCCACCTTAGAAAGTACGGCATACATGAGCAGTAAAATACCGATAAGCATTACACCACCCTGCATGGCTTCTGTGTACAAAACACCCCTTAGGCCACCCCACCAAACCAAGATACCCACAAAGGCGGCCAAAAGCCATGTGCGAAGCTCTAAGGTCAGAGGAATCATGCCCTCAAGCATGACAGCCGCGCCTTTGATTACGCCTGAAGCATAGACAGACAAGAACAAAGCAAAGATCACACCCAAGAGGATACGCAATTTTGGACAGGCATGGCCTAAGCTTATAAGGTGTGCGGGTGTTCGAGTTTGGAGCTTGTCTCTTAAAAGTTTTGTATCCCACGCAAAAACAATGTAAACAAAATACGTCCCCAAGATAGCCACACCAAAGCCGACCAAGCTGATTTGGATACCATACAAATAAGCAAGACCCGCAAAACCGATAAGGGCTACGGCTGAAACATAAGTCGCCACATAAGCAAAGGCCTGTACGACAAAGCCAACTGTCCCCGTTGTGGCGACATCATAGCCCCGCCCCTTTTTTGCAAGCCAAACGAAAACAAGAACATAGCCGATCCAAATTAAGATATCATAAGACATAAAAGCCTCTCAAGTGGTTAATGGTGAACCAAAAAAAAGGCCGCTTCCTCACAGAAACGGCCTTTGGTATCTATCATTTAGTCAATAATACAGTCAGACTCCCTTCTGTGACGATGCACAAAGGCTAAAGAAAAAGCTAAAGCTAAAAGAGAATCTGTTGTTTTGGTACATCTAAAGTCCTAAACCTTGTTGTGTATTATTGATGAGTCGTTTTTATAGGAAGACAAAAACTTTGTCAAGCAAAATTTTAAGGATTTTTTTGTAAATGTAGAAAATTTATGTTTTAAGGCGAAAAAGCCTTCTCCCTGCGCCTGTCTTGCTGTCGCCATTTCCACGGAGATATAGCTTTGT
>CAYJIB010000181.1:0-2215 GCA_964370125.1 uncultured Desulfovibrionaceae bacterium
TAAAGGGGCGCATTTTTGGGTTCCATCTTCTTGTTTGGTGCCCAAAGTGGACACCTGTTTCGAGCATTTGCTTCATGGTAACATAAGCCATAATTTTCTTCTCCTAAAAGGGGTTAACTTCCACCCTAGGCCCTCGCTCTTCACCCTTTATTTTACGCTTTGTGACTTTTTACAAGTCTTTTGCGTATGATCTAGGGACCCCAAGCCGCTGCCAGAGTGTGTTTTATGTGAACGCCAAAGAATACGCCACAGAAAAAAGCTTGTCAAGTCTTTTCTGTGGCGTATGTATGCAAAAAATGGTAATCTTTCTTTAGCGTCCTGCGATTTTCTTTAGGTGAATTTCAAGACAGACAAGAGCCGCTGGCGTAATCCCTGAAATACGCCCCGCTTGAGCTATGGTTGTCGGTCGGACAGTGCTGAGCTTTTCTACAATTTCTCCTGAAAGTCCAGCCACTTCCTTATATTCAATGTCTGGCGGAAGAAGTAAACGCTCAAAACGAGCGGCACGGCGAGCAAGGTCTTCTTGTCTTTCAAGATAGCCTGAATATTTCACAATGCTTTCCACCTCTGCCTTGATGTCTAGCGGAAGTTCTTTAAGACTTGGCTCAAAGATCGACAAGGCTTCAAGGTTTAGAGCAGGGCGGCGCAAAAGCTCGGCAAGGCTTTGGCTTCTGGTGGGAACAGATTCATTAAATTCTTCAAAAATCTTGACATTTTCTGTGTTTGGCGAAACACGGATTGCATTGAGCTGCTCTTGCACTTGTGCAATGTTTTCTTGCTTTGCACAAAAAACTTGCCAATCTTCGTCAGAAAGCAGACCACGCTCATGCCCAAGAGGGCTTAGGCGGGTATCGGCATTGCCCTCACGAAGCAAGAGGCGGTGCTCAGCACGAGAGGTAAACATACGGTAAGGCTCAGTTGTGCCTTTTGTTACAAGATCATCAACAAGTACAGCCATATAGGCAAGGTCGCGTCCCGGGAGGAAAGGGGCTTTGCCCCCAAGTTTTGCGTCTATATTGAGGGCAGCCCAAAGGCCTTGGGCGGCAGCCTCTTCATAACCAGAAGTCCCGTTGATTTGCCCAGCCAACCAAAGACCGTCAAGGGCCTTGCTTTCAAGACTTTTTTGTGTCTGCACAGGATTGATATAATCGTATTCAATGGCATAGCCAGGGCGAGCCAGTTGCACATTTTCAAGACCCTTTATTGTGCGAAGCATGCCCATTTGAATGTCGAGAGGCAAAGAAGTTGAAAGGCCGTTTGGATAATATTCAATGGATTCAAGGCCTTCTGGCTCGAGAAAAATCTGGTGACGGTCTCTATCGGCAAAACGAGCGATTTTATCCTCAATAGAAGGACAATAGCGAGCGCCTGTGCCTTCAATTACACCTGTATACAAGGGTGAGCGGTCAAAGCCAGAACGAATAATCTCGTGTGTTTTTTCATTTGTCCAAGTGATGTAGCAGGGCTTTTGTTCAAGCCTTGGTCCTTCACCATAAAAGGAAAAAGCGGGCAAGGGATCGTCGCTGTATTGAGGCTCTAAGGTGTTAAAATCTATTGTATTTGCGATAAGTCTTGGCGTTGTTCCTGTTTTTAGGCGGCCAAGCTCTAGGCCGATTGAACGAAGAGAGGCGGAAAGACCGCTTACGGCAGAATCGCCAAGTCGCCCGCCGCTTAAACTGTGCAGGCCGATGTGCATAAGGCCGCAAAGAAAGGTGCCAGTAGTTAAAAGAACATGAGAAGCTGAAAAGCGTAGGCCGTGTTCGGTGACAAGGCCGGTGATGCGCCCATTATCATGAAGAAGGTCAACGGCTTGGTCTTGCCAAAGGCGCAAGTTTTCTTGATGAAAAATCGATTTTTTCACAGCCCGCATATAGGCGTCTCTGTCCATTTGCGCACGAGTGGCACGGACGGCTGGCCCTTTAGAGGCGTTTAAGACACGAAATTGAATGCCGCCCGCATCAGCCCATTTGCCCATCATGCCGCCAAGGGCATCGATTTCTCGCACCATGTGCCCTTTTGCAAGGCCGCCGATTGCTGGGTTGCACGAAAGATGCCCTATACGGTCGATATTGCCCGTTACAAGTAGGGTAGAATGGCCAAGGCGAGCAAGACACATGGCCGCTTCACAGCCGGCATGTCCTGCGCCAACAACGATACAATCAAAATGTTCCATAGCTCGGCACTGTATACAAAAAAGCGCATAAAGGCAAGGGTG
>CAYJIB010000182.1:0-1792 GCA_964370125.1 uncultured Desulfovibrionaceae bacterium
CCTCGTGGAGGTTTGCCAGCATCAACTGACTTTAAGTTTACATCTACAAAAGCAAGCTTTGGGGACGGCCAATACGGTAAGTACTGGATTATTGAAAAAGACGCTAGCGAGCCAATGGGGGAAAGTTCAACCTTTACAGCCGGCAATGAATACACTCTTTACTTCGCTGTTTTGAACAATTCAGGTGAAGCTGCTGCTGATCCCGTTGCTTACACTGCTGACCAAAGTCACGAAGCTGCCAACAATCTCATTATCAGCCTTGACGTCGCCCTTCTCCTTGCTGCAGAAAGCTTCCCAGGCATAGCCCCTGCTTATCTTCAGACTAGCAATGCTTTGGCTTATGCAAACATTGGTATAGAAGGCGGAACAACTGTCGAGCGAAACACCGCCCCTATCACCGCTGAAGCAACTGCGCTTTCAGCAAAAACAAATCCTGAGCTTGCTGTCATTGCTAGCCAAAAAATGGAACTCACCAACTTGATGACTCACTATGGTACTGTTCCTGCTTCTCATCTTCCTGTTTCTGTGGTCTTTTCTATGACCTATGCACCAAAAGCCTTTGTTGACGAAGGTGAAAAAACATTCCCAGACCCAACTCTTGCTGAAGGTGCAGACACTGACTTGTTTGCTTTAGAATATATCAAGAATGATGGAATAGCAGAGCGTTATACTTTGAAATCTGAACGAACCGAAAATACTGGCGAATTCTGGATTCAAGACGGCGATACGATTATTAATCAAGCGAATACACCAATCACTCTTGGCAAAAGCTATACAATCTACTATGTGGTGAACTCATTAAGCAATGCTGATGCAGGTGATGGCGACTCTCGCAGCCTCACCAATTTCACACGTATCGTCGCTCCTGCTGAAATCACAGCAAACGACGGCAATGGCTTCGTGGCTGAAAGACAAGCTGATGAAAAACTTTCTGCCGCTTATGACGCCTTGTATGTAAATACAGATGTGACTGAAGGTGTTGATACCACAAATGCTTTCAAAAGCCTTCCCTACGCTTTTGTTCCACAACGTAACTTTGTTAACACAACCGAACTTAGCACAGACAACAAAAACAGCATTGCCTTAACAACAGACGCAAGCTCAATCTTTGAAGCCGCTGCTACACCAAATGACTACCCAAGCTTTGTGACCTATGCTGTAAAGTTTAACGTGCCTAATTTTGCAAACAATATTGAGCTTGAGCCAAAAGTAAATCCACAAAACATTATCGTAACAAATGCGCCTTATTCTGGCGAAATTACAGGCTTTACAATGCTTGATGGCACAGAGGCCGACGCCACAAAGAAAGCCGGTGTTTATTGGCTCACCACCGAAGACGATACAGCGACTATGCTTGACCTTGACGCTGACCTGCCTGCCGGCAACTACATTGTATACTATACCGTGGCTATTGACCAAACAAGCAAAAAAGCGACAAGCAATGTGCTTATTGCAACTAAGACAGAGCTTTTATCAACAGACGCTTCTGCTCACTTCGACATAGCACCCTATACTCAAGTTGGCTTGGTTGCTCCATACGATAATCCACAAGTTATTGCACCAAACGGTGCGCCTACGGCTGTTGAATTGCTCCCGACTTCAAACTACGAAAAATTGACAAACGAAGAAGTTGTTTATTCAGACCGTCTTGGAAACAATAGCCCGATCCAAAGCTTTAACCTTTCTGGCTTTAATCCAGCTGGCGGCGATGCCTATATCTTTAGCAGAAGCTTTGTCTACAATCCTGCAAAAGATGCAGACGGTAACGAGATTACCACAGCTGTTAATATCA
>CAYJIB010000182.1:1802-2161 GCA_964370125.1 uncultured Desulfovibrionaceae bacterium
CCAGACACCAATCTGCACATGAGAGATTTTGTAGCTATTGATGTTCCTGCCACTATTGACGCTGACTTTGTTCGTAATCCTGCAAACGATGGCAAGTTCTGGGTGAGAGAACAGCTTAGTGGTGCCCCTAGCGCAACAGACCTTAACTTCCTGACAAATGACGAAGATTTTGAAAAGGGCGCAACATACACCGTATACTTCATTATCCAAGACAGAGATGACCTTGACGGATATGACACCAATATTGAACTAGGCAAAATCGGTGACCCAAATGCCCTCTACGCTCAACCTGGCACACAACAGCACAGCAGCTCTGGTTGTTCTGTTGGCGGCACATCGGCTTATGATATGGCCTTGCT
>CAYJIB010000183.1:0-2140 GCA_964370125.1 uncultured Desulfovibrionaceae bacterium
GCCAACACTTTGCGAAATTATGGGAAATCTTGACGCAAAAGTCGCTAACTATGAAAGAAGTTTTATTGGCTAAAAGGTGGTTTTAGGTGAAAAATACTACCAAGGCATTGTATTTCCAAAGGTTCAAAGCCTAAGCCTTATATTCCCCCTCAACAGAGCAGGCCGTAGCCTGCGGCAGTCTTCGACCTGCGTTTGAGTAAAGTAAGGCTTTCACCAATTCAAATTCCCTTCAATATATACTTATTAGGGTTTTGTCCGCCGCCGGAGGCATTGCTTTCAGCGCCGCAGGCAGTATTTTTATCCATGTGTTACACGGCTGACTTCTGCCAGTGAGGTTTGTCCTTGTATGGCTTTTAGCAGGCCATCATGACGTAGGTCTTTCATGCCTGCTTCGAGTGCGATATTTCGCAGGATATTGGCATCGGCTCTATCTGCTATGGGTCTTTTTAGTGGTTCGTAAACGGGCATGATTTCATAGATTGCTCTTCGTCCTTTATAGCCTGTGTCCATGCATTTTGAGCAGCCTTTTGGGCGGTAAAGGGGTGTATTCTTCCAGGCATCTATGGCGGGTGCGAGTTCGTCGAGTTCTGCGGAGAGGGGCATATAGGCTTCTTTGCAGTCTGGGCAGAGGATGCGGACGAGTCTTTGGGCGATTACGCCACGCAGGACAGAGGCCAAGAGAAAGGGTTCTATTTCCATATCGAGCAAGCGCGCGACGGCGCCTGGGGCGTCATTTGTGTGCAGGGTAGAGAATACGAGGTGGCCTGTGAGGGCTGACTGTACGGCGATGGCGGCTGTTTCTGTGTCACGGATTTCACCGATAAGGATAACATCGGGGTCTTGGCGTACGATAGAGCGCAGGCCATCGGCGAAGTTCAGGCCGATTTTGCTATTTACTTGCATTTGTCCGACGCCGTCGAGTTCGTATTCGACGGGGTCTTCGATGGTCAGGATATTTTGATCTGGCGAGGCGATGTCTTGCAAGACGGCATAGAGGGTGGTTGTTTTACCGCTCCCTGTGGGGCCTGTGACGAGGACGATGCCGTGTGTGGATTTTGCTAAGTCACGCATGAGGTCAAGGCCGTCATTGCTGAGGCCGAGCTCTGAGAGGGAGAGGACTCTTTCACTTTTTTCAAGCAAGCGGATAACGATGCGTTCACCAAAGGAAGTGGGCAGACTTGAAACACGAAGGCCGACTTCACGTCCGCCAAGGGTGACGGCTATGCGTCCGTCTTGGGGGAGGCGTTTTTCGGCTATGTTGAGTCTTGCCATAACCTTTACACGAGAGACGATGGCGGCATGGTGGTTTTTGTCGATGACATGGCGCTCATAGAGCATACCGTCTAGGCGAAAGCGCACACGGGACTGGTCTCTGTAGGGTTCGATGTGAATATCACTGGCGCCCATGCGCACGGCTTGGGCAAGGACCATATTGACAAAGCGAATGAAGGGCGCTTCGCTGGTATTGTCAAGAATATCGTTGACTGCGCCTTCATCAAAGCCAAAGGCGTCTTGTTCTTGTGAGTCGAGAATACCTGCGGCAGAATCGTTGCTGTCGGCATTTTGGTCAAAGCTTGTATTGATGATGTGCTGAATAGAGGCACTTTCTGTCAAGATAGGGCGGCTTGGTTTTTTGCCAAGGTGAATATGCATTTCTTGAGCAACAAGCCACGAGCTTGGCCTTGACATGGCAAGGACAAGACGGCCTTTGTCGTCTTCAATGGGCACAGCAAGGTGCTTTCTTAGCCATTGGAGGGGAAAGGCACAAATTTGCTCGGGATTGCTCTTCCACAAGGGCTCTTCTTTAGCGAGGGCTGTTGCGAGACTAGGCACATATTCCATGCCGTATTCTTCTGAAGCCATTTGCAAGAAACGCTCTTCGGTAAGACAACCAGCCTCAAGTAAAAGCAGGTCAAGGCGTGTGCCAGAGGCCTCGGCCATAGCTTTGTAGCGGTCGAGTTCTGCTTGACTGATGTCGAGTTCTGAGGCGCTTATTGAAGAAATATCCACATTTTTTCCTAAATGCTAATAAGCAAAAATCTTTTCTGAATGCAAAGTTGCTTGGCAAAATTCCTTGGCAAAATCTAATACACAAATACCGGTTTCGGCATTTTTGGTCTACCTATCGTCAGCTTGCCAA
>CAYJIB010000184.1:0-2129 GCA_964370125.1 uncultured Desulfovibrionaceae bacterium
GGAAAACTTGTTGCGAGCTCTGCATAATTTATTATGTAGAGCTCGCAAGGAGCGTTGACGACAGTCAATGCGACCGAAAATCAAGAATAGGTGAAGCTTTGCTTCGCCGTATAGTGATTGATTTTCGTGCCTTTCGCTCTGCACGCAGAGCGCTTTTTGCTTGGCAAAAAGTTTTTCCCCAAACCCCCTATCTTTCAAAAAACTTTAATATGAGGGACGATAAAAGTTTCTCGATATTTTAGCTTTGTGAAGTGAAAAACAAAAAAACTCCCGATTTACTGGGAGTTTTTCTCTTTTGAAATACATTGAAATTTTAAGTATGAGTTCTTTATAATGATGGCTTTTCATCAAAAAAGCCGCTAAGTTCCCGAAGGTATTCAATGTGCAACACAATGCCTTTTTGAGCAAGGCCCTGGATCAAATCTTTTTGTAAAGAAAGCGAAAGCTCTCTGTCGACATGCAGACTAAAATTTGTTGCATTACCAGAAGGCAAAAAACGCAGGCGAAAGTCTGGAAGCTCGCTTAATTTCTCTTTGAAATAGTGCAAAATAAAAGCCTCACCCTCTTCAATCTGCTTCAAAAGCTCCACACTCGGCTCAACACCATAAGGAAAGCGTGTCAAAAGGCAAGGCCTCGCCTTTTGACTTGGGTCTTCAAGGCCACTTTCTTTTGCATAGCTATAAATGTGTTGCTTTTCAAAAGAAGCCAAAGCCAAAGGGCTTACAATTCCAAGTTCTTTCAATGCCCGAAGGCCAGGACGGAACTTGCCCAAGTCAGAATGATTACTCCCATCACAAAGCAAAAAATCAGAAAGGCCTTTAGCCCCAATATGCGTAAGCATAATCTCAAAAATGGCCCTCTTACACGCATAACAACGCTCTTTATTGTTCTTTTGCACATCAGGCAGGACAAGAGGGTCAAAGTCAAGCAATTCTAATGAAAAAAGCCTCTTCCTCGCCCATTCAATGGCATAATCTGTCTCAAAAGAAGTCACATGCGGGCCACGCACATGCAAAAGCACAAAAGAAATGCCCGCCCTCTCCGCAATATGCGCTAAAAAACGCGAATCAAGACCGCCAGAATACGCCAAAAAGAAAGCCCGACCAAGAGCTAACTTTTGCAAACTGTCAATAAGAGAATAAAGCATATTTTCTTCTATTTTTGTAAATTTTATTTTTTATTCTCCACAAAAGAAAATTATTCTTCATAGCCCGAACCAAGAGCCCAGATGGCGCCATTTGGAGCATTTTTAAAGACTCGGCCGCCATAAGCAATCGCTCGTTCTTTAACAATCATGCTTGGCCAAGGGCCAAATTCTGCGCCAAGGCTTCGTAAAAGAGCGATGGCTGTTGGCGTTACCGTTTCGCCCTCACCGCTAAAACCACAAACAGGTATACCCTCTAAAAGCTCAAGAACGGCGGGGGCTGGCGCAGGAATAGTGCCGTGTGCGCATTCAATCGCACCGTCGCCAAGAGGCAGGGGACTACAGACAAAGGAAGAAGGCGAAAGCTTGGCAAAAAGCGCGCAGGCCAAGCAAATATCGAGAATGCTATCAAGCGCACCGACTTCATGAAAGTGGACTTTTTCAGGCTCAATCCCGTGAACCTTGCCCTCCGCCCTTGCAAGCAGGGTAAAAGTCTTTGTGGAAAGCTCTTTGGCCTCATCGCTCATACTTGTTTTTTTAATGATCTCTTTGATGTCGGCAAGACTTCTGTGGCAATGCTGGTGAGGGAGCTTTATTGTGCATTTCCAGCCACCTATATGGTTCACACTGTGCGGACCATGCGAGAGACAGTCTTCAAGCTCGGGCATATTGAGGCTTTTTAAGAGTTCATCAATATCTTTTTTTGTGTTTTTGTTCATGCACAAAAGACCTGTCAAAATCATATCGCCAGAAAGGCCCGAATTGGCCCTGACAGTAAGGATTTTGGTGTTTTTTTGTCCACGATGGTGATGATCATGTCCATGATGGTGGGCATGATGGGCATGGTGATGTCCGTTGTGGTGATGATGTTTTGTCATATTTTGGCCTTATGAGTTGAGGATAGAGTTTTTGTTTTTGTGAAGTTTTTTTGGGGATTTAGGGTTTTAGGGGTTTTTCTTTGAGAGGGAGTTACCATTTCACTTTA
>CAYJIB010000185.1:0-2117 GCA_964370125.1 uncultured Desulfovibrionaceae bacterium
TGCTCTTGGCCTTCTTGGTCTTCGTACCTTGCGTGTTCGCACTCGCAAAAATTAAGAACTCTCTCAATACCATAAACCTATAACAAAAAGTGCCGTGTTTTTCCTAAACACGGCACTTTTAAAAAATTCTTGTCTGGTCACTACGAGCATATTTCACGCTTGAAGGTATGCATAGCATTTCTAACGAATGAGGTTTTATTATGAAAGAGAAAAAGACATTCTTGAAGCTCTTTGCCGGCGTCCTCGCTGTGCTCTGCTTTGCAATCTTTATGACGCCAAGCTTTGCTGTGGCGGATACGATCAACATAGGTGATGTAGCCACATTCGAGAAGTTGATGGGTGTGCAGCCTGCCGGACCGAACACAGGTTACGGCCTCAACAATGGCGCTAGAGTTACCTTTACGGGTTTTGATACTATTGTTGCTGCTGGTGGTGAAGGCCAAAGCCTCGCTGGGGCTGTTGAGACTATCAACACAAATCTTGTAAATTATGATACGACAAATGCTTTTTCCGGTATTGTGAAGATAGATCCAGATCAGGACATTACTTCCCCTGGCTATAGCCTTACAATTCCTTTTACCTTTACAGTTGATGCTGACTCGCCAGCAGAAGGGCTTCAGTTGAACGATGCCTTTAAGATTTTTAGCGCTTCTGATGTTGATGCTATAGCAAATACCTCTATGAGGCTTAACCCTTCATCACCTTCCTCCAATATGCATATGCCGACAGGAGAATTTTTTGTTTTTGATGATGCGAATGCTATGCCATATCCGACTATGCTTAGTGCAAATACACCGCTAGAAGCAGGTACCTACACAGGCTTTTTTTCGACAGAGAGGACAGAATTTAATAGTGGTGTTGGCGTCGATCCAGATCCAGCACCTTTTAACGTAAACGTTGTTTTTGCTCTCGTAAACAAAACCGCCCTTCCTGGCTTTGCCCCTAAAGATCAACAACGAGAGCCTGTAGAATTCAGCTATAGCGACTTGTCTCCAGTTCTTAAAGCGAACTTGGCCGCAGACGATCCTTCTATCTACTTTGAAGGCGCAGCTCTAGGCAACTTTGTTGTTCGCACAGGGCAAACAGTGGCAACAGCTGAAGGCAAATTTATTTATGAATCGCCTTATAGGGAAAAGAAATTTGATGCTGGCCGCATCGTTTTGCAAGCGACCTTTAATCCGGGCAATCTCGCCGCAGAAAAGCCAACTTTTGCTGATAACTTTAGCCTTCAGAGCGTTACTGTTGGCGATGCAACTGTTATCACTCCGTATAATTTTGTAGCTAACGCTACTGCTGGTGATGACGATGGAGACAATACAGACTTTTGGGTAGTAGATGCAGCTGGTAATCCAGTTACAGCGCCAAGGGCTGAACTTAGCGCTCAAAACTACACAATATATTACGAAACAACAAGTGGTACTGGACTTGAGAATGCAGGTAAACTTGCCAGCACAGTACGTTTTTTGACCACTGCTGAACTTCAAGTTCAACCAGAAGGCGCTGGCCTTTTCATCGCCCCTGCTGACAAGCAAGGCGACACGACACTTCAAAACAAGACCGCTTACGAAGCGCTTATCAATCCAGAGAACACCAAACTTGCAGAAGGCGACGCTGTTACTGCAGCCATCTTGACTTATGGCTTTGAATATGACATCGCCAATGAGCCTGCAAACGACACAAGTGTTAAGCTTACAAGCAACATGAAGACTTATCTTGACAGCCTTGCTGTAGATGCCACAAAGCCAGAATATGTGACCCTCGTGCAAAGCTTCACCGTGCCAACACTTAAAGAAGGTTATAGCTTTGCTTACGATATGTTGAACCTTTCTGAAGTGCCTGCGACTGAAGACAAAGCCGCTGTTCCTTCTGTCTTAAACCTCCTCACCTTTAGTGATGTAGCCTATATATTGGTTGACGATGCCCCGACACCTGGAGAATACAGCCAAGAAGCTCAATATTTTGCATGGGTAGAAGACGCTAATGGTAATGCACTCGCTATTACTGATGCTCTTGCAGAAAATACAACTTACAATGTCTATTACACCATTCCAGTTGACCTTACTGCACAGTCTGCTTCAAGCAACTTGGCCTTGTTGACAAGAACAGCTTTAGTCCAA
>CAYJIB010000186.1:0-2116 GCA_964370125.1 uncultured Desulfovibrionaceae bacterium
AATGGAGGCACAAAATGCAAAGCAAAAACAGATTTTTCACATTCATCATAGGCACATTTAGCCTCGCTCTGCTCTTGTGTTTTTTTATTATACATCAGGCCCTTGCGGCGCAGTCTCTTAGCCATACCGTCAGAAACACAAGCCACAATGAATGGCGTATTCGCATTCACGAAGCCGCCGTTGTGCAAGGCGATATGGTGCGCCTTGGCGACATAGCCGAAGTCTTTGGCATGGCCCCACAAGACACATGGGCACAGCTCGCAAATCGTGCCCTCTGGCCAGCCCCCCCCGAAGAAGGCAAGCCCTTTATCATCAACAGAGCTCGCCTCACTCGTGCCCTACGCCAAAGCCTTGGCAACTATGCCGACATCTGCATAATCCCCTCACAGCTCGCCCTGCAAAGAGGCGGAAGCGTCGTGCGTGAAGAAGCCCTGCGTGGTCTTGTTGTCAAAAACCTGACACCCTTCGTTCATGCCTTAAGTGGCCAAAGCGAACTTGTCGATTTTCGCCTGCCTCCCTATGTCTTCTTACAGCACCAAGGCCAGCAAATCAGCTTAGAACCCTTAGCCATTAAGCCCGGGCGCCTCTCGCTCGAGTTCTTAGTGCGTGAACTCGACGGCACACAAATCCGCCGCTTCACAGGCACAGCCATGCTCCACGTCTGGCAAGAGGTCCCAAGCCCAAGCGTTCAACTCAGCCGTGGTGACGCCATACACGTCTCTCAAATCAACCTTATCCGCCAAAATCTCGCCTTTGCCAAGGGTGAAGTATGGGATGGACGAGGCGGGCCTTGGCAAGTCAAACGCAGCATAAGCCCTGGTCAAGTAATCCTCGCAAGCGACATTGAACCGCTCGCCATGATCGGCCGAGGCGAAGTCATCACCCTAGAATACCGCAAAGGCTCCGTCCTCTTGCAAGTTCAAGCCGAAGCCCTTGCCGATGGCGGACTTGGAGACACTATCTTGGTGCGGAATTTGCAAAGCAAAAAGCAGATCTATGCAAAGGTCTTTGACGCCAACCGTGTCGTCATTCAATAGACCCTAGCAAGCAAAATCTATCCTATAATTATAACACTTTAACTTTGTCAATGAAGCACTGATTTAATAGAGTTTTTGTTCTTCAGCAAGGAAGGCTAATTTCGGGAAGCCTGCGGTATATTAGACATATATAAAGGATTCACGAAATGAGCCTGACGCAGCTGAAGGGCAAAAAGGCATTAAATCAGCGCTTTGTCAAAACCAGCAATTTAACGAGGGCATCATGAAAAAAATCTTTCTCTTCCTTATCGTCTCTGTCTTTATGACAGCTTGCGGCACAGTGCATCAAGAGCATGTCAATGTCATGCCTCCAACAATCCCACAACAGACCTATGTCGAACCCGAACAGACTTACGCCAATCCTGGCTCTTTGTACTCAGTAGACAGCAATGACGGCCTCTTTGCCGACACCCGTGCTAGACGAGTGGGCGACATCATCATGGTGCGTATCATCGAAAATCACCAAGCCGCCAACAAAGCCGACCTCACAACCAGCAAGGACAGCACCAACGAATACGGCGTAAACGCCTTTCTTGGCTTCAATGTCAACAAAGTCCTGCCAGGCGGCATAGGTCTTAACACAAGCACTGTTTCAGAAACAACAAATTCAGGCGAAACCACTCGTGAGAATTCAGTCATGTCAACCATCGCAGCCCGTGTCATTCGTGTCATGCCAAACGGTGTCTTACAAATCGAAGGCGTGCGCCAAACAAAAGTTGACCACGAAACACAATACCTTGTTGTAAGCGGCCTCATCCGTGCCATTGATGTCGCCCCCGACAATTCCATTGCCTCAAACCGCATTGCCGACGCCCACATCGCTTATTACGGCCAGGGTGTCATCGCTGACAAACAGAAGCCTGGGTGGTTTACTAGGCTCATGGATAATGCCTGGCCCTTTTAGCGTTCATTCTTTTGCCCTCTGGCTTCGTTAAAACCCATTTTTGCTCCATGTCGAATAGCATAAGACTATACTCATTCCGCAAAAATGGGTTTTGCCTCGCCAGAGAACAAAATTTATGAACGCTAAGGGCGTGAGCGTCTTTTTCCTTCTGACTTCGTCAAAGTCCATTTTTGCT
>CAYJIB010000187.1:0-2098 GCA_964370125.1 uncultured Desulfovibrionaceae bacterium
TCTTCATCTTTGGTGGCCCTTCGCCTTTGGCGTCTAAGTTTGAGAGGGTTTTTGGTGACACAAGCTCTCCCATTGCTTTTGAGGCAAATCTTCTCGTAAATATTGGTGGCAAAGCGCTTTCGATATTTTCCAATAAATCTTTCGTGTTAGACGAATTTTCAAAGAGTTGATTACTGTTTTGAAAGTCATTGCTGTTCCAGGAAGCTGTGCTTTGTCGACTGTTTGAAAAATGCATAGGGTCTCCTATCGTGTGTGGTTTTAACATAAGGCCTCTGCACAATTGTTTTTTGATAAGCTTAGTATGCAAGTTTACATAGCTTTCACTTTTTTAGCGCCTTGTAATGTGCAGAGGCAAAGACACCAAAAAAAAAATATTTAGGGCAATCGCTTAACGGCGAAGCAAAGCTACGCCTATTCTTGATTTTTGGTCGCTTTGGCTAAAGAAGGCTGTTTCGGGCTGTCCTATAACATAGTCTTTGCTTTTTGAAAAATTGCTCTTATTAAAAAACTTGCTTTTTTTCTAGAATGCTGTAGATTTTTGTGCACCACTCCACGGCAGTCCGAACTGCTGGGAGAAAAGTAAAGGTATGCAAAACTGTATCCGCTCTTTTTGGGCTTAGAGTAAAAAAGGCGTATAAGGCTTGGCGACAAGCTTTACATATTTAACGAGGTCATTTTTTGGCTTTTCGCCAAGAAGGTTCGATAACTTCTAAAAAATGAGGTTTTATTTATGAGAGAGAAGACATTCTTGAAGCAATTTACAAGCTACTTAGCTGTGCTTTGCTTCGCAATCCTTTTGGCGCCTGGCTTTGCTATGGCGGCACAGTTAGAGCTAATTACAGACACAAATGGTTCGCTTGTCGTTGAAGGTACACTAGCAACCGCGGCTAAAGTAACACTTTCAGATGATATCCCGGGTGTTACAGAAGGCCAAAAACTTTATCCAAATTCAACAAATTTTCCTGCAAAAATACTAGGTGCAGCAGCGGACCCTAAACTTGCCGGAAACGACGTGGTGCTTTTCCAATGGATGCTAACTGACATTGCAGGTGGTTCCCCGCTCACACAAGGCTTTATTCAAGATGTCTTTAAGCTTGTTGGAACACAAATGACCCTTAATGGTGAACAAGAAATTTATCCTTTTGCTTCAGGCTTGCTTCTTGGTAAAGTTGCTGTTGTTGCAGGTGCTGACCTTACTGACCCTGTACCATATATGAACCCAGCTACCGAAAAATTTGAGCCTGGAACTACCTACACTATTCTTTTGCCGATTAAAGCTACAGCTGATGGTGCAGGACAGACTGATGCACTGGTGGATCAAGCACCGTCAGAAGAAGAAGTTGCGATTGCTCCTATCGTTCTCGCATGGGCTGGCATGAATGACGTTGCCCAAACCGTTATCCCTGCTGAGCAGCTATCTAATCAAGTAGGCTACTACACAATTACAGGTGCTGAAGCTAACAAAGTGGCTGATAAAGGCGACTACACTGCTCCTGATACAGGTGATTTTGCCAATACGGCAGTCGCTGTTGCACAAACTGTGAAAATAGCTGGAGCGTTGAAAGCCGATAGCACACCTTTGGCAGGAACTGACTTTCTTCTCATGAAAATGGCATATGATGCTGGTGATATCGGCACTGCAAGTTCATTTAAAAGCGTAAAGCTTCAAAAGTTTGGTGCCACGGAATTTGAGGATATCGCGACTGGTGGTCAAGTGACCGTACTGAATGACTTGAACGCTACAGGCAAGTGGTTAGCTGTAAAAAGAGATGGAAACCCAACGGAAGTTGCGGACATTTTCTTATCAGGCGCTGAGATTGCTGCAAAAGACGCTACATTCGACATCTACTATGTTGATACAGTGGCTGATGCTACTGGCGCTTACAATGGAACAATTCGTCTTATCGCTCCAAAAGCAGCAGAGCCTGCTCCAACTCCAGAACCTGCAACCGGCGCTGATTTTGTAGCGGACCCGCAATTAGACCCTAATGCTGATACTGTCATAAACTTGCAGTCAAAAACAGAGCTTGATGACGCTTCTTTTAAAGACTTCCCAGCTCTTGACGCTAATTATGTAGCTGTACCTAAAGATGCAACA
>CAYJIB010000188.1:0-2045 GCA_964370125.1 uncultured Desulfovibrionaceae bacterium
ACGGGCCTTTAAGCTTGGCTATGCGTCATGGCGGGCTTTTCCTCTTTAATGAAATTGACCTTGTTGCGCCAGAAGTTGTGGCCGGCCTCAATTCCATTCTTGACGGCGCCCCTTTGTGCCTCGCTGAAAATGGCGGCGAGCTGATTTATCCGCACCCCATGTTCCGCTTTGTGGCCACGGCCAACACCAATGGTGGCGGCGATGAAACCGGGCTTTATCAAGGCACGCAAAGGCAGAACCTCGCTTGGCTTGACAGGTTTATTCTGTGCGAAATGGGCTATCCTGCGCCCGAAGTTGAGAGGAATTTGCTCTTGGCTAAGTACGCTTCTTTGCCAGAAGAAATCATAAATAAATTAGTCGATTACGCTAATGAAGTCCGCAAGCTTTTTATGGGAGAAGCTTCGCACGGCAATCTGAATGGGAGCATTGAAATCACCTTCTCTACCAGAACACTTTTACGTTGGGCGGAGCTGACCCTTCGCTTCCAGCCCTTGGCAAATCAGGGCATTCAGCCGATCAGCTATGCCCTTGACCGTGCCCTTGCGTATCGGGCTTCGAGGGAAAGTCGGGCCATGTTGCACGAGCTTGCCCAGCGGATATTCCCACAAGTTTCAGAGGGCAAGAACGAGGTGCGTTTTGCAAAGGCAAAGCAAGGGAAATCGCTCGACCCAAGGGCTTGGGAAAACAGGGTAAATGCCTTGGTTGCGGCCGATTTAACGAAAGTGCAAGACCTTCCGACGGTCGCCCTCGAGAGCCAATCGCCGTCTGGTGGCAAATTTTGGAAAGCAGAGCTTCAATGTGACGGCCTAAAGCTCACTTGGGGAAGGGTTCAAACACAAGGTCAAAGCGTTTCGATACAAAGGTCTCAATGCATTCACAACGATCCAGCAATGGAGCTTGTAAGTCGTGTGAAAGGCAAGCTCTCGAAAGGCTATCAGCTTGATCACAATAACACTTTTATCTCTTAAAAAGGAAAGAATATGAATAACTTAAATAATACGCCACAGATTTCTGACATTCAGGTTTTGGACAATCTTTTGGCCCTAAATCTTGATATTTCCCTTTGGTCTGCACGCAAAAAATTGACGACGGAAGACTTCGGAAATGTCGAGCTCCCGCCCGATGAGCTCGCAAGCCTTGGGAGCAAGAGGGTGGCCCCGCCAGAAAGCCTGCGTATCTTCGGGACGCTTAAAGCTCGTGCCTTCAATTTCCTCGACAAGCACGGTGTGCGCTTCATGTCTGGTTGGGCTGTTCCCGAAGAGAAAGCCTCTGAAATTGTTCACGAACTTCTGTCAATTCGAGATGAATTTCTGCTTGCAAAAGAGGCCTTCTTGCTTGAATACGATAAGACCATTTCCGACTGGATTGACAAGCATGAGGAATGGGGAAATATCATCGCCAATTCGGTCGTAAGCCCTGATTATGTGCGTGCCCGCATGGATTTTCGCTGGCAGATGTACAAGGTTTCGCCCCTCTTGCATCACGATTGCGAGCAGGCTTTGATGCAGGCGGGCCTTGTTGAAGAGGTGGAAAATTTGGGCAAAACGCTCTTCGCTGAAATCTCCCGTACGGCCAATGATATTTGGAAGAAGGTCTACCTTGGCAAGACGGAAGTGACGCATAAGGCCCTCTCGCCACTGCGAACTTTGCAGAATAAACTCAAAGGCTTAAGCTTTGTTGAGCCTCATGTTGCGCCTGTCGGTGACATTATCCAAACGGCTCTCGAGCACATGCCAAAGAAAGGCTATATCTCTGGCAACAAACTCTTGATATTGCAGGGACTTGTCTGTCTTTTGCGTGATACGAAAAGTCTGATCGCTCATGCGCAAAATTGTGTCCAAGATGCAGATGCTAACCTTGTTTTGGACGCTTTGCTCAAACACAGTCAAGACATTGTTGAAGACAAAGAAGAAAAATTGCCTGTCATTCCAGATGTTTTGCCTGCTATGCCTATTTCAAGCATGGGTCTTTGGTGAACTTATGAAAAATAAAGACATCATGGCTTCTCTGCCTCTGCTTGCCTCTGTTTTGGGCGATAAATACGG
>CAYJIB010000189.1:0-247 GCA_964370125.1 uncultured Desulfovibrionaceae bacterium
TGAAAGAAATCGTGGCCTAAGGCTTCTTGGGACTGTTGTTGAGCAGCATCTAAAAAACGAACCAGTCACAATTCCGAACCAAGCATGTGTCGATTGGTGGCTTAGGCAGCGCATCATTTTATCCGACAAAGACCAAGAATTCTATATTCATTTCGTAGAGTCATTAACAAAAGAAAAGAATGTAGGTGGGACTCACAATAATCAAGCAAGTCGTATTCTTGGCTAACAAAGCAGAGTTCCACATTAT
>CAYJIB010000189.1:257-1997 GCA_964370125.1 uncultured Desulfovibrionaceae bacterium
GCATTTTTTATACAAAAGCGACGGCATTTTTATACAAAATCGACAACATTTCTCATCTAAAAGTCATGCCAACTCTTGCATAAAGAGCACAGCATTTCTCATGTAAAAAGTTACGGCATTTCTTATGCAAAAACCATTGCATTTTTCGTACAAAAGCGACAGCAATTTTAGAATTAAAAACAGAGAATTTTCAAAGAAAAACAGTCGGCTTTTTCGAAAAAAACGAGAGCCACTTACCCTAAAAATTCAACAATCTTGCCCCCAACTAATCACAAGCAAAAGCTACTTCAAATTTACTTGAATGCCCCTTCTTCAAGACTAGAAAAACAAAAAGGGCAAAGCCTTTCTTGGAAAGAAAAAAACATACCCCTTAGTGCTTAGCAGTGCTGTAAAAAAACCCTCTACTCTTTCACCAATCCGTCCAAATAGTCAGCGTAATCTTGGAGCATATTTTTCCTTTCTTCAAGGTATTCTGCCCTATTATAAATGGCTCTGATTCGATCCTCACCGGCGTGAGCCAAAGCCTTTTCGATAACATCAGGCCTGTAGCCTTTTTCGTTTAAGACGGTACTGCCCATGCTCCGAAAACCGTGCACGGATGTTTCTTCTTTTGTGAAGCCCATTGTCCGCAAAGCTGTAAGCAAAGCATTGTCGCTTAAGGGCCTATTAGGGCGTATGGAAGGGAAAATATATTCGCTTGCCTTGAAAGCTTTCATACCTTCAATTATCTCTAAGCATTGCCTTGAGAGCGGCACAACATGTTCTTTTCTGAGCTTCATGCGAGATGCAGGAACAGTCCAAATATCGCCCTCAATTTCATCCCATGTTGCAAGCCGACACTCTGAAGGTCGCCCAAGAGTATATATGGTAAAAAGAAGTAAGGACTGAACCACCTTTTGCTCGTACATATTAATAGCGACCATCAGCCTCTTTATCTCATATTCTCGTGTAAGTGCCGCCATAGGCTTTATCTTTGAAGCTTTCAATGCCTTCGCAAGCCCTAGGGCGCAATTATGCTCTACATAGCCACATACGACAGCATAGTCGAGGATTTGCCTGATGAGTCCCAGCACCTTGGATGCCGTCTCGAGCTTGTTTTGTTCCTCTATTTTTCTAAGAATAGCCAAAATTTCCGCCCGCTTTATTTCTCTAACTCTAAGCTTAGACAGTTCGGGTAAAATATACAGATTTATTCTGCCCATATTCGACTTGAGCGTTTTTTCTGCCCATTCTTGACGACTGATAAATTCTTCAAACAATTTTTCAAAAGTTATGCTCTTAAAATCAAGAGAGTCTTCGAGATCCAAAAGTAGGTTGTAAGCAATGTTCTTTGCTTCCCTGATAGATATACTTGGGCTCTCTCCAATTTTTTTGGTGATATTCCCTTTTTTAAGGCGAAAATATTTTTTGCCGCTTGGCATGATCTCCACGTAAATGCTTTCACCCAAATAAACCTTGTACCTTTTTTCTCTTGCCTTTAAGACTCTAAGTTCCTTCTCTGTCATGCTAAGCCTCCATAAAAAAACACTCAAGGGGTACGCAAAAAACCGTACCCTCAGCTTGTACCCTATAAAGTTGCACAATGCAAGACACAAAAAAACAATAAAGCACAAAAAATGACAAAGACAGACAGAATTGAACAAACTTAAACACTTAAAAACACAGTAAAAACTGCTTAAAACAAGAAAAAAGCCTTTAGTCGTTGAAACTAAAGGCTTTCTTTGATTTTGTGGTACTGGT
>CAYJIB010000190.1:0-1990 GCA_964370125.1 uncultured Desulfovibrionaceae bacterium
AGTAATTGTCCGATATATTCAAAAGCCATAATCAATCTCTTTATGTCGACTATTCAGGAGCTACTTTCGTTCTGAGTGCCTGTTCTAAGGCTTGCAATTGAACATCGAGGCTGGCGTCTATGATGCCAAGCTCACTTTCTAAAATACAAGAGGTGGGTTTAAGGCGTATATCGCTAAGGACATCGACAAAGCCGCTCCCTTCTTTGCTGAGCATAGTCCCAAGGGCTTTTTTTACCGCCTCTTCATCGTCTGGGCACACTCTGAGCAAGACCTTTTGCTGGCTGCGCATCGTGCTTAAAGCTTTTTGCACGATCAAGCTGACCAATTCTTCCTTGTCATAAGCACCCAAGACCTTATGAATAGAGGCAATAACAACTTCAACGATGCTTTGCTCAATATTTTCAATAAAGCTCACAGAAGACAAAATGGTTTCGAGTATTTTTTCAGCGTGCTCAAGCTTAACTTCAGCCATACCCGCTTCATAGCCTTCTTGTTTGCGCAAGGCATAGACTTCTTCGGCCTCTTGAAGGATTTGCGCTGCTCTTGCCTCGGCTTGTGCAAGCAGATCTGAAGCCTTAATACACAAGTCTTTATCGGCAATCTTTACGACCTTTGTCTCGGCGCTAGGCTTGATAACATTGTCTAGGCGTTGAAATATGGCTTCCATTTTGAATCAATTTCCTTGAGTAAAATTTTCTTCATGCCAAAGCAAAGAGGCGCTATGTCTTTTGTAGCTCTATCGTCTGCAAGGCCTTCGATATAGCCATTTACAACAGCAATTTCTATCTGTTGCTTTTTCGCAAAGCTTTCTATATGTTCCCATAAAATATTATACAGCAAAGTCGGCATCGTATCTATGCAAAAATATAAGAAAAAAATGCCGCTCAAGACAATCCTTGGATACAAATCTTCTTCTTGCAAAAAGTCAAAAAGCTTCTTGTTTATGCCCCCAAGCGCAAATTGCCCCCTGTGTATGGCAAAAGTATAGGCTTCTTCACCAAGGCCGTCTCGCAAAGCCAAGACCTCTTTGTTTGAAACACATTGGACAATCTTTGCGGCGTGTACACTCACGCCCATATAGAGCATGATCTTGTGTATTGATGCCACATCAAGCAAGGCAAGTCGCCTGACTTCGTCCCTAAAATCCCAAAAAAACAGCTCTGCCTCTGTATTTTTTTGAAGATTTTTTCTGCGATACTCTGGTAATTTCCTGCATCTTTGCTCAAGAAGAGACAAGGCCGCCTCGCCTGCAGGCTCGTTCTTGTGCTTTGTATCAACTTGCCAAGCAAGGCGCACCCGATCTGTATTGAATTGCAACATGGCTTGCAAGAGTTCGGGATTGTAGCTCAGCGTATCATGGAAAAAATTTTTATGCATAAATCTTCACTAGCAGCCTTAAACTTCGTCTTCTTGTGGCGGCTCTGTTTTTTTCGTTGTATAGGAAGAAATCACAGACCAAGCCAAACGCCCAAGATAGACAAGGCAAGCTAAGCTAATAAGGCCAAGCATTGTCATAAGCAGAGGGGATTCTTTGCTTTCTTGGATAAAGGTTTGTAAAAAGGTGGGTGCGTCAACCCAAGGCACACTCACAGACTCACGCACAGGCATAAGGACCACAGAAATATTGTCTTCATGTATTTTAGGGACAGACTTGCTGGTAAGATTTTTAAGCTGGACAAGATAATTTACAACAGGTGAAGTGGGAAGGTGGCGAATAAAGATCGCCGCTGAAGGCTCGACAACAAATTTATTGCTTTGGTCTTGTTTGCCAAGCACCACATGCACACGGGCTGTTAGCACACCGTCTATTTGCGTAAAAGTTTCTGACAGTTCTTGTGAGATAGCGTAGGCCATTCTGGCTTGTTCAGAAGAGCTAGAAGCAACAAGACCTTCATTATTAAAAATACTGCCAAGGTTTTGGAATGTTTGCGCAGGCAGATTTTTGTTATTTAACAAATCAAGCGCACGAACAACATTGTCTTCATCAACA
>CAYJIB010000191.1:0-1932 GCA_964370125.1 uncultured Desulfovibrionaceae bacterium
TAGACACCGTTCGGGTCACCGATTGTTCCGAGAGTGCCTTTAGCTGTGTCAAAGTCGCCTTCGTCTTGGACAACAAAGTAGATTGTGTATTTTTGGTTGTGTATAAATGGGGTAGTGGACTCGGCAGTGACGGGGATATAGTCTGCAATTCCATCATCGTCTAGATCTGCAACAAGCCAGAATTTTCCGTCTAAGGCTTTGACAGCTCCCTTTGCTAAAGGCTTTGCAGGCTCTTCTTCTACAGCTTCAAATGGTCCAAAATAAAAGCGGTTACCATCACTATCGATCTGCCATTTTTGCAAGCGTACAGTTTCGGTCGTGATATTTTCTGGAGTTCCATTTTCTTCAACTTTATAGGTAAATGTTCTGCTAAAGATCATGGCGTCTGGGTTACTTGCATCTGTGCCAAAACCTCCCAACTCAAAGCCCATTACCGGCCCTGTATTGCCAAAGACATCTGCACCGTATTCAACACGATTAGAAGGTGTTTCAGCGTCCACCTGCTCCATTTCTGGGACTTTGGTGACAAGAAGCTTTGTTGAATCGGTAACGTCAGCTTGCCCATATTCACTGTTCATCGGGAAGAAATCTGTATAAGCTGAGTCGGTCGGATCGTTAGAAAAGCTTGCTGTTCTGGTGACAACGGCAACATTGCTTATGGCTACGCCGTTTACGACTCTTACGGTGTAGTAAGCGATGTAGGTTGCGTCATAGTTGAGATCAGTAACTGCAATTTTGCTGTCCACTACGCCATCTATGACAGGCCCAGCTACCCAAGAGATTTCACTTTCGGGATTTTCAACAAATGCTTTGCTTATCACGTCTTTCTCGTAGTTCACATCATCAGAATACCTTCTGACTTCAACGGCGTTATCGACTGTAAGCGGTAGAGGTGGTTGAACCTTAATAATATCAGTATTATTTGCATCATTAGGGTCTTTAGGCGTTCTAAACTGCACTGCATAAGTGACAAATGTTGCGTTTTTATATGTATCGTGCTCTGTTAAATCCGTTGTTAAGGCGAGGGTTTTCTTGTTGTTGGTTTCTTCCTTTCCACCAACGGGAGTGCGATTGTTCAGCCAGCCAGCTTCAAGCGGATTTACTTCAGTTTCGACATTTTGTGTTGGCCATGTGTACTCGCTCAAATCGACATAGCCTCCGGCTCCTAGATCGAATTTATCATCGATTTGATAATTTTTAGAAACAAAGTCAAGGTCTTCGTTTGCCCTTTCTGCTGGGGCAATAAGGCGGCTTTTGTTGTCGAGCCAAAGTTCAGCGGTCTCAGCGAGTGGCTGAATTTCTGGGCGTGGTGCCAAGTCAGTCACTGGCGCAGCATAATAAATATCGTAGGTTTTGCCGGGTTCGAGTTCGGTACCAGAGGTAAGTGAGGCTTGGTCTTCATTAACACCAATCTCGCCTGCATTGAAAATAAGCCAGGTATTTGCCTGCAAATTGCTTAATGGATGTCGCCCTGTATGTTTTGCAAAGGTATCGTAAGTGTTCCAAACCATCTTTGGAGTTTCTTCAGCTTTCCTGATAGGGGCTTCTTCTTCTTCTTCTCCATAAAACTGAAGGGTTAAGCTCCCTACTGTTGGAACAGGAAGCTCTTCGCCTTCTTCAGGATCAATAAAATTGGCAGGTGTGTACTTCATTTTAAGAACGACGAAGGGAGTGACCTCAGGAAGGCCTGCAGGAAGTTTTTCTATTTTTAAGGTGAGCTTATCTTTTTCCACTTGCACTTCTTGTGCAAATTTGACTGCACGCTCTAAGATGCCCTCTTCTGTAAAAACAAAGGGTTTGCTCTCATCGCTTTTATTTTCGTTGAGAATGTTTGTTGTTGATTCAGTGACAGTATAGAATGGTTGATGTTCAGCATCCGTTGCCACAGCCGCCTGCGCACTTGGCACAATGAAGGCCAAGAAGGCCACAAGG
>CAYJIB010000192.1:0-1582 GCA_964370125.1 uncultured Desulfovibrionaceae bacterium
ATTTTGACCTCAACCCTGAACAAGGCACAATCCGTGACCCAAATGCCCTCTATGCGACCGAACCACGCCCAGGTGGCAGTAGCAGCAGTAGTAGTAGCGGCTGCTCTGTTGCCGGAAGTGAAGCCTACGACTTGGTTTTGTTGTTGCTTGCAAGCCTTGGCCTTTTGCTCTTGAGGGTGAGGGCTAGGAAGAGCTAAAATTATTGAAGAATGAACGAAAGTAATTTCTTGCTAAAATCCTCTGGAAGTGTTAGAAAGGCTTCCAGAGGATTTTTTATATTTTGTGAATTCGGCTTTTGCTTTGCTTTTTAGCCGCAAGGCAAAATTTGCTATTTTAGCTATACAGAGGTTTTTTATGAAGAAGATGAAGTTTTTTTTGAATTTTAGGCTTTTGACTGCAACGCTCTTGCTTGCGCTGATTTTGGCTATTTTCCCAAGTGTGGCTAGAGCGAGTGCTTCTTTGAGGATGGAAAACTTTGCCACTTTGATGGGTGTTGACCTTGCTCCACCACCTCCACCAGGCCTGCCAGATCCCAACATTGGCTACGGTGCAGCACTTGACGAAGCAAACAATCTAGCCATTGTATATTTTCCTACTTATCTTCTTGAAGATGACCTTGGTACTGTTACCCCCACAATCAGCACAAAGCTTGTAAACTACTCTGTGCAAGGCTATGCTGGAAGCGTAAAAGAAGTGACAGCTAACGAAGAAATAGATGGCTACAAGCTCGCCACTCCTTTTACCTTTACAATCGATGATACTTCAGCTGCCAAGGGTCTTAGGCTTGACGATGCATTGAGGGTTTATTATTCATCAAATGCTGAAAGTGTGGCAAGTCAGCCTTTAACATTTAGTGACAATACTACATCTTTTACGAATGAAGGTTTAACAGCAGGTCGCTATTATGTTTTTGCTGATGAGAATGTGCTTGCCAGCCCTCTTGTCAATAAGCCTACCTTCCTGCCTGCAAACACAGAACTTGAAGCAAAAACATACACAGGCTTTTTTGTGACTGATGCGATAGACTTTGAAGCGAGTACCCCAAAGGATGTCACAATAAACGTAGTCTTTGCCCTTGTGAACAACACAGACCAGCCAGGCCTTGCTCCACTTAAAGAACAAGGCACGCCTGCTTTCAGCTATGCAGGCTTGGCTATGGCCGAGTTTAGCACAGACGCGGATGATGGAACTTGGTACATAACACCTCCCCCTGGCTTCTTTGTTCATCAACGGCACAAGGTTGAAAGTGGAACCATTGGCACAGCAGGAAACATTCCGAACACTCCATTTGCCAATGACCGCATTGTCTTGCGAAAGCTCTTCACCACAGACATGTTTGCTGCTGAAAATCCAAGCTTTACAAAGGATTTTAAGCTGCAAGGCGTAGAGGGTGAAGTCATAACAGACTATGTTTTTGTGAATAGCGCAGACGAAGCCGTGAACGCTGAAAACATAAACACTCTCAATTTTTGGGTAGAGGGCCTTGTTGGTGAAGCTATCGCTGAAAATCAAGACTATACAATCTACTATGAAGCCACAACAGACAATGAAGGAATGCTCAACAGCACAGTATATTTTTTAA
>CAYJIB010000193.1:0-1552 GCA_964370125.1 uncultured Desulfovibrionaceae bacterium
GCGTAAGCAAAGCCAAGTCATAGACTGTATTCTCGCCAAGAGCACAACCGCTGCTCTTTCCGCCAGGTGCAGGCTGGGCATAGAGGCCGTTTGGGTCAGCGATAATCTTGCTGCCATTTGCGGTATTTGGATCTTTTGTCATATCAAAGTCACCATCGTCCTTGATGACGAAGAAGGCCGTATATTTTGCTCCTGGCACAAAAGGAATTGTACCATCGATATCTGTGATATTTTCAAAGCTTCCATCGGCATTCTCTTTTACGAGCCAGAAGTCACCGTCCATCTCTCTAAGCTTGTTTATGTCGGCAACGTCAGCTGAGCTTGGTGCTTCTACAAGGGTGAAACTGTTCAAGGGCGTATACGAAGGATCATACTTTCTGAGGCGCATATTTGCGGCATTGATCAGCAAAGGACTTTCTTCAACACCATCTACAATGCGGTTGTTGTAGGTGAAGCTTCTTGTGAAGACATAGGCATCGCCTGTACTAAAGCCTTGATAGGCAAAGCTTTGCACAGGGCCTTTATTGCCCGCTTCGTCGGCTTCGTATTCAATGGCGCTGTTTGCTTCTTCAAAATCGTCTGAAACAACGACTTGCGGTGCGCCCTTTTTTTCTTCACTGTCTACTGTTAAGATAGCCCCAGTCACTGCTTGCGTAAAGCCAGCAGGAAGGGCAGGCGGAGCGCTTGAGAGTTTTGCTGTCTTTGTTTGCACAGACACATTGCTCGTCGCTTTTTTGCTTGTGGGATCAATGGCCACGGTATAATAAAGCTTGTATTGTTGACCTTCATCAAGCTCGATGCCGCTTGTGGGTGGGTCAGTTCCGTCATCTTTTGCCACACAAAAGACATTGGCTTTGTTGATATCGTTCCAGCTATAAACCTGTGTGAAGGCTTCGCCATTTGCCATATAATTTTCTACCTTTACATCATTGACTGTGGGATTTAGGTCAATCAGTTTAAGGCTTGGATCAGAATAATTTGGCACGATAAAGGTTATAGCATAGGTCACAAATGTTGGCTCAAGCGGTGGATTTTGGGCAAAAAGTTCGCTTGCGTCTGTCACCAAGGCAAGGCTTTTTACTTTGCCAGCTTCAGCTGCCAAATCTTTTGAGCTGATGGGTGTTGCATTTTTATCAAGCATATTTTGCACATAGCCATAATCAAGCGGCTTCAAATCGCTTGCTTCGCCCAAGCTTGTTTTTTCTACCAAGGTCGTACGTCCGCTTTGGGCAGCACTGTCTTGTTGTAGATTGGACACATAGACAGAGGCTTCGTTTTGAGGAATTTCTTCTGGCGCAATAAGGCGGCTTTTGTTTGTAAAGATATTGTCAGGGCTTGGGTCTGAATTTGTTTCGACGACATAATAAATGTCATACACTTTGCCTTCTTCGATAGGGCTATCAAGGCCAAGTGGCGTGTCAGTATTTTTTTCAATAAATACAATCCAATTACCTTCCGTTTTCAAATCAAGCAATGAGGTATTTGGAAGGTGTGTAATGTCTTTGTTTTCTGTTATATTGTAGAGGCTTAGATCTTTAAGCGTGGTACCACT
>CAYJIB010000194.1:0-1517 GCA_964370125.1 uncultured Desulfovibrionaceae bacterium
AGCGGTCAAACCTACGACATTTATTATGCTGTGCCTACGGCAGAAAGTCAGCAGGCAGTTGAACCGCAGACAAAAGAAACACTCGACGACAAAAGCCGCCTTATCGCTCCAGAAGATAGAAAAAGCACACTAAGCGACTTTATTTCCAAAGACTTTCAAATTGATGCTAGCTTACAGAGTGCATCTGCCATCAACCTTCTGCAAGAAAACACTGAAGAAACAGTTCTCGATGACCTCACAACAAACCTGATTGATGCTGGCTGGCTAAACAATCGTACACCTGTTGGCGGTCTGGAAGAAGTCAACAGCAACCAAAGCCTTGCCCTGACAACGGATTTGTCAGGCACCAATTATACTGGCTCAAAGTTTGTCACCTATGCTGTGCAGTTTAGAACACCGAAAAGCCCTAATGACAATATTCCTGCAATTCAAGAAGAGTCTCTAACAGCCCAAAATGCCGTTAAAATCAGAAGATTTTCTAACCTTGTAAACTTCACTGATGAAGCTGTAAGCACAACATTCGTTGAAAATCCCACAAATGAAAGCGCATGGATTGTCGGGCCTATCGACGAAAAGGGCGAAGTGGACAGTAGGTCTGCAGTGTCTAAGCTCGAATACGACAAAAGCTACATCGTCTATTACACGGTGAGGCTAGAAAACGGCATAGCCACAAGCAGTGTATGTGTATTAACAAGAACAGCAAGCTTTTCATCAGATGTAAACGACCCTATTTATGAAGATTTCTTCCCGATGAACAGTGTATACGGGCAAGCTGGTGTTAGCACCAATGAAGGCCTCCAAGTAGTAGAAGCCCCAAATACTATAAATACTTCATCAGGATATGAAGAAACTAATCTCCGTATTAAATACGAACCCGATCCCTATGGCAATACTGATGCAATTGTAAGCTTTAAACTGACAGGTTTTGAAACTGCCGAAGGCGATGATAATCGTGACGCCTTTATCTTTAGCAGAAAATTTAGATATGAACTTGAAGAAAACACAATTGGAGGAGAGATCACTCCCTCTAGCATTCGCTTGCAAAAATGGCTAGACGCCGAAACACGTGCGGATGATGACTTTAGCTATGTTAATATGTACGCACAAGGCGTCGAAGGCGAGGCCGCAAAGAAAGTCGCCCAGGGTACTGCTTTGGAGCCAGCTGAGGTGAAAGCCCTAGACGGTAAATTCTGGCTTATCGGCCCAGATGGCGCCTTTATTGACGCCAGAGCAGCAACTGAAGAACGGAAACACTATACAAGCGGCGACTACACAGTCTACTTTGTCGTCAAAGACGAAGGCGACTTTGACACAGCCAAAGGCGAACTCGGCACAATCGCTGACCCGAACGGTCTTTATCCACACGCAGTCATAGCACGTATAACTGGCTGTTCTGTTGGTAATTCATCTGCCTATGATATGCTTATTTTGTTCTTTGCAAGCCTTGGCCTTATTGCCTTGAGAGTGAGAAGCCGCAAGGGTTGAGATTGCGATGAGTTTGTTTAATTGATTTAATT